>NZ_LR738724.1:1251330-1564163 GCF_902702775.1 Streptococcus suis
AACAAATCTTCATCAATAGTTAGCCATGAATCATGCCATATAACCTGCGCATTTGGATTTCCAAAGAAGAACCTTGCCGCATCCTTGGCATGATCATCAAAAAACTTGTATTGATTACAGAGTTCTTCCTTCATTGCTACATAGATGTCTTTATCTGTTACCTCATTAATTTGGAAGTAGATATGAAACTTGGGTCTAGGTGCTTTGCCACCTTTAGCCTTCAAATGACTTCTACTGGTTACCAAGGCAAAATTGTAATCCGCAAAGATTTCTTTTAATCGTTCTACAGTTATCCATTCTTCTGGATTTTCAGAATGGTCATTATCAATATCCATGACCAAAACGTTCGACTGGATGAAATTGGTATTTGAGCGTGTATTGTTTAAAAACAGCCCTGCCACATGGTCGAATTGCACAACAGTTTGTAGCGATATTTCATCAGTAATAGTTACTTGATTGGGATAAACCGTGGTTGTCTGAACCCCAGTCTGTCCAGAATGAGATAAGGTAAATTGCATTATATACCCTCCAAATGTAATTAATGATGTGTGGAGATTTTTCCCTCCTACCTTATTAGGTAGAACTACGGCTGATTTTTCCGCCCCTTAATAAAACTTTTTTCAAAAAAAAATAATCTTCCTTTATATAGCCAGAGGGAGATTATTTTTATGTATAACAAATTAAAAAAATATTTATAAAAAAGCGGAAAATTACATCCCAGTATTACCTATATATGTGTAAGGGATGAAAAACATCGATTCAAAAAATTTTTCATAAAAACCGGAATTTCTGTTCACATCTCTACCTAATAAGATAGGAGGTCACAAAATGACTCAAGAAATAACTGTGAATCATAATGATGAACTGGTCGATACACTCACCGCCATCAGCGTCATCTCAAAGCAACTCGCTCGTAAGATAAAGGAGGAAGAAAGCAATGAGCAAAATGAAAGAACTGAATAGACTAATTCATGAAATGGAGGAAACCGCAAAATACTACCTTCGCTTGGTAGATGAATTCAAGAAACTCCTCTCTTCTGAGGAAGAAACAGTAACAAAACCTGATCAATCTAAACCAGAACCACAAAAGGAAATTCAATTAGAGGATATCCGTGCTGTACTTGCCTCGAAAGCAAAAGATGGCTATAAGGAAGATGTCCGTGCTCTTCTAAACGCTTACGGTGCTTCTTCTCTATCAGCACTTGATCCAAAACACTTTGCGGCAGTACTTGAAGAAGCAGGAGGGATTGGTAATGACTAACCACGCCATTCTATCCGCATCTGCATCACATCGTTGGTTGAACTGCCCACCATCTGTTCGCCTAACAGAGGAACTACCAGGCACAACATCTGAGTTTGCTCTTGAAGGTACTGATGCTCACGAGTTGTGTGCTTATCTAGTCGAGAAAGCTTTAGGGAGGAATGCGCGTGATCCAACTGAGGATTTAGCATTTTACAACGATGAAATGCAGAATTGCGCAGAAGAATACCGCAACTATGTCATGGAACAAGTTGAGAAAGCCAAAGGCTACTCTCGTGACCCCACAGTTCTTATCGAACAACGACTTGACTTTTCCAAATGGGTGCCTGATGGCTTTGGAACTGGGGATTGCCTCATCGTAGCAGACGGACTTCTTCAGGTAATTGACTACAAGCACGGGCTTGGTGTTCTAGTTGATGCAGTCCATAACCCACAAATGATGTGTTATGCACTTGGAGCACTTGAGATGTTTGATGGACTTTATGATTTCGATAAAGTTACCATGACAATCTTTCAACCACGAAAACATAACATTTCTACCTTTGAGATGGAAAAAGCTGAGTTGCTTGAATGGGCTGAAAACGTACTCGCTCCAAAAGCTGAACTTGCATTCAAAGGTGAGGGGGAGATACAATCTGGTAAACACTGCCAATTCTGTAAACTCAAGAATGTCTGTCGAAAGCGTGCTGAGGATAATTTGGCACTAGCCAAGATGGAGTTTGCGGATCCAGCTTCCCTTGATAACGAGGATATCGCTGATATTTTGCCTAAACTAGATTTGTTGATTTCATGGGCAAACGACATCAAAGCTTATGCTTTAAATCAAGCAACAGATGGACATCCTATCCCAGGATACAAACTGGTTGAAGGTCGCTCTGTTCGTAAATTCTCAAATGAGTCAGCCGTTAGCCAAGCAGTGATTGAAGCAGGCTATGACCCTTATGAGAAGAAACTGCTCACTATCACTGCCATGACTAAGTTACTTGGCAAGAAAACTTTTAACGACCTACTTGGTGGTCTCGTAATAAAACCAAGTGGTAAACCAACACTCGTTCCAATTGACGATGGCCGTCAAGAGATGAACCTTGCAAAAAATGAATTTAAAGAGGATTAACTATATGACAACTAAAGTAATAACAGGACCAAACACTCGCTTCAGCTACTTAAATGCCAACGAACCAAAATCTATCAATGGTAGCACTCCCAAGTATAGTGCCTCTCTCATCATCCCAAAAGAGGATACCGTCACCATTAACAAAATCAAGGCTGCTATTGAACAAGCCTATAAAGAAGGTGAGTCAAAGTTAAAGGGCAACGGTAAATCTGTACCTGCTCTATCTACTCTGAAAACTCCCCTACGTGACGGTGACCTTGAACGCCCTGATGATGAAGCATACAAAAATGCATACTTTGTAAATGCCAACTCACCTCACAAACCTGGTGTAGTTGATGGTAATCGTCAAGAAATCATTGATACCTCAGAATTGTACTCTGGTATCTATGGTCGTGCTTCAATCACCTTCTACGCATTTAATTCCAATGGTAATAAAGGTATTGCTTGCGGTTTGAATAACTTGCAAAAATTGCGTGATGGCGAGCCACTCGGTGGTCGTACTCGTGCTGAGGATGATTTTGCGACTGAAGATGATGATGACTTTTTGAACTAGAACTAGAAATGGAGAATGAGATTGATTATGTATACTATTTTAACTTGTACAATTATGGGACTCTGGGTGCTAATCGGACTATACTTCGGGTATATGACCATAAGAGATGACATTCGAAATGAAATTGAACGTAGGGCAAAGCAAAATAAAGAAAAACTTAGCCAAACGCCACTCAGTCGGAAAAATAAATAAAACTTTAGGTGGCAGTACTTCTGTCACTTTTTTCAGAAAGGACAAACTATGCCGATTAAAGAACTCAGCATTGACATCGAAACCTATTGTGAAATTGACTTACGAAAATCTGGTGTATATCGCTATGCGGAAGATGACAGTTTTGAACTCCTTTTAATTGCGGTTTCTGTCGATAATGGACCAGTGACTGTATATGACTTAACGAAAGAGAATTTTCCACAAGATATCCTTGAGGCCTTGGTGAATGATAGTGTCATTAAATGGGCATTCAACGCTTCATTTGAGCGAATTTGCCTATCCAACTGGCTCAAGAAATATCATCCTGAATTCTTATCAGATGGATTTCTCTCGCCCAATTCATGGCGGTGTAGCATGATTTGGTCCGCATATTTAGGACTCCCACTTTCATTAGAAGGGGTTGGAACAGTTCTCAAACTCAAAGACAAAAAGATGAGAGAGGGGGCTGACCTCATTCGCTACTTCTGCGTGCCTTGTAAGCCAACAAAAGTCAATGGGGGACGAATTCGTAACTTTCCTCATCACGCACCTAACAAGTGGTCTACATTTATCAATTACAACAGACGTGATGTTGAGGTCGAATTGGCCATTAAGGAACGGGTGAAAAACTTCCCAGTACCTAGCTTCGTTTGGAATGAGTACCACCAGGATCAGATTATCAATGACCGTGGTATTGGCATAGATATTGATTTTGTCAAAGCTGCTATCAAAATAGACGGAGAGAGCAAAGCTAAAATCCAAGAAGAACTAAAAGCCTTAACAGGTCTTGAAAATCCTAACTCAGTCCTGCAGATGATTGGCTGGTTACGTGATCACGGAGTAACTACAGATTCACTCGACAAAAAAACTGTGAAAGAACTTCTCAAAACGGTTGATGAAACAACTGCTCAAGTTCTCAAACTTCGTCAGCAAGCTGCCAAATCAAGTGTCTCCAAATACCAGGCCATGATGAACTGTGTTTGTAAAGACGGTCGAGCAAGAGGAATGTTTCAATTCTATGGAGCTAACCGTACAGGGCGTTGGGCTGGACGCTTAGTGCAACTTCAGAACTTACCACAGAACCATCTTCCTGACCTTGGGGAAGCTAGAAAACTTTTCAAAACCGGTGACTTAGAAGCTACTGAGCTAATCTACGACACACAAGATACCTTATCTCAACTTATCCGAACAGCCTTTATCCCTAGTAAAGGAAAGAAATTCATTGTTTGCGACTTTTCAGCAATCGAAGCTCGTGTACTCTCCCACTTAGCTGGAGAGAGATGGCGCAGTAAAGTATTTGAACAAGGGAAAGACATCTACTGTATGTCCGCTTCTCAGATGTTTGGAGTACCAGTTGAAAAGCATGGACAAAATTCCAAACTCAGACAAAAAGGGAAAATTGCGGAGCTTGCATGTGGCTATGGTGGTTCAGTCGGGGCACTCAAAGCCATGGGTGCCATTGACATGGGACTATCTGAGGAAGAACTCCAACCACTTGTAAGTTCATGGCGGCAAGCCAATCCGAATATCGTTCTCTTCTGGTGGGATGTAGACAGGGCGGTTAAAACTGCTGTTAAAAAGCTAAATCCAACATCAACTCACGGTATTCAATTTGAAGTTAAAAGTGGCATTTTATTCATCACCCTACCATCTGGTCATCAACTCGCCTACGTCAAACCTAAAATTGGTGAGAACCAATTCGGAGGGGAATCTGTCACCTACGAAGGGACTGGAACTGCCAAACGTTGGGAGAGACTAGAAAGTTACGGTCCAAAGTTTGTGGAGAACATTGTCCAAGCTATCAGTAGAGACATTCTTACTTACTCCTTGATGCAACTGAAAGAGTTTGAAATTGTTGGCCATGTCCATGATGAAGTAATAATCGAATGTCCTATGGAACAAAAACTTGATGAGATTGCATCATTAATGGGAATTGCACCAGACTGGATGTCCGACATTAATCTACGCGCCGACGGATACGAATGCTTATTCTATCAGAAAGATTAGCAAAAAATCGCCACCTCAATACGAGATGGCGATTTTCAATTATTGATTTAGTTCTTTATATACCTCCTTTGCGAGTGCATGTGCTTTCTTGATTGCAGCATAGCCTTGAGTCTTTTTCATCCCCATTTTGGCGATGATTTCTTGCTTGGTAATCTCATAATTACCATATATCAGTTTTAAAATTTTGCCATGCTTAGGACTACGTTGATATACTTCTTCAATCAACTCCTTCAAAGTTTCATTCAGCATAAGTGTTTCTTCATAGGATGAAATAGCTGAAGGATCATAGCCATACGACCTCATATCATCCTTGCTTTCCATCATTTCTTCAAGTGATGTTGTATCAAGTTTACTCCTAGAATGGCGACTTAGATACTCATGAACATCAGCATTGAATATTTTCATAGTGATATCAAACTCTTCTAGAGTAACTGGTACAAAACCAACTAATACTGATTTACCTCCAAATTTAAAGGTTCTTAAATTATTACGATTGATTTTCAGCACACTTAGCATCACTTTATCCTTAATCACAAATGGTGCTAGCACTTCTCCCGACAGACAAGGACGACCATCATATGATTTCTGGGATTCATAACGGTAGGGATTATTGTTAGATTGACTATGGTTTACTTGGTTTGCCATATTTTGTCTCGCTTTCATCGCATAGCAAAGAAAATGAGACAATAGACTCAACAAAAATATTTAATTCTGATTGCATAAGCACTTCCTTTGCTTAATATACAATCAGTAGACTTGAAATACTGATATTTGAATTTTGATACCTACACCTCAAGTCGTGCTAGCAAACGAATATAGGTTTCATGCAAATGTAAGCCATTACAAAGAAATTTCACAAGTTATGAAAGTTTCGTGATATAATAAGAGAAAACTAGAAATCTCGAGTAACTTACTTACATTGCTATTGTAAGATAATGAAATCAAAAAGTATTTGTCCTCTTTTTGACCAATTTTTGACCAATTTTTTCATTGAAAGGAGAATATTATTTGCAAGAATTTAATTTTTCCTCATATTTAAAACTTCTGTTACCTGGGATGACAACTTTAAAGCAGGGGCCGCTCGGTATAACACTACTTGAGCCGTTATCTAATTTAAACGGTATTACAACATCAATAGATGATCGAAAAATTACTCGCCTCGTACAAAGAAAAATTGAAGTTGATAGTGCTTTTATCCAAGCTTCAAACGATTACAACATTATCCAAGCAACGCTAAAAAATTTTGAAAAGAATATCTGTTCTGACTTACGCATACATAATAAGCAAGATATTTTCGACAACATATTAAAGTGCATCAACAGTGATTCAGAAGCATCTCCGAAAAAGTATGATGAACTAGCAAGATACTTAGAAAATGGGCAAGAAGTTGAGTTTTTAACTTATTCTTTTCTATATGCCCTTAACAAGACGAATAAGATGACTGATTCTGCACCTAGAATTGAGGATATTGAGCTTTTACAACAGGTTCGTAATAAATGTCCTCTCTGTCAGAAACCATTAACACGTCAAAAAAAAGACACTACAATCCGAGCATACAAAATAGTAGAGATATTCTCTTCCAATCTTGACAAGGATACTGCAGATAAATTTAAGAATTTCATGCCCCCGCCAGCTAAATTAGATTCATACGATAATAAAATCCCTTTATGTATTCAAGACGCTAACGAGTATGAAAACTATGCTGATATTGACGAATATGAAAAGTTACTGTCCATTAAACAAGAAATTCAGAAGTTAACTGAGATTCAAGAAGTTATGAATCACGGAAATCTTGAAACACAAATCACCGAAGTCATAGATGCACTAAACGATTATACTGGAAGCTCAAGCTCAACAACCCTGAATATGACCGCCCTTAAACTCAATCAGAAAATCTTACCTGAGCACAGTGTTTTAAGGGGAACAGTTCAATATCACGTACTTACTTATTTCTCATACATAAAAGACTTGTTTGCTGAAAATAGTAATTTCATAATGATTCAATGTGATATAAAAAAAGTTTTTACTCAATTAGCTAATACCAATCTCTCACAACCAGAGATCGTAGAAAATCTTGCCAATTGGCTCTTAAATCAATCAAAACTGAGCAATGGACATTTAGACGCATGTAAAATTATCGTATCTTACTTTATCCAAAATTGTGAGGTGTTCAATGAAATTACCGAATAAAGCAGTTTCTTATAAGAAAAGCATATTGCCTCTCTTTCCCATCATCTTAGAAGCACTACGAAATAATGATTATTCTCCAAGAGAACTCTATATAAAACTCTATAAAAAAATAGACAGTATCACGCTATTTACTGATGCAGTGACCTGTCTATATGCTCTTAAGAAAATCGATATGAATGAAAACGGGATGCTGTATTATGTTAAAACAAATTAGTTGTGATAAATTTTTAGAAAAAGGAAAAATTAGAGAGCCAATCGTATTTCATCCTGGATTAAATACAGTCATGGGTAGCGAAAATGCTGCTAACTCTATTGGTAAGTCTACTTTCCTTCTAATAGTTGATTTTATTTTTGGAGGAAGTGACTATGTCGAAGAAGCCTACGATATTGTTGAAAACGTAGGCCATCATACAATTAAATATGAATTCGTTTTTGATAACCAGTCATACTACTTCTCTCGTTCAACTGATAATTCTACTACCTTCAATAAATGTGACAGTAACTATACGGTTATTAAACGTTTAGATAAGGAAGCATACTGTCACTTTCTAAAGCAAAAATATAAAATGAACTATCCGTTCATTCAGTTTAGAGCCTCCATAAGTCCCTTTATACGTGCTTGGGGCAGAGAAACTATCGATAATAAGAAACCACTAAAAGCTGCAAAAGACTCCCCAGATAAACAGGGTATCGATACACTATTACGTTTGTTCAATAGATATAGTGAAATAGAGCAGCAGAAAAAATATATCGAAGATGCTGAAGATAGAAAGAAAGTCTTTGTGGCTGCTCAAAAATATAAGTTCATTGCTACAGTCCAGAATAAAACTGAATATAAGGACAACGAAAAAAGAATACAAGAACTAGAACAGGAAATAAATCAACTTACCAGAGAAAGTGATAGCGGTTTGGTTGATTTAGACTCTATTCAGGCACAACAATTATCAGAACTTAGACATCAATTATCTGATGCAAAACGCCAGCGCTCTAGCTTATTGTCTCAAAAACGAAGCTTTGAAGCAGAACGCAATCCTAAAAGGCAGCAATTTCAAAAAGATTTTGAATCGCTACAACAATTCTTTCCTAATGTAGACATCAAAACGATTTCTGAAATTGAGTCCTTCCATCAGCAACTTACATCCGTTTTAAGTGCAGAATACAGAGAATCGGCTAAAACATTACAAAACCTTATTAATCTAACTAATTCTCAAGTGAATCAATTAGAGGATAAAATATCCCAAATTAGTAACGTATCAAACGTCTCTCAGTCAATATTGGAACAGTATGCTTATTTACAACGAGAAATCACTCAACTTAGAGATTCCAATGAAAGTTTTAAACAAAAAGAAAAGCTGTCGGATGAAATCCGCGCTTTAAATAATGCCTATAATCAACTAATGAGAGCCATCCTGGATGATATTGAAGAAAGACTCAATTCAAGAATGTCTACCATAAATGATAAAATCTATAATGGTACTAAAACCAGTCCTAAAATATCATTAAAATCAGCAAAATCCTATGAGTTTTACACTCCACAAGATAGGGGAACTGGTTCTGAGTATAAAGGACTTATTCTTTTTGATATAGCTATGCTACAACTTACTAACCTTCCGATTATTGGTCATGACTCATTCTTTCTAAAACAAATTCAAGATGAAGGACTGGAAGGCATCTTACAATGCTATCTTGAACAAAAAAAGCAAGTGTTCATCACTTTTGATAAAGAAAAATCATATTCAAAAAAATGCCAAGAAATTCTAAAACAAACCGAGGTACTTAGGTTATATCCAAATGGAGGAGAGTTATTTGGTAGTGCTTGGAATAATAAAATATCAGAATAGCTATGAAAAAAGGCTGGGAACTCTCGATGGAGTCCCAACCTTTTTTTATCTCAATTTAGCATATAGTCTATCAAAGAGCTCATCAAGCTCCCTCTGATTGTCCTCATGATTATCTACAATACCTAATACAAGTTTGTTAAGTTGTTATCTCTCAATTTCGTTTATTTTTGGTATAGGAATACGTTTTAGATAATTCGCTGAATTATTCACTGTTGGATTAATAGAATGAATAATTTCATTGACTATAGCAGAATTAAGCAATGCTAAAATAAATAGTAAATCTGATGATATTTTTGGAAAAATACCTACAATACTTTGATCAAATACACTGTCTTCCATTAGACAAGCACGAACTTTTTTACTTTTAAGCATTGGAGTTGCAATGCCATATTTGAAATAATAGCTACTATTCTGAAATCGTGCTTTTTTAAAAACATGATAATCATTAATCTCACTCTTATCCCATCTAATATACCAATCTACTTCAGGCTTATGATATGGAGTTTTCAAACTCCCTTTTACTAATGGAATGTAGCTATTTGGAACATCGGTTCCATTGATATTCGCACATTCAGTAAAAATATCACTATCAACAACAATATCATAGCTACAACTACAGTTTAGGTAATCAGGAACGATTACTGTGCTGTTCTTCCTCGTGAAAGTCTACGATTTTGTAATTTTTTCCAAGCTTTTCTGAGTTCTATCACAGAGTTAATCTCTAAACCAATCTTTTCAACTAATATTTTATTATCTAACTCATTTATTAGCACTTCGATATTATCACTCCCGTTTTGACGAATAAATTCGTCAATTTTATTAAATAGTATATCAATCTCAGCATCTGTTACTTTCTTAGCATCAAAAATATTCGGAAGCATTATCTTTGAGACCTCACTAGGTAATATTTCAAGTACACCTCCACCATAACTTCTCCCCTCAAGCTCTGAAAATAACAAACCAACAGTTGTATAGTAGGCAACAATTAATCTTTTCCCATCAGCATGATTTTTCAACCTAACTCTGTGCATTGTATCTGTGCTTACCGCAGATACTTCTTCTGTATTCAACATAACTTTAGGGAATTGGTAATTTCTCCTCAAAAAGAAAATATCTGGACTCCACACCGAAGGGACTTTGTACCACTCATCACGAATTCTCGTTTTATAAGAAGTATTGTGGCTATTTTCTTCTCCCCATTTTATGTAATTATTCACACCATCTTTAAATTCACTTTTTTCATATGGACTGAGATCCAATAAGTATGTTCTAGCCCCTGACTCAATATTTTCTTCCCAATCTTCTTTTTGAAATTGGACTCCCTTAATATTTACGCTTCTAGCTATTAATGGTTTACAATACTTTCTTAAGTCATATTTTTCCACAATTTCTTCATTGATACAGAAGTATGCATTATTACCTGTTGTAATTCCAACTTCACACTTAGCAACATCTGAAAATTCAACAAATTCATTACTTTGCTTAATGGTATTAATTAAGTGAATTTGTTCGTTATTTAGAAAATATCTTGTCCACTTATTAGATTCTTTATCAACATTCATAAACTCAAACTCATTTAATGAATGTTCCTGTAAATCATCTGCATTTTTAAAAGGTACAACTTTTATAGAATGTTCTTTGTCACCTTTTATTTTTTCACCAAGAAGAAGAACCACTTCTTGCTCTATATCATCAAACACTAAATCATCAAATGTAACTATGGTACATCTATTAAGTTCTGTTAGTAAAAATTTCCTCAAATCCTCTGAATACTTTACTTGTAATAATTCCGCAGGAATGACTAACCCAATTCGACTCGAACTATCCATACAACTAATACATGCTACTGTAAATGAAACCCAGGCATTGATTAATTTATTGGGCTTCATTTTGTTTTTAGTTAAAATCTCACTTTGTTCTTCTCTCTGTTCTTCAGTTAAGTATTGATATCTAATATAAGGAGGATTTCCCAAGATTCCTTGAAATCTCATCTTATCTAATCCATTCTTGTAAGCATGATAGAAATCATCATTGACCACGACATTTAATGAGTCCCCATCAACCTCTGTTTGATTTTTCTGATGCCAACCAGAAATATGATGAAACCTACTTAACTGAGCTGCTATATGAGAAGTTTCCTCATCTATTTCAATTGCAAGAATACTAGAAGATTTATCTACATTTTCAGATTTAAGACTCCTTAAAAATACTCCGTCACCTACGCTCGGTTCTAAGATCTTTTTGATATTAGTTTCTTGATTCAAAACCCACTTTGTAACAAAATCTGCTATTAATTGTGGGGTAAAATACCGTCCACTTAACTTCTCAATTGATGCATTTTCTTTTAATAACACTTTCTTCGCTCCTTTTCAAAAATCCATATATTTCACAATTTCTATTGTGTGACGATATTAGCATAGGCTTGGATTTATATCAACACATAAGAAAATTAGTAAACTTATTCACCAGTAATTTCAATTAAGAACTCATCCGTTGTTCCATCAACTTTATAAAGAGTCATTATTTTTCCTAACAGATTACGATTTTTTATAATATCTCTTGCTTCACCCCAAGATAAACTTACATTCGGTTGTTTCTGCTGATAACTCTTCGTATCGGTTCTCTCATCATATTTCAATGTTAATGTATATGGTCCATACTCAATTCCTTCTATAATGAAGTGAAATTTAGCTTCTGTAAAATAATTATATGTCGGTTTACCTTCACGATTCGACCAAATAAGTTGGTTAAACACTTCATTGTAGAAATAGCTCTGCTGATCAATATCATACGCTCCTTTTTTCATTAGCATAGAACCTGTCGAGTTAGTTCTACTATTAGAAGGAATTGTTAAATCTCTTTCTTTCAGCTCTTTGGATTTCCATACTTCACTTACTGTTCCTGATAATGTAGATGTTAAAACAGGACTTGTTTTATTAACCTTAATACCTCCATCATTATTTTTTGAATTCTTAGTTAAATTTTGCTTTTTCTTAATAGGAGTAAGTTTCATTTGTTTGACAGTCTTACTACGAATAGAAGATTTACCTAAACTAATTTTTACCCTATTAATTGTTTCGTCAATTACTCGTCCATCTGAAAGCAAGTCATCCACAAGATTATTATTATCTACTTTTAAAACGTTACTTGTGTTTACCCCATCTTCATTTTCAGCATCTACAAAAGACAACAATTGTTGATATCCTTTAAGAAAATCATCATAAAATTTTTTATCAGAATCATCGGTTAAGTCTAACTCTAAACTTACGTTATTCTCAATATTCCTATGAAAACCACCTACGGTAAAGTTAGAACTACCAATTACTGCATAAGCCCTCTCGTTTTCTTCATCAATTAATAACAATGATTTCGCATGAAAAATAGTTGTTTGCGAACCCGTATCAACGACAAAAACACTTACGCCAGTATCAACTAACGCTCTTAATCCCTGGGATGAAGTTGAACCATTTCTAATACCAATAACAGCAGTAAAATCAGTCTCCTCTTCAAGTAACTCCCGTATTTCTAACACACTGTCCTCTCTTAGAAACGCAGAATAATAAATTGCTTTGTTATGTTTCTTACACAGTGTTTCCTTAACAATATCTGCAAAACTTATATCATCTAAACGTTGAATTGAATAATCTACTTTTGCCATAATTTCTCCTCGACACAAAATATATTTTTAAAAATTATATCAAAAATCTGTAGCATTGTACAACAAAAAGCTACAGATTTATTTTAAAGAAAACAAACCAAACTCGAATATTATAACTTTAAAGGTGTTTTATATCCCGGAAAATACTACAGATTTTTATTTTAATCTGTAGAAATTCGCAATCTAAAGTCAAAATAAAAAAAATCCTTGAAGTTCAACTCTTTTTCAGGTATAATTGTTGCATAATAAAGCAACAGAGGTGATACATCATGTTTTCAGGGATTCGTCTAAAAGAAAGAAGAAACGAGAAAAAATACTCTCAATCAGAGCTTGCAAATCTTTTAGATATTAATCGAGCTTCATACAATAAGTGGGAATCAGGAAAATCTGTACCTAACCAAAAAAACCTTACTGCTCTTGCTACTATTCTTGATGTCCCCGTCACCTATTTCGAATCTGAATACAATATCGTCAATAACTATCTTCAGTTATCTCCCGAAAATCAGGTAAAAGCAGAGGAATATGTTGAGGAGATTCTTCTCTCACAACAAACCTCAAACGTCACTCCACTCTTCTCAGTACAAGTACTATCAGATATCCAACTCTCAGCTGGTCTAGGAGAAGGATTCTTTGACGAATTTGAAACTGAAACAGTCTACTCCGATGAGGAACAATACGGTTACGACATTGCTGCTTGGATTGAGGGAGACTCTATGGAGCCAATCTATAAGAGTGGTGAAGTCGCACTAATTCGTTCAAACGGATTCGACTATGATGGAGCAGTCTATGCATTATCATGGAATGACTCAGTTTATATCAAAAAACTCTACCGCGAAGAATATGGGTTCAGAATGGTTTCCCTGAATAAGGACTATCCTGAAAAGTTCATCCCTTATGAGGATGAACCAAAAATTGTTGGTCTAGTTGTAGGCCACTTCATGCCTGTAGAGGGAGTATAGTCATGAAGCTAAAGGATATTTTAGAACTTGGGACGTATGGTTTCAATCCGGACTGTAAAGTCGAAATTTTCAATATGGACAACTTTGAAGAGCGACTAGAGAATGAAGGATTCGATGAAATTCTTATTCCTCAAAATGAGAATGCTAAAATCTATCCTTACGCATTTTTGATAGAAGATTCTATTTTGATTGCTATGACCGAGGAGGATGAGAATTCCAATGAATGTTAAAGAAATGATTTACATAAAGGACGAACGCATTATCTTTACTCCCGATAAGTTCGAATACGACATCACAGACTACATTAGTGAGCTTATTGAAGAGTTAGAGAAACTCAAAAGGAGATAACCCTATGGGCTATATCGACTACTCTATAGAGCCTCAAAGTGACATAGCCTTTCTCGATATGAAGTCCTTTTACGCTTCGGTAGAGTGTGTGGATAGAGGATTGCATCCGCTCTACACATCATTATGCGTCATGAGCCGAGCAGATAATGCAGCAGGATTAATATTGGCTTCTTCTCCTATGTTTAAGAAAGTTTTCGGAAAAGCAAACGTAGGGCGTTCTTACGACTTACCGTTTGACATAAACACTCGTAAATTCAGCTACCAGAATGCGTGGAAACAGGGGATTGACGTAACACCAAAGTATAAATCTTTCATCGAACACTGGGCAAAGCGTACACTTATTGTTCCTCCACGCATGGACAGATATATTGAGAAGAATTTAGAGATTCAGCATATCTTTCAAGACTATGCCGCTCCAGATGATATTCTCCCCTATTCAATCGATGAAGGCTTTATTGACCTTACTAGCTCACTTTCTTACTTTATTTCTGATAAGTCAATGTCAAGGAAAGGTAAGTTAGATAATGTTTCGGCTATGATTCAGAGAGATATTTACCGTAAAACAGGTATTATCTCAACTGTGGGAATGAGTAATTCCAACCCTCTCCTAGCTAAACTAGCTCTTGATAATGAAGCTAAGAAAACCGCTACAATGAGGGCTAACTGGTCATACCAAGATGTAGAAACTAAGGTATGGTCCATTCCGAAATTAACCGACTTTTGGGGAATTGGTAGTAAAACCGAGATTCATTTACAAAAACTTGGTATTCATTCAATCAAAGAACTGGCCAATTTCAATCCTGATATTCTCAAAAAAGAATTCGGTAAAGTCGGTGTTCAGCTATGGTTTCATGCTAATGGTGTTGATGAGAGCAACGTCCATGAACCCTATAAACCAAAATCACGAGGATTGGGTAATTCTCAAGTACTTCCTAGAGATTACAGAACCCAAAGAGAAATTGAAATCGTATTAGCTGAAATGGCTGACCAAGTTGCTAACCGTCTTCGCTCGGCACATAAAAAAGCTACTGTCGTTTCTATTCATATTGGCTATTCTAGAACTGAGATGAAAAAATCAATTAATGCTCAGAAAAAAATTGACCCAGCAAATCTTCCAAAAACAATGGTTGGTCATGTACTTGAATTATTCCGAAAGAAATACACCTCTGGTGCAGTGAGGCAAATCGGTGTGTCTTATGGTGGCTTTGTAGATGAAAACTTTACTCTACTGTCACTTTTTGATGATGTAGAACAAATTGAAAAAGAAAATAGACTTCAGACAGCAATTGATGTTGTCAGAGAACAGTTTGGCTTTTTAGCTATTCAAAAAGGAACCGTCCTAACCGAAGGTTCCAGAAATATTGAACGCAGTAAACTTATCGGCGGTCATTCCGCTGGTGGATTGGAGGGATTAAAATGATTGATCGTTCATACTTGCCATTTCAGTCAGCAAGAGAGTACCAGGATACAAAGATGCAAAAATGGATGGGCTTTTTCCTATCTGAGCATACATCAGCACTCTCAGATGATACAAACAAAGTAACGTACATGTCAGATTTGTCACTAGAGAAGAAATTATTACTCCTCAGCCAAGTATACGCTGGACAGCTACACACGCGCATTTATGTGATTGAGAAAAACAAGCATGTTTCCTATACTGGGACTATACCAAGTCTGACCAAAGATTTCATTTTGATAAAAACTACAACAGGTCACATCAATTTGAAATTGAAAGATATTATGAGTATTGAACTTGTTGAGGAGGTGCATTATGAATCAGCTTGAGTTTCAGCGTAATCACCTGCAAATGGACTATTACAGCGAGAGCTACCAAGATTTTGAACGTGACTTCTACCGCTACTCCAACATGAATATTCCATTAACCTTCCTGACCGATGATATCCTCAAAACAATGGCGACTTCACGTAAGAATTACTTTGTCCTGAATAAAGAGAAGTCTAAAGATAACCGCGATCACTTCTTCCTATTTGAGATAAGTACCATAGATGAGAATCCGCTAATCTACCGCTATTCTTACAAGAATACAACAACTTACTTAGCACAAAAATAGGAGCAGTTCGATTTACTGTTCCCATTTTTTATGATATAAAAATTTGATTAATCAATAACTGTCGACCCAAGTCTCCCCAGGTCCTAGATCAAAACCATTTTCTTTTGCTGTTGCAATCTTCTCAGGGGAAGGTTTCCATCCAATAGGTAGTTTCCTGATATGTTTTCTTTTAAATTTTTATGACCTACCTGAACAATACCTTTTTGCTCCCCAACAGGTTTTGAAAAAGAAAATGCTCCCCTAGTTTTTGCCCGACAAACTTGTATACCCATTACCTTTGTATCCTTATTAAAAGCAACAAGTACATGTGCAGGGTATTCTAAAGCTTGGACAATTCCTTTACTAAATGTAACAAAGTTCTTGTTCACCGTCATGCTATAATCTGATGAGTAACGTATTACGAATTATTTCTTCAAATCTGTAATCAACATTCCAAATACGAAGCTATCTGTCCATTCACCCTTATTCCAATAATCCTTTATGAAATGTGCTTCCTGTCTCATCCCAAGGTTTTGACATAATTTTTTAGAGGCTATGTTTCTAGCATCTAAATTTGCTTGAATTCTATGAATATTATATTCAGCAAATAATTTTTTTATTACGGCTTCAACCGATTCATTTGCATAACCTTTCCCAGAAAATTTTGGGTTAAATACAAATCCAATCTCTACAGTTTGTTTCATGCCTGTATACCAAACGGATATATCACCAATAACCTTTTTATCCAATACTACAGCAAGATTTAAGCTCGAGTTCTCCTCTAATTTGTTATTTTTAATTTTCTTTTCGAACTCTTCTTTATCTTCAGTATTCCATTCATCTTCTAAAAGGTATCTACATACATCTGCATCAGTATAAATTTCAAAAGTATCTTCGATATCATCTGATCTAAACGGTCGTATATTTAATCGCTTTGTGTTCAATATCATTTATCTTCTCCTGCTGTTTTCCCATTAATTTTCTACATCTTAATTATACTAAAATTCTGCGCTATTATATCATACCCTCAAAGTCTTTTACCAATCACAAAAAGCCATATCAAATCTTTCAAAAGTACTTTGTTTTCCGCAATTAGTGCAGTTTGTTTTTGTTAAAAAAATTGTTGTCATTCTACTTTTCCTCTTCATCATTAATAAGTAAGCAACTTGCTCTCACTTATTATATTCGCAAGTCAAAATAAATTTTCGAATTTTTTTCAAAAAAAGTTAAGTTGTATTGTATCAATTTCAGAACTCACACTTCATTCGCCCATTCAGGCGATATTAGAGGTGGGTACGTTTTCTATTCCCACAAACTCCTTGTCAATGGAAACAAACACGTCCCCACAGGGTAAATGGAAATAGAAACTGAAAATTTCTAGCTATCACTTCTACACACTCCAAAAAATTCCTCACTCTGATACTTCCCCACCTCAATACAAAAAGCCTTGTCTCCAAGGCTTTTCATTATCCCTTTCGTTCAAAGGTTTCTAAGCTTTTACGAGCAGTCCAACACACTCTATATGATGCGTATTTGGGAGTTCCAAGGTCCTGTGGACCTTGGAAGCAGCTTGCCCAAAAACGAGAGAGCAAGCTGGACAATCTAGTTGCGTTTTTCCAATAAACTCACAACTTCTATGTGATGCGTATTTGGAAATAAATCAGTCGGCTGTACCTTCGTCAATTTGTACCCCGATTCCTCATAAAGTTTAATATCACGCGCCATGGTTGCCACATTACAAGAGATATAAACGATTTTCTCTGGTTTTACAGAAGTACTTGCTTTGATAAAACTTTCTGTCAAACCTTTTCGTGGTGGGTCGACAAAAATCACAGTTGGCTTGACTCCATCTGCCACCCATTTTTGCATAGCGGATTCTGCACTATCACAGACATAGGTAACATTATCAATCCCATTTCGAGCAGCATTCTTCTGACTATCAAGGACAGCCTTTTCAACGACTTCTACACCGTAAACATGCTTAACTTGTTTTGCAAAGGAGAGACCAATTGTCCCAATACCTGAATAGGCATCAATCACGACATCATCTGCCGACAATTCTGCAAAGTCAATGGCGGTCTGATAGAGTTTTTCAGCCATTTCAGTGTTGACTTGGTAGAAAGACGGTGCAGAAATTTCAAATTCATTGCCCAACATGGTATCTGTAATAGTTTCACTGCCATACAAAAGACGGAATTCTTGACCGAATATAGTATTGGTATTCTGGTCATTAATATTCTGAACGATAGAAACAAGATTTGGAAATTGGCTTGTCAAACGCTCAACAAGGTTTTCAACACGGAAAATCTTCGGACGAGTCGTAACTAAAACTAGCATCAACTGACCTGAATAATGACCACGACGAACAACAATATTTCTCACAAGTCCTGTCTGTTCTTTCTCATCGTAAGGCTTCAAGTCTAATTTTCTCAACAGGTCACGTGTCGCTAGAACCAAGGCATCAATTTCCTTATGTTGAATGTAAAAATCCTCAATCGGAACTAAATCATGTGAATTTTTTCGGAAAAATCCTGTTTCTAACTGCCCATTCACACGACGAACAGGAACAGCTGCCTTATTGCGATAAGCAAGAGGATTGTCCATTCCCAAAGTATCTGCTACTGCTATTTCTGGCAGACCTGCAATCTTACGTAGATTATTCTCAACTTGTTTTTTCTTAAAAGCTAGTTGGGCTGGATAAGTAAGATGTCCCAAGTCAGCAATACCTGTTCTTAGATAGGTCAAATCCAAGTCCTGATTACGGTCTGGCGAGAAGCTCTGCCATTGCTCCACCTTACCAAAACCAATATTTTTCTTAAGTTTTAAGATGCGCATGGAAATTTTCTCGCCTGGAAGAGCATTGTCTACAAAGAAGACAAAACCATCAATTTTTGCCACACCCTGACCCTCATGTGTCAAATCTACTACTTCTACTTCGACAATATCGTTTTTCTTTAACATAATTCTACTTTCTATTTTTGGACCACTAAAAAAGTGACCGAAGTCACTTCTAGTATACCATATTTCTTAACGCAAGCCTAACTCAGCCAAGCGCTGCTGGTATTTTTCAAAATCAACACGAAGAGCCATACCACCATACATATCATAGTCGTCAATCCAGTCTCCATTTTCTGGGATTGTAACACGTTCGATACCATTTGCCGCATCCAATAGAAGGCCTGGTCCCTGTAGCCACATAAAGCTTTGTGGCACTGTTGTCGGAGTCATCGCCACAACCTTACCTATAGCTTCGGAGCCAGAGAATAGTTTCATTGGATTTTTAGCCTGTGTCATAACAGCAGATAACACTTCCTGTTGACGTCTCGTACGACCAAAATCACCTTCATCATCCGAACGATAGCGCGCGTAGTTAAGCAAGGTCTTACCATCCATCTGCTGTACACCGACCTGAATCGTTTGATAAGCAGGAGCATTTTCTTCCAGCTGTAAATCATTCGGCACTTCTACTGAGCTAACGACTTCACCATTAATAGTTGAAAACTGTGCATCAATCGTTACACCCTCAGGGAAAAGTGTATCAATCGTTGTCGCAAAGGTTGCAAAATCCACCATCGCATAGTACTTGACATCGATGTCAAAATTATTCTTCAACGCCTTCCGAACTTCTTCAGCCCCTTGCTGATTATCCTGTTCTCCCAAAGTATAGGCAGTATTGAGTTTATATTCATATCCCTCAATATCCACCAAGGTATCCCGCATAAAGCTAACAAGTTTGATTTTGTTATCCGTGTTATTCACATTTAGAACCATGATGGTATCCGTTCGAGTTTCACCTGAGCTTTCGCCAACACGACCGTCTGTTCCCAAAATTAAAATATTTGTCCCATTCGATGTATCTACGCCGTTGAAGACCTCAGCTACTGGCTTCTCACTCACGCTATTCATACCTTTGAAAAAACTATAGCCCATCGCTACAATCACTAGCGCTATAGCAAGCAATACGAAACCAATAAGGCGCTTGAAACCACCCTTTTTACGAGCTTTTTTAGGTTTAGGTACTTTCGCTTTGGGCTCGATACGAGGAGACTGAAACCGTTGAGGTTTGGTTTGTCTTGCTTTTCTGGATCTACGTTCAGGATAGCGAGGCAACAGTTCCTCTTGCTCATCATCCTCTTCAAAATAATCTTCCTCGAAGTCATCTTCGTAAGCCGTTGGTGTGAAGCTACGTAGAGATTGCCTTGGACTTCCATGCCGTTCTCTCAGCTCTTTTTTATATAATAGATAATCCAACTCACGACTTTCTTTGTCATTTAAGTAGTGGATATTTTTTTGCAAATAATCTAACCTCAATTGTTCATGATGGGTTAGGATATTATTGTTTTTATTCATCTGTCTTCATCCTAGCTGGTCATATAGACCAGGTAATTCCCTAGTACTTTATAGGTTATGTCTAAACTAGTCAATTCTTTTTGAGAATAGGCTAATAATTCCTCAGACTGATTATCAAGATCCAGTATGAAAAAATACTCACCCAAAGCCGTTTTCAGGGGTCGGCTTTCTATTTTTGTTAAGCTGATTCCTCTCCATGAGAAAACAGACATGGCCTTATACAAGGCTCCTGGCAGGTTATCTGGCAATGTCAGTGCAAGACTGACTTTTTTAGCTACTTGTTCCAGTGCAATAGACGGAGCCTTATCCCCCAAAATCCAAAAGCGTGTAAAATTCTCGCTAATTTCCTGGATGTCTTGCGCAATTACCTCCAGTCCATATTCAACTGCTGCCGCTTGCGGAGCAATTGCCGCGAATGGTTGTTCAGGGTGTTCTGCCACAAAGCGAGCAGCATAGGCTGTACTAGCTGTTATTTCAATACGAGCCTGAGGAAAATGTTCCTGAATATATTTCTTCCCCTGAGCAATTGCCTGCGGATGAGAATAGATAACCTCTACAGCTTTATCGGCACTCGTGGCTAACAGTTGTTGGGCAATCGGTTGAACAATCTCTGCAACCGCATGAATCTCCGCCTGATGAAAGAGATAGTCAATCGTTTCATGAACACTACCTTCAATCGAGTTCTCTACTGGAATAACGGAATAGGTAACTTCCCCCGTTTCGTAGGCCTTGATAACCTCTGTAATCGTTTCAAAAGCCTGCAAATCCGCAGTCGGAAAGGCCTGCTGGGCCACTTGATGTGTAAAAGAACCACGAGGTCCTAGATAGGCTACTTGCATAAAATTTTCCTTACTACTTGTTCTGGATTCAGTTTATCTGTATCGATTACAGTATCGGCTAAACCTTGATAAAGTGCCATTCGTTCACGATAAAGGGCTTCAAACTCTTCCTTACTACACTGTAAAAAGAGAGGTCTTTGCGACTGTCTATCCTTACGAATTCTCTGATAGGAAACTTCAAAGGAGGCAGTAAGAAGTACATTGTCCTCCCTATTTGCCAACAGCAATTTCCTGTTTACTTCAGATTTAATCACACCACCACCAGTTGACACGATACAATTACTAGGTAAGTCCAGCAATTCTTTCAACACCTCTGTCTCCAGTTGTCTAAACGAAGCCTCTCCTTCAAGACTGAAATAGTCAGCAATAGGCATACCAATCCGTTCTTCAATGATATGGTCCATATCGTAAACGGGGAGATTTAACAAATGTGCTGTTGTTGTTTTTCCAACTCCCATAAATCCAAGTAAAACGATTGGCATACATTCTCCTAATCCATCAAACTATTTAAGTGTTCAAAGAAGGCAGGATAGCTAGTATTGATAGCTTCTGCTCTTTCCAATACAACTTCTCCATCTTTGGCCAACAAGGCGGCAATGGCAGTCATCATACCGATACGGTGGTCACCAAATGTATTGATTTCAGCACCATGTAAAGCAGTTGGTCCGTGAATAATCATACCATCTTCTGTTGGTTCAATAGTTGCTCCCATACTATTTAGAGCATCTGCAACAACCTGAATACGATCCGTTTCTTTAACTTTCAACTCCTCAGCATCACGAATAATCGTTGTTCCATGTGCTTGAGTCGCTAGTAAGGTAATAATTGGCAACTCATCAATCAAACGAGGTATCAATTCGCCTGCAATCTCCGTAGCCTTCAATTCCGACGTTTCAACTGTAATGGTAGCAGATTTTGCAAGTTCATCTATGTTAGAAAGAGTCATTTTACCGCCCATGGCTTTAATGACATCTAAAATACCAGTCCGAGTTTCATTGATTCCCACATTTTCAAGGACAATTTTTGAACCTGGTACGATTAAGCCAGCAACCAACCAAAAGGCAGCACTTGAAATATCTCCTGGAACTGTAATCTCTTGAGCAATAAACTCCTGAACACCTTGGATGCGGATTTCCTTGCCATTGACTTCCAACTGTCCACCAAACTGGACAATCATATCTTCTGTATGGTTTCGAGTCAACTCTTTTTCTACGATGACCGACTCTCCCTCAGCCTGCAAGGCAGCAAAAATCAGAGCTGATTTTACTTGGGCAGAGGCTACAGGGAGTTGGTAGCGAATTGGTTTTAAATTCTTATTCCCTTTGATGGTCAACGGAGGTAGGTCGCGTTCAGTTTGTCCAGAAATCTCTACTCCCATTTGACTGAGTGGAATAGTCACTCGGTCCATAGGACGTTTGGATAAGGAATCATCACCAAACATAGTCGCCTCAAAATCTTGACCTGCTAAAACGCCTGAAATCAAACGAATCGAGGTTCCAGAATTTCCCATATCCAAATCATTTTTGGGTGCTTGAAGACCATCAAAGCCAACACCGTGTACTTCAACAATATCACCATTGTCTTCAATTTTTACACCCAAGTCACGAAAGACCTGCATGGTTGACAAGACATCTTCTCCACGCAAAATATCGTGGACACGGGTAACACCTTTTGCAAGGGAACCAAAAATAATAGAACGATGACTGATTGATTTATCACCTGGGACACGAATCACACCCTGTAGTTTTTCTACGTTTTTTCTTAATTTCATATCCTTACCCCAAACTAGTATTACTTCCATTCTATCATATTTATTAAATATTTTCTGATTTTTATGACAATGACTTGCAAAAAAATCGATTTCCATTACATTTTTATCCAAAGTGTATGAATCAAAAATCGTTAACCTATTGTAAGTAAAATTTCTTAAATTTTCTTTATATAAAATATTCAGAATTTACTGTAAATTTCACACAAAATCATGAATATTGGTTTTAAATTCTTAAAAATAATGGTATAATTGAGAAATCTATAAATGAAAGAGGAAGACCTATTGTTTACACCAATCAGCGAAAAAATTGACATCAATCAAGTACGAGAACATTCAAAACTTTCTCCAGAAACACTTGCTAAAAAACAAGCTCGTGACCGTGAACTTGAAGCTATCTTAAAAGGTGAAGATGATCGTCTTCTCCTAGTAATTGGGCCATGTTCTTCTGACAATGAAGAGGCTGTCTTAGATTATGCTCACCGCTTGGCCAAGCTCCAAGAAGAGGTCAAAGATAAAATTTTCATGGTCATGCGCGTCTATACTGCCAAGCCACGTACCAATGGTGATGGTTATAAAGGACTCATGCACCAACCAGATACAGATGCTGCACCAAGCCTCATCAACGGAATCAAAGCAGTTCGTAACCTCCACTATCGTGTCATTACGGAAACAGGTTTAACTACTGCTGACGAGATGCTCTATCCTGAAAACCTGCCTTTGGTTGATGACTTGGTTTCCTACATCGCTATCGGAGCTCGTTCGGTTGAAAATCAGCAGCACCGCTTTGTAGCGTCAGGCATCGATGTTCCAACAGGCTTGAAAAATCCAACATCTGGTAACCTCAAAGTCATGTTCAACGGTCTTTTTGCTGCTCAGAAGAAGCAATCCTTCCTCTTCAACAATACTGAAGTTGAAACATCTGGCAATCCACTTGCTCACGTTATCCTTCGTGGCGCAGTCAATGAAAATGGTAAATACCTACCAAACTATTACTATGATAATCTTCTAGAAACCATTGAGCTCTATGACCAATTTGGCTTGAAAAATCCATTTATTATTATCGATACCAACCATGACAATTCTGGGAAAAATTATTTGGAACAAATCCGTATCGTCCGTCAAACCTTAATCAACCGTGACTGGAACGAATCCATTCGTAACTACGTTCGCGGCTTCATGATTGAATCCTACATTGAAGACGGTCGCCAAGACAATCCAGATGTCTATGGAAAATCCATCACAGACCCTTGCTTAGGCTGGGAAAAAACACAAGAACTCATCCGAGAAATTTACAACAGATAGGAAAATACTATGGGAATCCACAAACGTAGCACCAGTTTAGACATTGATAAAGTAAAGGAACTTTCCAAGTTAGAAGGAGAATTTCTAGCTGCAAAAAATCAGCGCGATGAAGAACTGAAAAGAATTATCCGAGGTGAAGATGACCGTCTGCTCTTGGTTATCGGCCCTTGCTCATCAGATAATGAAGAGGCCGTTCTAGAATATGCACGTCGTCTCTCTAAGCTTCAAGAGGAAGTCAAAGATAAAATCTTCATGGTCATGCGGGTTTACACAGCTAAACCACGTACCAATGGGGAAGGCTATAAAGGACTGGTTCATCAGCCAGATACTTCTAAATTACCAGACCTCATTAACGGAATTGCAGCCGTTCGTAATTTGCATTACCGTGTCATTACTGAGACCGGACTCACAACTGCTGATGAAATGCTCTACTCTGCCAACTACCCTCTTGTGGAAGACTTGGTGTCCTACCATGCTATCGGAGCACGTTCGGTTGAAGACCAAGAACACAGATTTGTTGCATCAGGTGTCGATATGCCAACTGGTATGAAAAACCCAACTTCTGGTAATTTGACCGTTATGTTCAATGCTATCTACGCCGCACAAAACAAACAGAACTTTATTTACCGCGATGCAGAAGTTGATACAGATGGCAACCCTCTAGCTCATGCTATCCTTCGTGGTGCCAATACTGAAAAGGGCGGTTATGAGCCAAACTACTACTATGATATTCTCTTGAAAACCATCAAACAGTATGAACAATTTGGTCTTAAAAATCCATTTATCGTAATTGATACCAACCACGACAATTCTGGTAAAAACTACCTGGAACAAATCCGTATCGTCCGTCAGACCCTCATCAACCGTGATTGGAATGAATCCATTCGCAAATATGTCCGTGGTTTCATGATTGAATCCTACTTAGAAGACGGCCGTCAAGATAGCCCTGAGGTATTCGGCAAATCCATTACCGATCCTTGCTTAGGTTGGGAAAAAACGGAAGCTCTGATTCGTGAAATTCATCAAACTGTCTAATTCTTTCCTTAATTTTTTATAGGATAAATAATTTGGAGGTAAGCTATGAACATTGATGGTTACACTCGTCTTGCTGCCGTTGTTGCAAAGCCAATCAAACACTCCATTTCCCCCTTCATTCATAATCTGGCTTTTAAGGAAACAGGGGTAAACGGTGTCTATGTCGCTTTGGAAATTCCAGAAGAGGATTTGGCTGCTACTCTTGAAAATATCAAACGCTACGATATGTTTGGCATCAATCTTTCCATGCCCTATAAACAAGCTGTCATTCCTTATCTAGATGATTTAACAGCCTCTGCACGCCTGATTGGCGCTGTCAATACTGTCATTCATCAGAACGGCTTACTAATCGGTCACAATACCGATGGCATTGGATTCTTCAAAAGTTTAGAAAAACTAAGAAGATTCCAAGTACGCAACAAGCGACTGACCATTCTAGGTGGTGGTGGTGCTTCTACTGCTATCATAGCTCAGGCTACATTGGATGGTGCAAAGGAAATTACTATTTTCTGCCGCCAACAAAGCTTGGAAAGAACACAGGCGAGTCTTACACCTATTGCTCAAGCAACTGGAGTTCCTATGCAGGTCCTAGCGCTCGAAGATAGCCAATTACTACAGGAACATATTACCAACTCCGACTTACTAGTCAACGGAACCAGTGTAGGCATGGATGGGTATTCTCAACCTGTTCCTTCTACCATTCGCTTTCCTGAAAATCTTTTGGTTGCGGATGTGATCTATCAACCATTCGAAACACCTTTATTAAAACTAGCCCAATCTCAAGGCAATCCAACTATCAATGGTTTGGGCATGCTCCTTTTCCAAGCGGCTGAAGCATTCCAAACCTGGACTGGTAAGGAAATGCCGACTGACTTGATTTGGGACCAATTAGTCCAGAAATACGACATCAAATAGAGAGGAAATCTGATGAAACTGACCGTCAATCTTCCCAACACTCCCTACGACATCCTTATCCAAAGAGGAAGTTTAGCACAGACAGGTGCATGGGTCAAAGAACTTTGGAAACCTCAGAAAATCGCCATTATTACAGATGACCACGTTGGCTCACTCTACCGTGAAACAGTCCAGTCAAGCTTAGAACAAGCTGGTTTTGAAACCATTGCTTTTGAATTTCCAGAAGGTGAAGCCTCAAAAAATCTTGATACCGTCAACCAGGCCTACGAATTTCTCGTAAAAAATGGTATGACACGAAGTGATGGAATCATTGCTCTCGGCGGAGGAGTCGTTGGCGATTTGGCAGGTTTTGTCGCTTCTACCTATATGCGTGGTATCCATTTCCTACAAATCCCAACCAGCCTAACTGCCCAAGTCGATTCTTCTATCGGGGGAAAAACTGGCGTGAACACCCCATTTGCCAAAAATATGGTGGGGACCTTCTGCCAACCAGACGGCGTTCTCATCGACCCTGATACCCTCAAAACACTCGGCAAACGAGAATTGATTGAAGGAATGGGCGAGGTTGTCAAATATGGCTTAATAGATGATGTGGAGCTCTGGGAAACCCTAGACCAATTAGACGGCTCTGTCGAGAGCATTCTGGAGCATGCTGACTATATCGTCTACCACTCCTGTGAAGTCAAACGCAAGGTTGTTGTCGAAGATGAATTAGACAACGGTGTCAGACTCTACCTCAACTTCGGTCACACGATTGGACATGCTATTGAAGCGACCGCTGGCTACGGCCAGGTCATGCACGGTGAAGCTGTTGCTATCGGTATGGTACAAATCTCACGCGCAGCTGAGAAAAAAGGACTGATGCCAGCTGGTATGACAGAAAAGATTATCGCCATGTGTGAAAAATTCGGCTTGCCGACTACACACCAACCTTGGAATGTAGATGAATTATACGCCGCCCTAACTCACGATAAAAAAGCACGTGGCAAGACCATCAAACTCGTCATCGTCCCTCAATCGGGACAGGCTGCCATCCATCAAATTCCAATGGAAGAAATGCTAGAATTTCTACAAGTATAGTCTTTTAGTTCACATCAAAAGCCGCAGGTATAACTCAATGCTTTCTTGTTTCTAGGCGACCAGCTGATGTACTTCGCTTTTTTGTTCTCAGGCTCAGGTACGAATAGTCCACTGGACTATTCGTATCCCCCAGATTGCTTGCACAGTTAATGGACTGTGCAAGGTGGGAGATAAAAGAGCGAAGCAAGTCGCTTTTGCAAAATCAGGCAAGGCGAGTTCAAACAATCCAGTAGAGTGTTTGAAGTTGGAAATAAGGAAATGGAGTTTCCTCTTACGTCGAAGTAATAAAAGTCAACTAAATGACGAGATAAGAAAAATGACTACTGATTCAAAATCATCAGTAGTCTTATTTTTTATAAAATCATCTCATCGTCAGTTAGCTTTTCACCACTGTTTTTGTAGAAAAGGTCCATCAAGTTTTGAACGGTCAAGTTCTTCTTCTCTTCTCCTTCTACATCGACAACAATCTGACCACGGTGCAACATGACCAAACGATTACCATATTCAATGGCGTTTTCCATATTATGCGTAATCATCAGAGCTGTCAACTGGTGACTCTCGACAATCTTCTTGGTCAATTCCATGACCATATCGCTAGTTTTGGGATCAAGGGCTGCAGTGTGTTCGTCCAAGAGTAGAACCTTTGGTTTAACCAGCGAAGCCATCATCAATGTCAAGGCCTGACGTTGACCACCTGAAAGAAATTGCGTGTCAACCTTCATACGGTTTTCTAGTCCCAGACCAAGCTCTTTCAAGGCTTCCTTAAAAATAGCACGTTCACTATCCTTAACACCCCAGCCAAGACCACGTGACAATCCACGACGATAGGCAATAGCCATGTTTTCTTCAATGGTCAAGCGGGAAGCTGTTCCCATCTTAGGATCTTGGAAGACACGGCTGATGTCCTTAGAACGTTTGGCTGCTGAGACATGCTTAATGGATTTACCTTCAAGCAAAATATCGCCCGAATCAACCGTCAAGGCACCTGCAAGTGAGTTCATGAAAGTTGATTTACCAGCACCATTACCACCGATAATGGAGATAAAATCACCCTCTTTTACATCTAAGTTCAACCCACGAAGGACATGGTTCTCATTAACTGTTCCAGCTTCGAAGGTTTTATGAATATTTTGAATTGATAAAATTGTAGACATGACTTCCTCCTCCTAAGCATTTCCATTCAATTTTGGACGACGAATATTCAATTTCTTCTGCAATTCTGGCACATAGAGAACGGTTGCCAGAAGGATAGCTGAGAAGAGTTTAACAAGGTCTGCATCCATACCTGGAATTTCCAAAATCGCTAAGATAATCAAACGGTAAACAACTGCACCGAGAACAACCGATAGGAGTCTCCAACCCAGGCGTAAGTTACGCAAGATAACTTCTGCAATAATGACAGATGCTAGACCGATAACAATGGTACCAGTACCTGAATTGAGATCTGCATAGCCATTATTCTGAGTAAGAAGAGCTCCACAAAGGGCAATTAGACCATTCGACAACATATAGCCGTAGATTTTCATATTATCTACATTGATACCGTTGGCCTCACTCATTGGAATGTTATCCCCTGTTGAACGAATGGCTAGACCAATTTGTGTATTGAGCAAGAGCGTCAATAGGCCCACAACTGCTAGTACAAAGACCAGACCAATGACCAAAACAGCATTGGTTTTTGTCAAACCGAAATCCTGCAATTGGGTCACCAGTGTTTCTTGTTTGAGCAGGGCTACGTTGGCCTTATCCAAAATTTTCAAGTTGATGGAGTAGAGTCCCGTCAAGGTTACAATACCGGTCAAAAGGGCTGGAATTTTTAGTTTTGTATGAAGTAAACCAGAAATCAATCCTGCACCCATACCAGCTACCATAGCCATAAAGGTTGCCAGCAAGGGATTCACTCCGTTCACAATCCCTGTCGCACAAACAGCAGCTCCAAGCGGATAAGACCCCTCAGCTGTCATATCAGCAATATCTAAAATACGAAACGTCAAGTAAACACCAATCGCCATAACTGACCAAAGCAAGCCTTGCGAGATACTTGATAAAATAATATCCACGATTTTCTCCTTTTTCTAAATTCGTAGTCAATACTAGGTTCTATACTTACCGATCTTATTCAGATACAGCAAGCTTAGAAGTATCGATACCTAATTTCTGAGCCATTTCTTCATTAACGTGAAGACTGACGGTCTCTGGGTATTCTACCGCTGTTTCTGACACATTGGCTCCTTCGATAATCTTAATAGCCATTTTTGCAGTTTGACGACCTAAAGCTTCATAGTTGGTACCGTAAGTCAAAAGACCTCCTTCATCCACCATGTCCGTTGAACCACCGATTACTGGAACCTTATGCTCCACAGATAATTCACCGATCATGGTCATGGTTGAAGCGACAGTATTGTCTGTTGGAATAAAGAGAGCATCTACATCCTTCATCAAACTTGTTGTAGCATCTTGTACTTCATTAGTCGAAGTGATTCCTTTTACCACTACCTTATAATCTGCTTTTTCTAGCAATTTCTTAGCTTGCTCTACCTGGACTTCTGAATTACGTTCGCTAGTAGTGTACAAAATACCAACTGTCTTAGCATCAGGAACAGCTTGTCCTAGCAATTCAACCTGTTTGTCAATTGGAGCTTGATCAGAAGTACCTGTCAACAGTCCACCTGGTTTTTCAATGGATTCTACCAAGTCAGCTGACAAGGGATCTGTAACCGCAGTAAAGACAATCGGCGTTTCAGTAGACACAGTCGCTAAACTCTGGGCAGACGGCGTAGCGATTGCCAAGACAATATCATTTCCATCGATTAATTGTTCTGAAATGGTTTGAAGGTTAGCTTGATCACCTTGGGCATTTTGATAATCCAAAACCAATTTTTCACCCTCTTTATAGCCATTTGCTTCTAATTCCGCCACAAAACCCTCACGGGCAGCTGTCAATGATTCATGCTCCATATATTGGAGAACTCCAACTTTGACCACATCTGAGGAAGCTTGTTCTGATGATGAGGAACAAGCTGCAAGTGTTAGCAAACACATACTTGCTACTGAAATAGTTGCCAATTTTTTTACTAGCTTATAATACATAAACGTTTCTTCTCCTAAATATTTTACTCTTCTAATGCTTTTATAGTCGCTGCATCAATACCAACAGCTTTAGCCATTTCTTCATTGACGGTAATAGCCGCTGTATTTGGTTTTTCAACTGCTAAGTCAGCTGGCTTTTCACCCTTCAAAATCTTCACGGCCAATTCACCAGCTTGAACACCGATAGCATGGTAGTCGACACCGTAGGTAAATAGAGCTGCGTCAATAACTGCTGCGTCACTTCCCATAGCTGGAACTTTTGCTTCTTTTAAAATATCACCGATTGTTGAAGCTGTAGAGGCAACTGTGTTATCAGTTGGAAGATAGATAGCATCGACTTTTCCTGCAAGTGAAGTAATAGCTTGCTGAACATCGTTTGTCGTCGTGACAGTTGTCACTTCTACCTTTACACCTTTTGCTTCGAGTGCTTTTTTAGCCTGCTCAGCTTGAACCTCTGAGTTTACCTCGCTAGAATTGTAGAAAATACCGACAGTCTTCGCAGTTGGTACAACTTTGAGCAACATCTCGATTTGACCTTCCACATCAGTTGCATCAGTAGATCCTGTCATGGTCCCACCTGGTTTTTCCAATGATTCAACCAAACCTGCTTCAACTGGATCTGTGACAGCTGTAAATACACTTGATGTTTCACTATCTGCATTAAGCATGGCTTGGGCTGCCGGTGTTGCGATGGCAAAGTTAAGATCATTTTTCCCTGCCAATTTCTCAACCATTGTCTGTAAGTTTGCTTGATCACCTTGGGCATTTTGCAAATCAATCGTCAGATTTTCACCTTCCTTGTAGCCTGCTTCTTCGAGTGCCTCTACAAAGCCTTCACGAGCTGAGGTCAATGCTTCATGTTCAGCATATTGAATAATACCAACATTGACTGAACTTGAATCTGACGAATTGGAACTGCATGCAGCAAGCGTTACTGCTGACAAAAGTGCCACTGAACTAAGTATAATTTTTTTAAATCCCATGATTATTCTCCTTTTATAAATATAATTGCAAACAAGAAAGGACCGCTTAGACTACACTCTAAACGGTCCTTATATTTCATCTGTATAGGAAAACAGAATGAATTATCCGTGCCATCTAGATGTATCATCTATGGGCACATGTCAAAATAGCTACAGCCACATAGATACAAACTTTACGTTCCCGTGTTTGCATCCATGTTTACCATGTCTACAAACACTATCTAAAATAGCCGTAGAAATAAGTATGATTAGCTGAATGATTTTGACACATTTGTAACATCTCTGTTTCCCTTTCTCATTTATTTGTAACTATCATAACTGTTTTCAAATTATTTGTCAATAGGAAATTGCGTAAATTTTCAGATTTTTCAAGTTTTTTTGAATTTTTCTAAAAATAACCCCCTATATTATTAGCTATAAAACGATCTGTCAACAGCCGCAGCTATAACTCAATTTCTAGCATTGACTTGAATCAGTCTCCTAGATTGCTTGCAAAGTAAATGAACTGTTCAAGGTGGGAGATATAAGAGCGGAGTGCAAAATCAGGTCAACGACGACTAATCTTGATTTTCGAAGGGTATAAATGACTATATTTGATGTCACAAAAAGGTCTGAACCTAAGCCCAGACCCTACTAAAACAATTATTTTACTTCAACTTTTTCAGTCCAAGGACGCGCTGTAGTTGCTAGAACCTCGTTGAGTTCTTCTACGTTGCGGCGGCCTTGATCTGCCAACCAAGCTTTGGCTGCTTCTTCACCCTCGCTTGCAAAGATGGCTACTGCATCCTTCCAAGTCGCCCGACCACAAAGGACACCATTAAAGCTTGAACCGGCTTCTTTGGCAAAGACAAGTGTCTCTTGGAAGAGTTTAGCAGACACACCTGCACTCAAATAAATGAAGGGCAAGTGAGTACTGTCTGTTTGTTCCTTGAAGAAGGCCTTAGCTTCTTCAACTGTGTAGACTGGGTCTTCATCTGTGTAGCCTTCTACAAAGTTCATATTGACAGGCACTTCAACCTTGAGCACGTCGGCATTATAACGTGACTTGCTAAATTCACGCATGGCTCCATTGACCTTGTGTGGTTTGAGGGCTGCGTATTCACGAGAAGTCACATCCATATCGCTGGCATCGTAAGTCAAGATTTCGACGAAGTAAGGAATATCTTCTGCGATACACTCACTACCAATGCGTTCTACCCAGGCATGCTTAATGTCGTTGATTTCTGGCTTGTCATCCACATCATAGTAAAGCAAGATTTTTACGGCATCCGCTCCCAATTCTTTGATGCGTTTTGCAGACCAGTTTGGCAAAAGGTCTGGCAAACGACCTGGTGTGGACGCATCGTAACCTGTTTTTTCATAAGCAGCAATGAAGCCACAATCTGCATGACGTAATTCTGAAGCTGGAACACCATACTCAGCATCCAAGAGGATAGAGCTTGCATAAGGGGTCAAATCGCTTGAAATGACTTTCTTGAAATCAATCAAAATGTCATCTCCAAATTCGCCACCACCTGCTGCAGCAGCAAGCAAGCGTTTCAAAGCCCCCCGTTGGTCAATCGCCAAGGCCGCAATCACCTGTTCGCTGTTTGACAAGCGGGTCATGTGATTGAATTTAGCCTGAGAAAGTTGTAATTTTGTCATTAGTTTCCTCCTAAGGAATTTTATTAACCAAATCGTTTCACGCCATCTAGATAGGTCGCTTGTAAGCGTCCTGCATCATCTACGACGATAAAGTCTGCAGCTCGGCCTTCTGCAATCCGACCACAAATATGGTCAATATTGACAGAGCGAGCTGGTGCCAGAGAGGCCATACGAAGGGCATCAGGTAGGGACACCAAGCCCCATTTCACAACGTTCTGCACTGCTTCGATCAATTCTAAGATAGAACCTGCCAAACTACCACTTTCTTTTAAACGAGCAGTTCCATCTTTTACAACAACTTCAAATTCACCGAGGCGGGACTCCCCTTCACCCATACCGCCAGCTCGCATACAGTCCGTAATCAAAACAGTTTCCTCTGCTCCACGTGCTTTGACCACGATTTCTGCCGCAGCTGGATGAACATGGTGTCCATCACAAATCATTTCCGCATAGACATTTTTTAAATTCAAAGCAGCCCCGACCATACCTGGTTCACGGTGATGAAGCCCACTCATCCCATTGTAAACATGGACGAAGATATTGGCACCAGCTTCTACTGCCGCTTCCGCTTGCGCATAGGTCGCATCGCTGTGAGCCAAGGCAGTATGAATTGCCTTGCTGTTAGCAAACTCGATGAATTCTTTGACACCTTCACGTTCTGGAGCAATAGCAATTTTATTGACTAAACCTTTCGATAAGCTGTGCCAGTTGTCCAACTTTTCAATGGATGGATCGCTCATGTACTTAGGATTTTGTGCTCCCTTGTATTTTTCCGTAAAGAAGGGACCTTCTAAGAAAATACCTTGAATCTTGGCGCCTGTTTCCTGCCCTGCATAAGTCCCAATCGTTTCACAAACTGCATCTAAATTTTCAGTCGTATCTGTTAAGGTCGTTGGAAGCCAAGAGGTTACCCCACAAGACAAGAGGCCTTCTGAAATTACCTTGATCCCTTCAAAATCATTGTCCATAACATCGTGAGAAGCGTAGCCGTGGATATGTGTATCAACTAGCCCTGGTGCTAAATGAAAGTCAGAATAATCAACAATCTCCCCTTCAGGCTTTTCAGTCACAATCCGTCCAAACTGACCATTGTCAGTAATTTCCAAATAGGCTGATTTGACCTCACTCTCTGGTAAAATAATAGATTTTGCTTTTATAAATACTGTCATACTATCTCCTTTATTGATATATATACTTATCAAACTGGTTATAACCATATACTAAATATATTGTAGAACTTCTATTAGAAAATGTCAAGTAATTACCATAACTTTATAAGAAATGGATGCTGTGAGAAGGTAGAAAAAAGAGTTCTTACTCCCCAAAGTACCGTTTCTGAATCTGTACTTGGAGATAAGAACTCTACGTAAGCAGTGTATACTAGGCGTCAATCCATGACCTAACACCCTGCTCCTATCAAATATAAATATATTACAACAATTCGTTGAGAGGCTTGAAGATGATACGTTCCAAATCAGCTACATAAGTTCCCAACTGTTGTTGCTTGCTGAAATATTCCGTCAAAAGTGGATTTCCCTGAACTTTCTTGTTGAAATCCAACATTTTCTTTTGGTCAGCTTCAGTAGGAATTTCACCAGCCTGCAATTTAGATTGGATTTCTTTTTGGAAAGAAATATAACTTTCCAATATTTCTTTGGCTTCTGAATCCCCCTCAACTGAGACCTTAACGGCTTCCACCGCCTTATATTCAGGCAGGTTACGGATTGCACGTTCCAATTCATTTGCTATATCATAGATATTTGTTGACATAATTTTCTCCTAATCTAAATGAATTTTGTAAGTCGTCTGCTCTCTTAAACGTTTCGCAGCGTCTTCCAAATTTCCCTTGTTTTTAAACGTAATTTGTAAAATACCGTGTATATCTTCACGGTTCTCTTCATTGATACGAATATTGACAATGGAAATACCCCGTAAGACTTCCAAAACCTTCAAAATCGTATCTTCCTCATCAGGAACACTAAGGAATAAATCGTAGAAAGAATCAACACCTGCACGCTTGTGAATTTCCATGGCTTTACGAGTTTGACGTCCCTTATCAAAAAAGTCCCAAATTGCTTCTTGATTGCCAGATCTGAGCACATCTTAAATTTCTGAAAGACGTTCTTGAAATTCCTCGATTCGATTTAGAATAGAATCTGCATTGGTCAGCAAAATGCTAGTCCACATGCTCGGCTCACTTTCCGCAATCCGTGTCATGTCTCTAAATCCTCCAGCTGCAAAATTATTCGTAAAGGGATGTTCTTGCGCAAACTCTCCAGCTTGATGCATCAAACTAGAAGCCAATACGTGTGGAAAATGTGAAATTTGACTGGTCACACGGTCATGTTCTGCTGCATCAATCTGAACAAAACGTGCCCCCGTTCCAGATAATAAATCTGTCAATCGGGGAACCGCATCCTGCTTGGTAGCCTGACACGGTGTCATAATGTAGTAAGCATTCTCAAATAGATAGAGATCTGCTGCACTGGCACCAGATTTATGACTACCTGCCATAGGGTGGCCACCGATAAAATTAATTTGTCTTGGCGCCAAATGTTCCTCTGCAGCAGCCACAATTGCAGACTTCGTTGAACCTGCATCTGTAATCAAGACCGTATCCTTCAATTCAAGGGTACTAAATTCTTCAATTAAACGCAAAGAAACTTGAATTGGAACACAAAGAAGAATCACATCAGCCTGCTTTGCCACACCCTCCAATTCCGTTGACACCTCATCAACCATCCCCTTGCCCAAGGCAATTTGGCATGATTGTTCGTTAGGATCAAAGCCAATGAGGTGATAGTCAGGATGGTCTTTGCGAATACAGAGCGCAAGTGAACTTCCAATCAACCCTAGACCTACAATTAAAATCGTTTTTTTCATTAATTACCTAGAAATTTTTGACATAGTCACGATGACTGGCTACTGCAGCTTTCAATTCCTCCATATTATCGGAAGAGAACTTCTCTAGGATTTCTGTCGCTAGAGTTGTAGCTACGACTGATTCCATGACAACACCAGCTGCTGGGAGAGCCGTTGGATCTGAACGCTCCACAGTAGCTTTATAAGGCTCATGGGTATCAATGTCAACCGACATCAATGGCTTATAGAGGGTCGGAATTGGTTTCATAACACCACGAATAATCAGAGCCTCGCCATTGGTCATACCACCTTCGAAACCACCTAGATTATTGGTTCGGCGTGTATATCCTTTTTCTTGGGACCAGAGAATTTCGTCCATAACTTGGCTCCCTTTGAGATAGCCAGCTTGGAAGCCTACTCCAAATTCTACTCCCTTAAAAGCATTGATTGAAACAACAGCCTGCGCTAATTTTGCATCTAACTTTTTATCCCATTGCACATATGACCCCAAGCCAGCTGGAACTCCTCCAACAACAGTCTCAATCACTCCACCAATAGTATCTCCATCTCGCTTGATTTGATCAATATAGGCTTTGATTTCTTCTTCACGCTCTTGGTTGACAATGGATACTTCTGACTGAGCGGCACGCTCTTTGATTTCTGCTACGCTTAAACCATCTGGGACATCAATTTCCTTCCCTCCGAAAACGACTACATGGTTAGCAATTTCAATATCCAACTCAGCCAAAATCCGTTTGGCAACCGCACCAACAGCTACACGCATAGTTGTCTCACGCGCACTAGAACGCTCCAAGGAATTACGCAAATCATCAAAGCGATATTTCATACCACCAACTAGGTCAGCATGTCCTGGTCGTGGATGTTTGATACGACGCTTACTTTTGAGCTTCTCTTCGATGTCCTCAACTGCCATAATATCCAACCATTTTTGATGGTCTTTATTGGTCACATTCAATGTGATCGGGGCACCGGTTGTCTTACCGTGACGAACACCAGCCGTAATCTCTACGCGGTCTGTTTCAATCTGCATCCGACTACCACGACCGTATCCCCCCTGGCGACGTTTTAAATCTTCATTAATATCCTCAGCTGTTAAAGGAAGACCAGCTGGAACTCCCTCAATAATGGCTGTTAGACGTGGTCCATGAGACTCACCAGCTGTTAAATAACGCATACTTAATTCTCCAAAATTTCCAAAAACTTACGAGTATTGCCTAAAGACATCTGTCCAGGTGCAGATGTTTCATCTAAGCTGGCAAAAGTCCAGCAGGATCCTGTAATCACACCTGCAATACGCGTTAACTTCCCTAGTTCACCCATAGCGATTGTCGCAAATGTCTGCTCGGTGTTCAGCGATTTAAAACCACGAGTATAATTCATAACATCTAGGACATCCTGCTCTGTCTTAGCCATTACAGCCATTTTAACAACAGCTGGTGACAGGCTAGTCAGTTCAGACATGATTTCCATATAATTAGACGGTGTTTCCTCAAAATTATGATAACTCAACACAAGATTAGGAAACTCCAACATCTGCTCAAAAACCGACGTATAAGAATAATATTCAAAATCAATATAATCTGGCTGATAAAGCGCTGCAACTTCTTTGATTAAATTGACATATTCTTGATCGTCCAAATCCAAGTGGCCACCTTCACGTGTTGTCCGAATGGTGAAAACCACTTCCTTACCATTACATTTTTCAAATATAGCAGGTGCTACTCTTAAAATATCATCTTTCGGAAGATAGTCTGCTCGCCATTCAACAATATCTGCCTCTGCTAGACGTTCTACATCAATGGCCTCTACCTCTTCCAGATTTCTAGGCATAATAGGAACTACTATTTTCATTTATCTACCTGTATCGTAAAGACCTTTAGGTAATTACTACTTTCATCATTTTTATTGATTACAAAATCGGCTGGCAAACGATAACTTGCCTCATAACGATGTTTTCTAACACCAAAACCTTTTTCAATCTGCCGCTTAAATTTTTCAACAGAAACATTTGCAGCGTTGGTCGAAGCGATAATAGTTCCACCTGTATTTAGTATTTCCAAAGATTGAGAAATCAACTTGTGGTAATCTTTGGCTACTGAAAAGGTTTGTTTCTTATTTCGTGCAAAGCTTGGTGGATCCAAGACAATCACATCATAAGTCAAGCCTTTACGTTTGGCATATTTGAAATATTCAAATACATCCATTACTACAAAGTGATGATTATCTAAGTCTAAACTATTAACCTTAAAGTGAGCTTTAGAAAGTTCTCGCGAGCGTTTGGCTAAGTCGACAGAAGTCGTTTCCCCTGCTCCGCCCATGGCAGCAGCAATAGAAAATGCTGCCGTGTACGAAAACATGTTCAAAAGTGACTTGCCTGCCGCCAGGCCATCCACCAAGGAACCACGTACCTCATGCTGATCCAAAAAGATTCCCGTCATCAGTCCATCATTCATAAAGACCTGATAGTGAACTCCATTTTCCAACACAGTGAAATACTCAGGGGCTTCTTCTCCATAAAGATGAGCAGACTCAAAGGCCAAACCTTTAAAACGAATCTTCTCATAAGCTCCTCTTACTTCGGGAAATACCTGTTGAAAGGCAGCAACAATCATCTCTTTGACAGAATAAATAAAGGTATTATACCATGAAAAAACTGCGTATTCATCATACAAGTCAACCGTCATTCCACCAAAATTATCTCCATCTTGATTAAATAAACGAAAAGCATTCGTCATCTCAGATTGATAAAAATGTTGACGTTTCTGTTTAGCATCCACGAATAATTTAACAAAAAAATCCATCGTCCAGTCTTGGTTGCTTCTACTAAACAGCCAGCCTATTCCCTTATTCTGCTTAGACAAATAAGCCTGACCTAAATAGCTTCCAGATTCTGAATACAAAACAGCCAGCCTGTCTTCATCAAACGAAAAACCTGAAAAATCAGCGCTATCCAAGAGTTGAATCCCTCTGTTTATTTTCTGTTCTGCAATACGGTTTACCTTTATTTTCATAGAATTATTATAACATGTTTCTTCATATATGCCAAAAAAACTCTAAACTTTGAGGCTTATTTTAAAATTATGGTATAATGAACTAAGCTTTTAGAAAGGACCATGAGGTTTTATTGTGAAAAAACTAATTGACTACGTCAAGAAGAGCGGACAAACTCGACTTGGCTTCGTCTTGATTTTGCTAATCATTTACTGGCTCAAAACACTCTGGGCCTACTATGTTGATTTTAATTTAGATACCCAAGGATTTTTCCAAAATTTTATCGCTATTATAAATCCTCTACCAGTAGGGATTTTATTGCTTGGTCTCTCGCTTTATATAAAGAATACGAAAGCATTCTATAGTGTAGCGATGACCATTTATATTGTTCTTTTCGCCTGGCTCTTTTCAAATGCAGTCTATTATAGAGAATTTTCCGATTATATCTCCATTTCTACCATGATGGCTACCTCTAGCGTATCTGCTGGACTAGGAGAAGCAGCTCTTAAGTTATTTAGGCTATGGGATATTGTCTATTTTCTTGATTTTATAGCTTTTGGTTTCTTAGTCTACCGTAAGGCATTTCACTGGGACAAAACTCCATTTCATAAAAAATCTAGCTTTGCCATCACAGCCTTTTCAGTATTATTGTTCTCTATCAATCTCTTTTTAGCAGAAATTGATAGACCTGAGCTACTTACAAGAGGATTTTCTAATACTTATATCGTCAGAGCCCTTGGGTTACCAGCTTTCCTTGGCTACAATGCTAATCAAACCTACAATGCCCATAGGGATCGCTCTGGGGCCACTGCCTCAGACCTGGAGCCTGTAAAACAATATATTACAGAACATTATGCTCAACCGAATGACAACTACTTCGGTATTGCCAAAGGACGAAATGTTATCTATCTCCACCTAGAAAGCTTACAACAATTTGTTATTGACTATAAGTTGAACGTCAACGGTGTCGAATACGAAGTCACACCTTTCCTCAATTCTCTGTATCATTCTAGCTCTACTCTCGCCTTTTCTAATTTCTTTAACCAAGTGAAGGCAGGTAAAACCTCTGATGCCGAAACCATGATTGAAACCTCACTTTTTGGACTCAATCAAGGCTCTTTCATGGTCCAATATGGTGGAAGCAATACCCAGCAAGCTGCACCATATATTCTCTCTCAAAATGGCGGCTATACATCTGCTGTATTCCACGGTAACGCAGCCAGTTTCTGGAATAGGAACAACACCTATAAACAGTGGGGTTACAATTACTTCTTTGATCAATCCTACTTCTCTGAAGCCACTGCTGAAAATTCATTCCAATACGGTCTGAATGATAAAATCATGTTTGCCGACTCTATCCAATACCTTGAACATTTACAGCAACCCTTCTATACCAAATTTATCACGGTTTCCAACCACTACCCCTATACAACCAGCTTGATTGGGGATGAAATCGGCTTTCCATTAGCCAATACAGATGATGAAACCATTAATGGCTATTTTGCTACTGCCAACTATCTCGATGCGTCCATAAAGGCATTTTTCGATTACTTAAAAGCGACTGGCTTGTACGAAAACTCCGTCATCGTTCTCTATGGTGATCACTATGGGATTTCTAATTCACGCAATCCTGACTTGGCACCGTTGATTGGAAAAGATTCACAGACTTGGTCAGATTTTGACAATGCCATGATGCAACGTGTTCCATATATGATTGTTGTACCTGGAATGACCAACGGTGGGATTTTTGATACCTATGGTGGTGAGATTGATGCACTTCCTACTCTCGAACATCTTTTAGGAATCAAATCCGATAACTATCTCCAAGTTGGTCAAGACCTACTTTCCAGCCAACACAGCCAAATTGTGGCTCTTCGAACCGCTGGCAGTTTCATCACACCAAAATACACTAGCTACGAAGGTAAAATCTACTATACAGAAACTGGTCTTGAAATTACAAATCCAGATGAGACAACTCAAAAAGAAATTGATGCAATTAAAGAAGCTACTGCAGCACAACTAGCGACTAGCGATGCCATTCAAACTGGTGATCTTATCCGATTCTTCGACAATGGATTGCCAGCCTTGGATTCAAGCCAATATAACTACATTGACTCATTGGCTGCCGAGATTTCACTGGAGAATAAACTTGGTACACAATCGACAAGTTTGTATAGTAAAAACGGCAATAAATCAACAATTGAACTATTTAAAGCACCAAGCTACCTAGAACTTCACGTTAGTACAACTGCTACTAGCACACCAAATACTGGTACAAGCACTAGCTCAACAAGTACCAGTTCAAATTCGCAGTAATACACTAAAAGGCTTAGAATCATGTCAGTTACTACATTGATTCTAAGCCTTTTTATACTCAATGAAAATCAAAAACAGGCTAGGCGACGCAGATGCAGATAGAACTGAAGTTCATCAAATCAAGTCAACAACGTCTGATTTTGATTTTCGAAGAGTATTAGACCACTATTTCAAATCGCTCATATCTATTGCATCAAGGAAATATAGAATCCTCACTAGGCTCTTCCCATGCTGATGGATTCTTAGGGACATCTATGGGTGCAACAGTACTACTTTCAGTTGCTTTTGTATCTTCTGTTGTAGTTTCAATGTCTGTTACAGTTTCTACTTCTGGGCTAGGTGTCAACAAATCATCTAACCAGCTATCTGCGTTCTCTTCTCCATTAGAGACATCTGGAGTATTCGGCAGTGGATTTCCAGGCAACCAAGTGTTCCCTTTCTCAACTGTCCCATCTTTGCTATCACTTTCAACTTTATCGAAATGAATATCGTGGACAGTATCTTTCAAAATAGGTGTGTCCCATGCTACATTTGGAATAATCGGTTTTGTATAATCTCGTTTATAACCGGTATCACTCTTCAAAGATGGCGGAAAAATTCCAGCTTGGTTCAATGTTAACCCTTTTCTGACAAGGTAAACAACTGTTTTACTAGTTCCCAAATGGGTCTGAAGTTGACCGCCTTCACCTGCTCGAAATGCGAGGGCTACATAATTCTTTGGATCATGCCAATAGTAATTTGGATGTCTACTTGGATCATTGATGTCCGTTGGATTATCCGTATTTTCGGCAATATATGGCCCTATACGAGGAGCTGTTGTCCCAAATGCTGCCAAGCTCGTTGTGGCACTAACATAATCTGTATCTTTTTCTCCACCGGTAATAACTGTCCTAAACTCGATAAATTCATAATCTTTACTTGGAACTGGTTCTGGTACAACAAGCCCCTGCTCCTTAGCTTGTTTCCAAGTTAAGTCAGATTTCACAAAGTATATGAACCCTGCTCGAATCTCACCATTTAATTTTAAACGCCCATTGGCTATCGCACTATATTTAACAGGTACATAGTCTGATAAATCAATATTTGAAACATCATCACTTGGAGTGTAAATATTTTTTGTCGGCTTACGATAAACAGTATCAAAATCAGCATAAAAACTTTGATGTTCTCTTGCCATCTTGCCAGACTTTGGCAAAGTAGCATTCCAACCGTTAAAGACGCGTCCCTTTTGTTGAAGGATCTGCGGATAGGTGATATTCAAATCTTCCCAGTTTAAATCTTTACGAACCAAATAATAAACTCTCTTCGTTTTTTTACCATTAACGACAAAATCACCAAAAACACTATTTGTACTGAATGTTACCAGAATGAAATTTTTAATATCCTGAAGCCCTTCTGGATGATACTTTTGATGGACACCATTACGTGTTAAATTTTCTGTTGAACCTTCTGTATAAAAAGGCCCATATACCGATTGTTTCTCAATAGCAAGATTTACCGTTTCGGTCTTAACATCACGCTCAGGATCATCTGGCAAACTAGGATCAATTTTATAAACGTGCGCATGGTCCCCATGGCGTACACTCATATAGTTCCCATCAATTGTAATGTCCTCACGTTTTACTTTAAAACGCTCCATGTACTGCTTAATGAGACGTTCTTTTCTCTGTTCAAGAGTTTCTCCATCCTTTTGCTTAAGAATACGATCCTCCGGACTTTCAAACGGCTTCCTTGTATCAATTTCCTTTAATAAAACAATATGTGTGTGATCTCCATGCGGATACTCTAATCCAATTTGACCGTCAACGATGACTTTCTTAAGACGTGACGGCTCTAAATTCAGTTCTTTTGCTAAATAGTCCAATTTGGTTTGATACTCAATATTTTCTACCTCAGGTTGTAACTTCTTATCCGATTCAACATTTGGTTTATACTGATTTACAAGATAAGACCATTTACTCTTTTTCAATGTTTCAAAATGAATAAGATGCAAATGTTTCCCATGCCTTACTAGAATCCCATTTTCCGTTACACCGCTGATATTTTGCCCATCAAACAAGAAACCATCACTCGTTTGAAAATCAATCCCCGGAATCCCTTCCTGTTGGTGAACGATAGGAAGAGTTGGTGATTGACGACTATCAGAGGTCAATTGCCTGTGTGTCGTGCCACCTAAGCTTGATTTTAAAATATAGTGATAATGATCCCCATGCCGAACAGTATAGCCATTGGCATCCTCTGCGACAATATCTTTAGGATCAAAAACGTATTCATCTTCGGTCTGTTTCGATCCTGACAATAATTGACTTCTATTAGGTTGTGAAGAATGTGTTTTTTCTTGATAGTTTTCAGGAATTAAATAAGCCCATTTTGTATTCTTTAAATCTGAATAAAAGAAAAAGTGCTTATGATCGCCATGATTGACAATAATTCCTAAATCAGTTTTTTCCTCAATTTGTGACTCATCAGTGAGTAAAAATCCATCATCTGTCGCTTTATCAATCCCTGGAACTTCCTTTTTCGAATCTGAAGGAATCTCTTTTGATTGCTTTGATTGCGATGTTTCTATGCTTGTTATTTTTTGATGGCTCGATTGCTCTTTATAATTAGACACTTGATAGGTTACCAATACTACAGCACAAATAAGCGATACTCCTGCTACATAAAGCAAAGTCTTACCTTGTTTCATATCACTGTTTCTCTCCTTACTATTATATTTATATTATTGACATGATAAATGGATTCTACCATTGTAGAATGGCATCGCCATATCCATTTACTTCATAAAATAAAATTTGTCGCCTTTTTAATTTACCAGTTAAGTATATCATTCAAATTGAAATTTAGCAAGCTATGAGCGAATTAAAACAAAATAAAGAGCTTGGTACACAGACCAAACTCTTTATTTTATATACTTATTTAGCAAGCTTTGCTTTAGCAGCATCTGCAAGAGCTGTGAAAGCTGCTGCGTCGTTTACTGCCAAATCAGCAAGCATTTTGCGGTTTACTTCGATTTCTGCCAATTTCAAACCGTGCATCAATTGTGAGTATGACAAACCGTTCATGCGAGCAGCCGCGTTGATACGAGTGATCCACAATTTACGGAAATCACGTTTTTTCTGACGGCGGTCACGGTATGCATAGTAGTAAGAGTTCATTACTTGTTCTTTCGCAGTGCGGAACAAGAGATGTTTAGCTCCGTAATAACCTTTAGCTAATTTTAAAATACGTTTACGGCGTTTACGAGAAACAACGCCACCTTTAACACGTGCCATTTAATTTTCCTCCAAATAATCTAAATTCTAGTAGTCGGCTTATTTCAAACCTGTAAGCATTGATTTGATACGCTTGAAGTCACCAGCATGTACCATACCTGCTTTACGAAGGTGACGACGTTGTTTTTTAGTTTTACCGTGGAAACGGTGTGAAGTATAAGCGCGGAAGCGTTTCAATCCACCAGAACCTGTACGTTTGAAACGTTTAGCTGATGCGCGGTGAGTTTTTTGTTTTGGCATGTTAATTCTCCTTTTGCTTAAAAAGCTTATTTTTTATCTGAAGCTGGGGCCAATTGCATAAACATTTGACGTCCGTCCATCTTAGCGCGTTGTTCGATAATGGCAATATCTTGGGTTGCTTCAGCGAACTCAGCTAATACTTTCGCTCCAACTTCTTTGTGGGTAATCATACGACCCTTGAAACGGATCGAAACCTTAACCTTATTTCCTTTTTCAAGGAATTTACGGGCATGACGAAGTTTTGTCTCGAAGTCCCCTTTATCAATAACTGGACTTAGACGCACTTCTTTTACAGTGACAACACTTTGTTTTTTGCGTTGTTCTTTCTGTTTCTTCTGATATTCAAATTTGAACTTACCGTAGTCCATAATTTTCGCTACTGGTGGTTTAGCTTGTGGTTGAATCAATACTAAATCCACGTTGGCGCTATCAGCAATGGCCTGAGCCTCATTGAGCGGTTTGATTCCCAACTGTTCACCCTCAAGACCGATAAGACGAACTTCACGCACTCGAATTTCATCATTGATGAACAAATCTTGCTTTGCTATGGCTTTTCACCTCATTTTATATTTTTCGAGAAAAACGAAACGGACTTGCTAAACAAGTCCGCACTACACCATTATTCTTTCCGAAGAAATCTTAATCCGTAGAGCCAGACAACGTTAGTCGCAAGGCGAGAAGCTCTCACTTCTGCTTTTCTCAATACGACTATTCTAACATGTCTAAAACTACTTGTCAAGAATTTCTTTCGCTTTTTCGGAAATAAATTTCACTACACCTTCGATGGATACTCCTGTTGTATCAAAGGTAATGGCATCATCTGCCGCCTTTAAAGGAGAAACTTCTCGATGAGAATCTTTATAGTCACGAGCCGCAATTTCCTGCTTTAGAGATTCCAAGTCGGTCTCAATGCCACGTTCCGTATTTTCCTTAAATCGACGAAGGGCCCGCTCTTCAACAGAGGCAATAAGGAATATTTTGAGTTCTGCCTGTGGTAAAACAACTGTTCCAATATCGCGACCATCCATGACAATACCACCAGCCTGGGCAATTTCCTGTTGCAGGCGTACCAATTCTTCCCGTACTAAAGGAAGTGCTGCTACTGCCGACACATTATTTGTTACTTGGTTATCACGAATTGGCAAAGTAACATCTTCATCCCCCACAAAAACTAATTGTTGGCCATTTTCATCACGCCCAAATCGAATAGGATACTGAGCAAGCAAGGCCACGATTCTATTTTGATCTGTGACCTCTATGCCGTTTGTCAAGGCTAGATAGGTAGCCGAGCGATACATAGCGCCTGTATCTAAGTAAGTATATCCAAAATTTTTAGCAATAATTTTAGCAACCGTTGACTTCCCACTTGAAGCTGGACCGTCAATTGCAATTTGAATTGATTTCATAACTCCTCTTTATCTAATACGAACTACATCACCTGGGTGTGCAAGCCAAGACCCTGTTGTCATTTTCTCTGGATTTAATCGCTCTAGCTCAGCAATTGAAATCCCGCCACGTGCGGCTAATTGTCCAACACCTTCACCTGCTTGAACAGTAAGGGTAGAGCCATCCGTAGCTTCTGCTAGACTGGAACTTGTTTCCGTTGTTTCTGTTTCTGTCACATCAGTAGAAGTAGACTCCTGTGTTTCTGCAACTGAAGTTGAACTTTCTGCTACAACTGCTGCGGAGCTTGGATTATAGAATTCTTTAGTTGAATCTGTTTTACTTCCTCCAACCGACAAATAGATGGCAGTGATACCAATAATCAGTACGATAACAAAGAAAATAATTGCCAAGACTGTAAATACTGTTGTACTTGCTACTCCCTTGTTTAAACGTTCTTTTCGACTAACTGTTTCTGTTTGATAAACTTCTTCATTCCATGGCTCTTGTGACATTATCGAGAAAACTCCTTGTATTTTTATTAAAATATGATTACAATACTAATATGAAAATAAAACTTATTCCTGAACGGTGCATTGCCTGCGGGCTCTGCCAAACCTATTCATCTATATTCGATTATGATGACGACGGTATCGTTGTTTTTTCAGACGACTCACAATTTGAGAAAACGATTGAACCCAATCCAGATATTCTCAAAGCCATCAAATCATGTCCTACAAAAGCCATTTCAACGGATTGATTTGGCTTTTTTTGTATAATACTCTTCAAAATAATCCTGTTTTATTAAATGGTCTATTAATTCAATCTCACCCTTGAAGCAATTATGAATAGCTAAATGGTTAATAAAGTATTTTTTCGGCCATTTGCGCATGTGATACACCTGCCCATTGGGAAATTCTTGTGAAAATATGCGAATAGCTAGATAAGAAACTTCAATTTTTTCTATGGTAGCAATTTCAATTTTCTGTACTGCAAAAGGATTAGCCGAAGCAATCCGTAAATGCTTTTCTTTTATCTCGAAATAGCGATGTAAGCCAAGCACTACTAATACAGCAAAGAGAGAGAGAAGTAAGATAAATAATCTTGACACTCTCAACTTTTCCAATAAAAGTGTCATGCCAATGAAAATAGGCGTGAAGGTAAGTGACCAGTAAATAATGGCCCATGATAAATCCGGTTGCCAATGGTAACGAATTTTACCAAAAATTTTGATCATATCGGACCTCCATCTATTATTCTAGCACAAAAAAAGAGATTTTCCTATGAAAACCTCTATCTTTTGAAATTTTTTATTACATTTACATGACAATATTAGTTGGTTTGTAAAACTTCTGAAACGATTTTGAAATATTTTGAGTAGGAATTGGTGGGAACACAATGATTAACAACCAAAATATTTTAGCCGTTCGTCTCTTGACTCTTAACATAGTAACTCAGGAGAAACTTGGCAATAAACTTTGGCCAGAACAACAAATACATTTCATAGTCTTCTTTTGTACGAATATTGTTTTCAATGCTATTTGTCGTCTCAGATTCTTCATGAATGCGATGATACATCAAACTCTCATCTACAAAGGTAAAGCTACCATTTTTTTGTGCAATCTGATACCAAGCAAACCAATCAAGAGAAACTTTCATTGCTTCATTAAACTTGAAATCATTCAGTTTCTTCAAATTATAGGTCACAGCTGGACAAGAAATTGGATTACCAAAAGCTAAAACCCTATTCCGCCAAAACTTCCATTTGGGAAACATGGCCATTGTCCGTAACATGAGTTGCTTGATTTTCAAGTTTGAAGTTAAGGGAATAGCCACACCTTCCTTAACTTCCTGGTAATCTGAATAAGCAATCAACGTTTCCTCTGTCATCTGAGACATTATTTTTTCACAATAGTCTGGTAAATAAATATCATCTTGATGAGCAATTGTAGCATAAGGGGTTGTTACAAAAGAGAGTGCTAAATTCCAATCTTTTCCAATACCACCTCCTTGCGCGGTATGCATTACGATTGCATTCTTTTGGCAAATTTGTTCTATATATTCACTCGGAGTACTAGTGTATAGGATGAGTTGTGATTGAAGTGTTTGCTGCTTTAACGAATGGATGCATTCTTCTAGATACTTACTATCTCCATAAGCACAGATAACAAATGTATGGTTATTCTGCATGATGCTCCTCCAACTCAGAGATTCTTTTTTTAGCCATTGATACTTCTTGAATTAAATTTTTAATCTGCTGCTTTTGTTGAGATAAAGCCATACTATGCAAAAATCCAATCACCAAGAGAACAAAAATTGCCACAGATAACAAGAAATTGGAAGTCAGACCAAACCCGAATAAATAAGCCAATTTAATAGGAATAACATCAAAGAGTGCAAAAACAATCAGTCCGAAGCCAATAACAATCCACATAAAGGCATGTTCGAATAAAATCTTATTTTTATTAATATTCCTAAAAATAAAATACAAAAAACCTAGTGAGGCAAGAAACATAGCTAATGCTTGCATAGTCATTATTCCCCCTCCTTCATAAGCGAAGCAATCAAAATAGATGAGCAAACTTCTACCATGTAGCGGATGGACTTAAATGGAGTAATCGAAGAAACCCCTCCTGCTCTCTCAAACATATTAGCAGGTGCTTCTACTACTTGGAAATTTTGCTTTAGTAAATGAACAGTTGATTCTGGTTCCGGATATTTCGTAGGGTATCGTCTGGCGAATTGAGCAATTACTTTTCTATTTCCCAAACGATAACCAGATGTTGTATCCCAAATGCGTTTTCCAGTTGTTATTTTTATCATATTTGAAATAACACCTATTCCAAATCTTCTCATAAAACTGGTTTGAAATTCTGACAAGGTTTCACCAACAAAGCGTGAGCCAATCACCATATCAGCTTGACCAACTAAGATTGGCTGAATTAAGCTATTTAATGAACGAATGTCATGCTGACCATCACCATCAAATTGAACTGCTACGTCATAGTCATTGTCCAAGGCATATTTATATCCCGTCTGAACAGCTCCACCAATACCTAAATTTTGTACTAGGTGAACAGAATTTAATTTATTTTGTATCAAAATTTGTTTAGTGCTATCCGTTGAGCCATCATTAATGACAACATAATCCAATTGGAAATTCACACTATTTCTATAATCTATAATTCCCTGAACAGTTTGAAGGATACTTTCTTCTTCATTGTAGGCAGGGATAATCATTAATACTTTCATTTTTTCTCTCTAAAACTAGAATTCTATATAATTTTTCAGATTCTACTATTCATTTGAAGAAACTGTAATATAAATATTTTAGCATAGCTATCCTATTATTCATTAAAGTCGAAGTTTATGTCTGATTTTTATCGCGATATTGCTGATCAATCTTGCATAACGCTCCAATCTTGTTGGATGCATATTTAAAGTCAGTAACTCTTTTATGTGACTTAAATTTGTATTTTGGTGTCCAGTATATTCTAAGTGATTGATGCCGTTCAGTATTTCTTTATAGGCAACCTCCGGTGTATATAGAGTACGTAAACGTTCCACATCAAGCCGAGCCCTATCTGAAAAATCCCTAAAGGATTCAAGCACTTGCTCTAACTTAGTCACCAACTCTTCTATATCGCCCAATTTATAAATTTGACCTGCTGAGAATATTTCAAATGCCGTCAAATGTCCTAAATTATCTGATAGAATTACTGGAAGCCCTCTTAAGATTGCTTCAACATAGACTAAGCCAAAAGTTTCCATAGATGAGGGGAAAACACAGATATCTCTATCAGTTACTTCTTCCCAAGGATTATCTAAGTTACCTAAAAATCTAACATTTTTCTGTAATTTATTTTCATGGATATATTCATCACAAATAGCTTTGTATTTACTATCCCATCCTCCAATAAAAACCAATTCAATATCTAATCTATTTAGTGTCTTATATGCTTTTATAAGTTCTAATTGATTTTTTCCTTCTGTTAATCGACCAACAGAAACAATTCTAACTTGGTTGCCTTTTTTTAAATCTTTTGTTTCTTGCTCAGTATAAGAAATAAACGGATGGACTCTCTTATTAAATAGTGGTGTTAAAAAATTATTTAACTCTCCAGTCACACTAAATAATTCTGAAGAATACTCTTCTATGAAGTCAATTTTATCAGCATAATAAGCAAACTCATTTTTAGGGAATTCATGAATTAGCCAAAAATGGGGAACCTTTTGACATGAGGCAGCAATTGCTCCCTGAAAAACATTAACAGTATTTGAAATAACCAAGTCTATCTCATTTTGCTCAATAATTTCAGCTATGTCTTGAACATTCTGGCGATAGTAGCTTGTAGCCTCTTCTCTATTAAGGATTTCTCCACCTGGTGCATCCGGCCACCACCACTTGACAGTTGGTAAATAGTAATTCTTAACCCCTATCATTTTATAAAGTTGCTCATGCTTATCTTGTGGTTCCCCTCCTATTGCATGAGTAACATTTATAACTGTGTGTCCCAGTTGAATAAGGTACTTCATTAGATAATAAACAGACTTCTCCGCACCATTATCCATACTAGTAGTAGGAGAAATAAACAAAATACGTTTCATTAGACTAACTCTTCTTTCAAAAAATCATTAATTCTATTTGCTGTAGTGCAATGATTCATTACAAATTCAAAAGCATTTTCTGCTATTTGTTCTCTCAAGTCTTGTTCAAGAATCAATCTCTCCAATTTACTTTCCCATTCGTTATCATCTGCTAGAACTCCAGTCACTCCATCTTGAATCATTTCTTCAAATGCTCCGAGATTACTTGCAACGGTCACAACTTTAACTGCTGCCGCTTCTATCCATTTAATTTCCGACTTTGCTTCATTAAAAGTTGTGGTTACAAGCGGCGCCAAGTTAATATCAACTTGTGAAATTAAATTTGGAAGCTTTCTCCAATCAACATACTCATGACTCACAATCTGTTTTTTGAATTTTTGGAATGGTTTAGGAATGTCTAAATATCCTACTATATGTAATTCCACTTGCGGGTACTTTTGAAGCAGATGTAGCAATGCTTGACTAATTAAATCAAAATTTTCGTTGTGTGTAATTGACCCTGAGAAATATCCTATTTTGACTTTATTGTCGTTCGAATTTTTCTTAACTTGTAAACTACGCTCAACTAATTCTTTAGACATGACGTTGCGATTCAAGATAACCTTGTTTTTATATTGTTCAAGCTCGTCTTTCAATTTCGAAGTTGATGTGATAGCATAGTCGCAGAGAGAAAGCATTTTTTTGTAAGCTAAGACACTTGTATCATAGCCTTTTTTCTCTCTCTTGCTCAAACCTTGGGTAAATTCAAGTTCATCTGTAAATTTTGTATCAAAAACCAAATCATCAATATCAAAATAAACAGGTCTGTTCTTTATGTGTGCCGCCCTACAAATTTCTTTCAGCATATCATTGAATGGAGCTCTATAAATAATAATATGACTAGCAAACTGTGCATCCTGAAGTTGTACAAGAGAATTATTTATCACTCGAACTGTATAACCAAGTTCTCGCAATTGCTCAGCCTTATTTAACACACGATAACGTGTACATTGTGGAATAATATTTTCGACACCATCAATAATCAAAATATAAGATTGATTTTCTCTAGTTTTAAAATCTTCTAATATAGAAGACACCACTTCAATCGGATAATCTGTTTCCTTAGCAATATACTCCATCAAATCCGGAATCTCAGATTCTCTTTCTAAACCATGCCAAAAATATTGTTCTCTGTCATAATTTCTAAAGGCCGAATACTTAACTAATGGACAACCTTGCTTTAATAATTTAAGCGGATGAATATACAATGCACTATCTTTCGTGTCTTTAATCAATGCATCATACTTAAAGCCTCGATCATAAAAATATTTTGCAAACACAGTTTCATGTTTTCCAATTGCCTTATTACGAGAATCCGTATCAGAGAGCTTTTCCCAATAATCATAAAATCCTTCATACCTAAGCAAGCTATTTTCAACAACAACAAAATATGATTGTAAGTGCTTAGGAATTTTACCATAAGGGTTATAACCAGTAAAGTCTAGCTGCTCCTCACCCATCGAAATTCCCCAAAAGTCTAGCTGATCGGAATTAAACTCAGAGAAAACCTCTTCCAAATCTCTAAAAGGACCAATATTCGTATCATTAACCAAGATGAGCTGATTATATTGTTGTAACGTCTCTTTTCCAGTATGTATTATCCCATGTCGGAAAGCCGCAACATCATACCCCTCATTTTCTCTTTCCACAACCTTACCATATTGTGCTAAACGATTTATATCAGCCTGTGGAAGTTTACCATTTACAACAATTAAAACATCTCGAGAAATTTTAGCCAATGCCTCTAAAAAAATTACTTTATAGTCCTGTAAAGACGATTGATGTTCATAAATTGTGTAAATCAAGTAACGATTTTTGATATCTGAATAATTATTTCTACGTTGTTTATCACGTTGTAAAGCTAGTAGAGTTCGCTTTATATATTTTGGAATTCTCCAGAAAAACTTTGCAATATTTTTGGTAAGCTCTAATATATAAAACAATAGCTTGTATTTACCTGATAAGATAAATAATCGCGTTGTGAAATTTCTAATCCACCTTTTCACAGTGTTACCAATCACTTTCTATTATTATCTACTTTTATAAATTTTCAAAAGTTTGTTTTGAATAAATGTTGATACATATATCCCCAGAACTCTGGTCATTAAACCTGAGATTCTAAACGAAACAAGTTCTACCCTATGTGAATATTTTAGCAAATATCTAAATTTTTTCACAAACATTTTTATATCAGAATTATTCAGATATGGAAAAACAAATGGCATGATGGAAATATAAGAATTTGATAAATAAATCAAAAGTGCTTCTTGTTTCTCATTCGATAGTTGTTTAAAATTCTTTAAATTTTCTTCAATTCCTCTAAAGGCATGATAGACTTTTTTTTGTGTAATTTTGTTAGTAAAACTTCCATCTCTATTTTGTCTATACATATAATTAGAATTTTCAATGACACAACAACAAGTTATTATTTTTAATAGGTCTGCACACCAAATACCATCTTCGTACATTAACCCGTCTGGAAACATCAAAGAATCTGCAAATAGTTCTCTGCGGACACACTTGTTCCAAACAGGAGCAATCAATGCGCCTGTTTCTACAAGTAGAACAGAATCAGTAATAATTTCATGTCTAGGTAATTTTTGAGGGAAATCACGAACTCTTATATCAGCATTACCATACCAGTATGAAAATGGATAAATTACTGCATCTACCACTTCCTCGTGAGAATGTAGTTCATCATTGATTTCATCTAAAAAATGCACATCAGTCCAAAAATCATCACCATCTAGGAATAAAATATAATCACCACTAGCATTTTTTATTCCTGTATTTCTCGCAATTGATTGCCCACCATTAGACTGATGAAATACCTTCACCCTATCATCTTTAGCTGCTAATTTATCGCATATATTGGAGGTTTTACCATCTGTAGAACCGTCATCTACCAACAATATTTCAAATTCTTCATAAGTCTGATTCAGTACACTATACACACATTCTTCCAGATAATCAGCAACATTGTACGCTGGGATAATAACGGAAAACTTCACACCTAGACTCCTTTTTGTAATCTAATTTTCCTATATTTCATGAATACAGGAATTAAGACTGTAATAATTTTATAGCGCAACATAGGAAAAGGCTTCATAACCATGTTAAAAAGATTAAAGCAGAAAAAGTAAAGCTGCCAACCACTCTCAAATTGAGTACCTTTCCATGGCGTCTGATTTAATGCAGAAACATAGTCCTCTCTAAATCGATGTTTATTCCCGATTCTCCATGGACGTTCTTCGCCTAAAAAATGAACAATACGTGGTTGCTTACGAATTTTTACAAATTCTTCTTTTGAAATAAACGTTGAAGGCCTACTTAATTTTTCCAATGTACGATATGGATAAACATCAAAAATATTAAAATAATTATAAGTGATTGAGAGTGTTTTTATCTCTTCTTTCAACGCTCCATTCAGTGCATCTTGATCATTAGCAAAAAGCTCTCCATTTTTTTCTTTATAATACCCAAAAATAATTGTTCCTATACTTTTTGAACGCCACCGTTTCAAATCGATTAGAAGAACTCCCGCATTATGATATGTATACGTACCCAAATTTAAGCCTTCTCTTCTCTCAGACGAAGCTGTCGGTTCTGGGCACATTCCAAGGACTTTCCCCTCCAAATCTACTTCCCATAGCTCCCGAATATTTTCTAAAACTAAAGTATCTCCATCTAAATAGATGATTCTATCAACTTCTTCGGGCAGTAATTTATCTACAAGTAATCTTGCAAGTACAACCGAAGCCCAACCATTTGTGTCAACTTCAAAATCAAAATATGATTCCAAGTTTTCCAATTCAACGATTGTCAATTTATTTCCTCCGTCGGTAACAAATTGATGAAGTTTTTCTTTATTCTGTTGACTAATACCATCTGAGAAAAGATAAAAATGGCATGTATCGTCTTCGTTTAATGTTCGCATGATTGAGCCCATACAAGCTGCTACTTGCGGAACAAAAGCATCATTCAATGTAAATAATATATTCACGTTTCCCTCTTCCACTATCTTCTTACAACCAATAATAATCCACTATCAAAAATAGATACATGATAAAGTTAATGACTACTGTGCCAGTGATCAACCGTATCAAATATTTCTGTTTTACCGATACACTTACCTGCTCTTTTAATATTAAACATGCCGGAAATAGATAGACTAAAAACGGAGTAAAGTATCTTCCTTGTGCCCCCTGAGAAATTATTGCATTTGGTCCAATAGCTGTCGGTGTCCATGCAAAATACATGCCCGCTACAATGATAGCTACCTGAACAGGGAGTACAAATAACGAAGCAAGACCTTCTGTTTTACTTATCTTTAAATTTCCATCATTAAACAATAATAACGTAAAAATGAAAATATCTATGAAAATTAACCAAAGAGGTAATTGAGTGACAAACCAGCCAAAATAACCAAAAATACCAACCGTTAAAATACCATTAAGATGATCATTTCTATTGTTGATAAATAAACTGTTTATCATCACTTTAACAAAGTGCACGACACCACCTCTATTATGTAGGAATAGATAGCTAACAAGTAAAACTAGTCCTAATCCCAAAATAAGAATTGGTAATCTTCTCTTTTGAATCCATTTTAAAATCGAATTAAACTTAGATAAGACACCTTCAAATTCAAAATCAACAAAAAACAATAGTGCCAAAAGTAAAATATTATTTGCTTTTGTTAAATATAATAGCAAGGATAATAATATTAAATTAATAAATTTCCTGGTGGTCAGCACCTTGTCTACCAATAAGTTAACATAAAAAACAAAAAATGCAACAACAGCCAGATAGTTCACCACATCATAAGACAGTGAACCAGCCTGCTGAATCATCATAGGTAAAAGCGAGACAAAAAACAGCGTCATCTTCCCATACTTTATTTTTTTTATCAAATAGTAGATACCTATAATATAGACTATTGTATTAAAAAGGCGCCCTATAGTGACCATCATACCATATGACGGATAAATCAATTTACCTACAACTAGACCAATTAGCTGAGGTGTACTCATTAACGATTTCAGTGAAAAATCGATAGATAATTTATCCTTTGAAAAATCACGAATTTTGGTAAAAAGGTTTGAATATTCTGTAGAATCAACTGCATGAATCTCCGGTTCTGAATACGTAAAATCTGCTGTCCGTAATTCATTCATTGCCTCTGTATCTCTACTTGTCGGAGAATCAAATAATATATTCCACGACATAAAAGCATGTGTTGCTTCATCAGGAACCTTTGTCACAGGCATAACAAATATTGAAATTAACAAAAAGGGGATTGCTAACCTTAAAAATAATTTTTCTATCTTCATTCTTGTACTTCCCAATTCAAATGTTTTTGCAATTTTAGATATATTACTAAAGAAATTAAAAACCAAGTCCACATCGAACTAACAAAAGCAATAGCTGCCCCCAATATTCCATAATATTCTACCAGTGGATTAGAAATCAATATGGATAATAAACAAGAAACTGCAAATGAAATTACGAGATACTTTTGCTTCCTCAAAACAGTAAGCATGTTATCACAAATGGTTGCAAAGGTACTCGCAATTCCCCCAAGCATTGTTATAATAAAGCTTAGCCAGTATTTATTAAGATTCGTTCCATAGAGAATATTTAATACCGGAATCCCCAATACCATTCCCCCAACCAAAACTAACACAGCCAACCCGACAACCATTTTAACGATACGCTTCTGATATTGTTTAAATTGATTATAGTCCCCAGCTCTTCTATATATTGCCAACTGAGTTATCATGGGTCTAAACAAAATCAATAAAATATTCATTGAAAAAACAGGCATAAATAAAATGTTAAAATCTCTTTGAACACCTGTTCCTATAACACCTCTCTCAAAAAAAGTATTGAGAGCATATTTAGGTTGATTATAGATAGTAACAAGTAAAAATGCATTAATAAATAACGGCAAGCATTCTAATAATATATTTTTAATGGCTTTCAAATTAATTTCTTCTTTGATAATCCTCGTAAATTGAAACAAATTCGGAACATCAAAAAAGAAAACAAATAAATATGAGCCAATTACTAGATAGATTAATGAGAGTAGCAGGTTATTGGTTATAAACAAACCAAGTCCAAATGTCAAAATCACAATAGAGTTTCTCAAAAAAAGTGATTTACCTGCAATATCTAGCCTAGCATTTTGTTGGAACAATCCTTGAAAAACATCCGATAGAGCATCACTTCCACGATACAAACATATTAGGAAAATACAAGCAGATTTTTGAAATTCATATTTAGACAGAAAAATATAGCTTAAGGCAAGTAATAGCATAATAGTGATTGTTATAAGCCTTGTTGCAAGATACTGGCTAAACGAAAACTTTTTCGAAACATCAGTCGCTTGATAATCTCTTACCTGAAAACTAGCAATGATTACAAAAAGATTTGCTACTGCATAAGCAAAACTAAAAATATCAGCCTCTAATTCCGTCAACAAACGTGTTACTAGTAACAATAAAAATATTGATATTGCTGCTGAAGAAATACTTCCTAATAAATTCCAAATAAATATTGTTTTTGGTGATACTATTTTGCTCTTCACACTATCTTCCCCTTGTTTGTCATCCGTTATCCCTAATTTTTTAATAGAGATTTCTTTATCATCTTAAACACACTCACAATCCCAACAGATATTATCTTTAGTGTCCTTCTCAGTCCAATTTGTAAAAATTCCTTCTCTTCAATAATCAAACGCAATTCCCTTTCGCTGGAAAAACTAATCTTTTCCAATATTGGACTCACATTTTCAGTATTCTCGACCACTGCATAATCATTTGATAAATCCCACGCGCTATAAATAAATAATATTGGAACCAGCAATAATCTATCTTCTTTTGAAAAATCAATGTTTCTAAATTTCTCCTCAATCTTTTTATAGTGTTCTGTTTTTATCCAATACCAACTTACTTCTTCTCCGATTATATAAGGCACTTTATAAAAATTAACTTTCTTAGTTCTCGCAAGTGATTCATAGAGTATATTCAATTGACGAATAAGTTCTGGATTGGCCTCACGAAGGCTTTTTCTATCATATCTTTGATTAGTTGTTAAGTCTGGAATAACTACAGCCAAATTAGATTGTGATTCAAAATTAGAAATCACTGCATCAAATGATGTAAAAAACATTTTCCTCAACTGATACCTGTCAATAATATCCTCTACAGAATATTTTATTTCGTTTGTTTGTTTGACAGTTATATGAGCAAGATATTTGGCATCTCCCATATAGTTATTTACTATTTCAAAAAAATGCAATTCATCTGTGAGTTTTACAATCTGTGCTCTCAATTGGTAGGTGAATAAATATCTCTCAACTATACTAAAATTATTTGAAAAATCAGTTTCTGGCAATGTTATTAGTAACTGGCACCTATCGGCTATTTTGCATAACTCTTCAATATACTCTTCAAAAATAGACACTGATTCTATGTGAATACGAAGAAGCACCGATGTCGAATAACGAGCGGTTTCTGTTGTTTGCGAAACCCGTATTTGAGGAATAAAACTCGTACCCGGAATAATTATCTGCCTCAAATGCCTCTCGATTAATTCAACTGGATATTTCGTTTTCATCCTAATAAGATGTAATAAAGAATATATTCTGTCTGGATATTCGGTAAAACTCTTTATTTTTATGAATGGAACATTATTTTTAAGTATAACTTCTGGATATTCTAGTGTAATGTTGCTATTTTCAAGGCTTTTACAACAAATGGACGTATCTAATACACACTTATAGCTATAGCCCTCTGATAAAAGTATTTTTGTCAATTGGCTCTCATATAATTTTATAACATCTTGAATATCTGTTAACTCACTTACCGATGACCAAAAACCAACAAATGCTTGACTCTGCAAGATTCGTTTTTTAAATACCATAAAATATGACTGTAAATGTTCCGGGACAACTACACTATCTATTTTTGTCTCTAAGTGATTGGTCATCCCCCAAAAATCTACATCAACATCACTGTCAAATTGACTATAATAATCCTCTAGGTTCCAGAGGGGGCCGAAACATGTATCATTCATCAGAGTTACCGAATCATATTGATAAAATGTTACCTGATTCAGCCCTTCTTTCCATGCCGCAAAATCATAACCAATATTATCTCTTTGGATAAAAAAATCAATCAGTCGTTCCGACTGTAAATATTGTACTATGTCCTTTGAAACATGGCTGTTAGAAACAAAAACTATGTCTGAATAAATACTTCGTATCGACTTTAATTGATAATAAATATATTCACTGACAACATTATATTTATTATAGTGAACATATACCAACAAACGCGACATTCTGCCTCCGTTATATTTTATTATTCTAGTAGTTCCCATTGGCTATTTCTCTGAATAAACCCGGTTGCTGCGTCTTCCTCTGCAATATTATCAGTACTAAACTTCCTACTAATAAAAATAGCTGGTGTGTCAGAAGTCTTGGCAAATAATAACGGCTGCTTATTACTATTTCGTACTGACACCGCCATTTTTAATTTTGCCTGATTAATTGAAGGTAGCTTACATTTCACTCGGAAAAACTTCTCGCCTTTGCCAAACGTTTTTAAATCCATAGAATTGTCGTTATATACATCAAAATGACGTTCTAAATCTAAAAATGTAAATGCAACATGTGTTTCAATATCTTCTAAAACCGTATATCTAAACTCGATTTCAATTGATTCATCTGGTTCAATTTGATTTTTTGAGACCAAGTTAATCTGCAAATCTTTTACAATATCACTCTGATGCAGAGGTTCTTCGTTTTCTGTAACTTCGCTTATTGAGGCAAGCACATTATCAAAACTGTATTGATTAGCTACATCATCAGGTTCTCCTAATGCCTTGACGTATCCTTTCTCTATAAGAAGAGCTTTATTACAATACTTTTTCACAGCTCCCATATCATGGGTGACAAGAATGGTCGTTTTTCCACTTTTTTTACGCTCTAGAAAATAATCATTACATTTACGCTGAAAGGCCTCGTCACCGACTGCTAGAACCTCATCAAGTATCAGAATATCTCCTTGAGCTTTAATGGCAACTGAAAAGGCTAAACGTACCTGCATACCACTAGAATAATTTTTTAGCTTTTGATTCATGAATTCACTTAATTCCGCAAATTCAACAATATCATCATACATTGCATCAATTTCTTCTGCAGTAAATCCTAACATCGCACCGTTTAGGTATACATTTTCCTTACCAGTTAGTTCCGGATTAAAACCAACACCAAGTTCAATAAAAGAAACTAATTTACCATCCACAGCTACAGTCCCTCTTTCAGGAACATATATTTGAGATAAAATTTTTAACAGTGTCGACTTACCAGAACCATTGCGACCAACAATTCCAAAAAAGTCCCCTTTTTCAACTTCAAAACTGATATCCTGCAAAACATTATACTCTACGTAGCCTTTAATCCCTTTAAATAAATTGACTAAAGTAGTTCTTAGACTCTGACTACTCTCCGTTGGAAGCTTAAAACTCTTGCTAACATGTTCTACTTTTACAGCAATATTATTATTATTTTTTACCATTACAAAATCTCCGCAAACTTTTTGGCATTTTTTCTAAACACAGTTATACCCAATAGGTAAACAACGACTGGAAGAATATACGGAATTGCCACAATAACAGGATTTTCAATCAATTCACTAACTGTAGTATTCCCAGAATAAACAATAAAATGTCTCAAGTCTTGAATAATTTGTGCAACAGGGTTCAACATCATCAATTTAGCAAATGTTACTTGCCCACGCTGTAAAATAAATGTCAATGAATAAATAATTGGTGTCGCATACAATCCAGCCTGTAAGAACACTTCCCAAATTGGACCAATATCTCTAAATCTTACAAATAAAGAAGATAGGATGAAAGCTATACCTGTTGCTAGTAATGCCAATTCAAAAAACAGTGGGATTATAACTAAAACGGACCAAGTAAAGGGAACCCCGTTAATAGCAGCAAATACAAACACAACCATTAAGTTAATGGCGTAATTAATTGCAGCTCCTGCAACTGAAGAAAAGACAATAATTTCTTTCGAAAAATTCAATTTACGCAACAAATCTCCACGAGAAACAATGGACATCATTCCCATGTTGGTTGCTTCAGTAAAAAAGTTCCAAGTAACCATACCAAGCAGTAAGCTTACTGCATAATGAGGTGTCCCATCATCAAAACGTAAAAATTGTACAAATACTAAGTACATAATTGTAAATAGCATTAGCGGTTTCAAAATCGACCATAGGTGTCCAATCAAAGAACCTTGATAACGCAGTTTAAAATCAGTTTTTACCATTTCTTTCAAAAGAATCTGGTTTTCTCTATTCAATAAGTTCATAACTATTCCTTATAAGCAAATTTTGTAATAATGAGTGTTATAAATACCAATGTATGGAAAGCCTTATTTTTCCTCAATCCATATTTTCTTAAAATCCTGAATCGTTCAAGCATTGGTTTATCCATAATGGTTACAAATGCTTCAATTAATTCTCTATTTGACTGAGATAGAGGCATTTGTAGTAAGTGGCGGGCTTGTTTTTGACTATTTTTTATCAAATCCCAATAGACAGCAAATAAAATATGAGGGCGAATCCATTTTTTAAAGCGTTTTGAGAGAGTTCGAGCTCCTAAAACATTATCAGAATGCTGGCGGTACAGCTCCCCTGGTTGATCAATAAATACCAAATTTCCAAAGGCTGACGCAAGCAGGGCCAGATACCAATCATGCATCAAAATATCCTCAGTTACTTGCCACATTTCAGCAAGATGATGATTAATCATGGCGACACCGCCAGTCACAGTATTCTCAGTCAACTCTTGCACCAATTCCGTATTGGCATGATGAGATTGAGATTTTACCATGCTTTCTGCCATAACCTCTAGATTTTGATTGACAACTTTGAGGTCCATATAAACCATCAATGGCAAATTTGTTGGATAGGCTTGTGCTTTTTTCAGGCTAACTTCCAGTTTATTTGGTAGCCAAACATCATCTTGGTCACTGAAAAAATAGAAATCAGCAGTATCATAATGAACTAGCCTATGAAAACTTTTGATGACACCGAGATTTTCATCTGTCTCAACATCTATGAAATGAATTCGCTGATCTTGTTCAACAAAATCTTTAATAAGCTCTCTTGTTCGATCACTGGAACCATCATCACGAATAAATAGTGTCCAGTCTGTGTAAGTCTGTTCTTGGATAGAGCGAATTTGCTCAGCTAAGAACTGTTGACCATTGTAGGTCGACATGAGTATGTTTACTTTCATTGTAAAAATAATTCCTCGTACTCTTGGACGATTTTTTCCCAGGTGTATTCATCCTTCATGTGTTTTTTCGCAATTTCTCCTAATTCCACCGCTTCAGCATTCTCATCAATTTGGTTAATTAATTGACTCAGGCTACCTGACTCCTTACTCCAATACCGAGCACTTTCTAGGGCAACTTTGCGGTTAAAATCGACACCTAAAACCAAATTTTCATTGGTTTGCGCCAGCGCTTCTAGGAGACTAGGATTGGTTCCTCCAACTTCATGTCCATGAATATAAGCTCGACATTCTTGGCGCAGATATTTAAGTAGTTCTTGGTCATATACTGTTCCTACGAACTTAATCCGCTTATCGGATATAAAGCCTGTCTCATCTTTCAATTTTTGAAAATAGGCAGAGCCTTCATGGTTTGCAACGATGACTAAATCACGTCTCGTGTTGCTTGCCATAAACTCCCTAATTGCTGTCACATAGTTATTCTCAGGTACAAAACGACCGATAATCAGATAAAATTCTTTCTCTTTAATGTCCCAATTTGTAAAATATTGGCGAACTTGTTCAGATTCTTTTGTTAACTTAGTCGGACTTAAATCTGTACCATAGGCAATAAAGCGTGTATTGGTAGCTAAGTATTCAGATTGAATATAATCCTCAATTCCCTCATTATCAGCAATAATCAAATCAGCATATTTGACCATCATTTTTTCAGAAAATTTTAGATACCTCTGGACTGGCTTAGCCCACTTGGCCCGTTTCCATTCCAAACCATCTGGATTGACAAACAAGATACCTCCAACAGAGTGAATCTTTTTCGCAAAAGGTGCTATGAAGCCACCTATGGTATTTCCCAAGATATAGAAAATTGGTCTCTCTATCTGCTGTTCCTTAATGATTTTAAGGGCATAAGCGATCGCCATCATATCATAAGCAATCACACGAGCCGGTCCAAGTTTTGGTGGATTAATGGTGAAGCAATCTGCACCTAAGTAGGTCGAATGTTGATGATGACTTGTATCCGATAAACAAGCCACATGGTAATGAATCTTCTCAGATTGCTGGTGACTGACCAATTGTTGGACAAAGGTCTCAAAGCCACCATATTTTGCTGGCAGTCCACGACTACCGATAATAAAAACGTGTTTCATGAATCCTCTCCATCAAATTGCAGTTCTTTTCATTATACCATTTTTTAGTTTTTTTTCCTAATTCTATCCTAGTTTGGCTATAAAGCCTTTTCTTTTTCTACACTTCTAACTCCACAGTATAGATAAAAACAAATTTTGAGTTAATAAGAAAAATTTGATATAATATGTACTGGCTTTTACATAAAAATATAAAACTTAGAATTGTTAATAAATATGAAATTAATCAAACAGCTTATTCACATACTAATCTCCATCGGATTGATTGGAAGTTTTTTTCTCTATGCACATCTCATTCAAAACGAATTAGGTTCTACCAAAAATGATGGAACTATAGAAATAATCGCAGAACAACCAAACCAAGTAATCGACAGCATCCAAATAAATGGACGCTATATTCATTCATCAGAAATTATAGAAAACCAATGGGGAATCAATGATGCTGATTTAATTCCTAACTTCTCTTCTCTAGGTGAGGAAAATTCACTCATAATTAAATCATCCTCTTCTGTAAGAACCTTATCATTTGAATACTTTGTTAGTGAAAATCCGACTATTGTAAAAATTAAAGTTGGTGGACAATTGGTTGAATCCGTTGACACATCAACTGGAGATAAATATAAAAATTTAGCCTTTATTGAACTTCCCTATACTTTACGGATAACTAAAGATAATCATTTTTGGTATCTCCACTTAATAGTTCTTGCTTTAGGCCTATCATGCTTTATCTTAAATGGATCAACACGGAGAATCAAGAGAAGACATATCAGCATCTTAACAATATTATTAATCACTCAATATATATTCACTACTTTTACATTCCCACGTTTATATCGCAACGAACTAGTACTATTTAATTCCAGTTTTAATAAAATGGAAACTCAACAGCTATTAGTTGCACTGACTTACCTGATATTTTTTAGTCTTTTGGGATACAAACAACTCCGAGGTCATATCTCTAAAGCCTTCAAAACGATTAGTCTATCAGTGATTTATCTTCTAGTTCCCATTTTTTCATTATTTATTATTGAAAATAGCTATTCACAATTCTCTACTCTTTCCCCAAACAGTCTTTGGAACAATCTAATCATTATCGGAGTCCTCTACCTAATACTGGTCTTTACAACTAACCTACGATTTGCCAGCCTATTAATTCTGTCCGCTTCAGTATTTATTGGTATAAGTAACCAACTTTTGATTGACAGCCGTGGTGCTCCTCTATTATTTTATAATCTTTTTCAAATCACAGATGGATTAAATGTAGCTTCTAGCGTAGCGATTAATATCAACAATCGGATGCTACAAAGCATGGTATTTTCTTATATTTTATTGACCTTCTTTTTCTTTATCCCTAAATTATATTTACCAAAACTTCTACCTTCTAGAACGTTCTATTCTAGTTATGATTTCAAATGGCCGAAACGTTTCAGCAGAATCTTACTAGGATATATAACTTTAATAACAATCGTTCCAATGATTAATAAAACTGTCGTCTCTAATGCAAATATATCATTGAACTACTGGAGAATGTACGTGACCTACGGTCAATTTGGGCTGCCACTCTCGCTCGCCTCTTTCTATGAAGATAGTAAAATAACTAAGCCTGACGGATACTCAGTTCCCAAACTTAATGAAGTTCTTGAGAATTACTCTCCTGAAACAGAAAAACAAACAATCCGGCCTAATATTATCTTTATACAGAATGAATCACAGAGTGATTTTTCAAACTTACAGGGATTAAATATGGAGCCTGATCCACTTTCAAACCAACATGCTTTAACAGATAATGCTGTTCACGGTACATTAAACGTTTCTGTATTTGGAGGCGGAACAGCTAATACAGAGTATGAAGTTCTGACAAGTAACCCAATCAGTTTACTATCTTCTAATTTATTTCCATATCAACAGATTATCACACAAGAACGACCAAGTTTTGCATCCTATCTAAAAGATAAAAATTATGAGACCGTGGCTCTACATCCTCAATCTGGAAATAATTACAACCGTCATGCAGTATATCCTCTACTAGGGTTTAATAAATCTTATTTTTTAGATTCGGAACCTGCTATTAGTAGCTTAGCACCACTAACAATTAATCGCGGCTGGCCATCTGATCAATTCTTATTCAACGGAATAAAAGAACTTTATGCCCAAAAAGGAGACCAACCACTATTTAGCTTTGTTGTCACTATGCAAGGACATGGAGGCTATCCAAGTACGGAAGAAATTTACCCTCGTGAAGTCAGCATTAATGGTTCAACATCTGAATACTTAGCTGAAACAGAATTTTTGACCAGCATGAAGAAGACGGACGAAGCATTTGCTGATTTAATTACTTTCTTTAGCACTTACAAAGAGCCTACGGTCATCGTCATGTACGGCGATCACCAACCTAGTTTGAGTCAAGAATTTTACGCGCAGTTTATGGATGAAAATAATCCTGCTGCTAAATATTCTACCCCTTTTGTGATTTGGTCTAATTTTGATATTAAGGAACGTGAATCTACAACTATTAGCCCAAACTATCTCGTTCCATATTTGATGGATATTTTATCCGAATCCGACTATGCCATTCCTCGATCACCTTACCAACAATTTTTGAGCGATATGCAAATCGAAGCACCTATCATTACTAGTTGGGGAAACATCGATAATAGCGGTCAACAAATTGAAGACATGTCAAGCCTATCACTTTACCAAACCTACTTACAACTAGAATACAATAGTGCCGTTGATAAACGACCTCTAACAGATCTATATGAGTGATAAAAATAGCCTTGCTCGTTTTTGAGCAAGGCTATTTTATCATCAATCATCCAAAAAACTTAATCATCTAAAAGATAAAGCTTGTAATTCTCGATAATTGATCGTAATTTTTCACCATATTTCGGATCAGTAGCATATCCTGATTGTCTTAACGCAAGAATCGCTTGTTGATAATCAGTTGCCTCCCTAAAACTCTGGTAATTTTTTATTCTCCACGGAGTAGAGGTAAAGAACTTAGCATAGTCTGCTACACTTTCATTCCATGAATTATATTTTCTAAACAAGTGCTTTTCTTGCTTCTTCTCACCATCACGGTATTCATTGGTAATGATTTCAATTGTATCCCCCGTCCATGCAGCATTCGCTTTGATGCCAAAAAGATTATTCCCATGAGTCGCCAAGTATGACGTTCCCCATGCACTTTCTAGGATGGCTTGAGATAACATGACGCTAGAAAGGATAGAATTCGCTTTTGAATTTTGCTCAATTGCAGGCACTAGATTAGCTATGAAACTTTTCTGATCATTAGAAAGCTTTCCTGTTTCAATACCTGTACCTGCAGTTCCTACTTTCCCTCTACAGCACCATACCAGTTCATCACACCTTGTGCCAATGCTTTCGCAAGACGAGTGTGATAAGAATCTTGTTTGATAACTTGTAACTCCGAAGGATTATCCATAAATCCTAGCTCCACTAGAATAGCAGGAATTGCTGTCTCGCGAAGGACTGCAAAAGTTTCTCTTCTTACGCCACGGTTAACTGCACCTGTTTCCTTAATTAAACTCTCCTGAACCTTGTTAGCTAAAATATCACTTTCAGCTAAACGAGTAGGGTTATTATGCATTTCTTTATTAATTTTAGGTTGGTATTCCGGATCGTATTGATACCAGTATGTTTCGATACCAGTTGCATTCGAAACTCCTGCACCCGTCGCATTAAAATGGATACTAATAAATAAGTCTGCGTTGCTTGCATTCGTCATTCGTGACCTCTCTGTTTTGAAGTCTACATCATAATCACCTGTACGGGTCATCAAAACATTGATTCCATATTTCAAGAGATTTTCACGCAACTTATTTGAAACAGACAAAGCAAGATTTTTTTCATGTACGCCTCCATAAGAAGCTCCTGAGTCTCGCCCTCCATGTCCTGGGTCAATATAGACTGTGTAGGAGCGCTGTACCGACGGGGTTGATAAATGAGTCGTTGTTCCACCTGCACCTGTTAGGCCACCACTTGAGTCCTTATAATATAAGTGAACCGTGTAGGTACCTGTACGATACTTATGGTTTTTCTTATTAACAGTTAACTTATAACTGCCATCTGATTGACGAGTGGCTTCATACCAACGTATATCGTCTGACTGAGACCAGGTAGGTAAGAGAACACTTGCTATATCTTTCGGCGATGAAACATTAGTAACACGAACATCGAAGGTACCTTGGGCATCGTTACGATTTTCAATTGTGATGGTACCTGTTGGCTTCACTTCTGATAAATGAGTCGTTGTTCCACCTGCACCTGTTAGGCCACCACTTGAGTCCTTATAATATAAGTGAACCGTGTAGGTACCTGTGCGGTATTTATGATCTTTCTTATTGACAGTTAATTTATAACTTCCGTCTGCTTGACGCTTTGCTTCATACCAACGTAAATCATCCGTCTGTGACCAAGTGGGTAAAATAACACTTGCTATATCTTTCGGCGATGAAACATTAGTAACACGAACATCGAAGGTACCTTGGGCATCGTTACGATTTTCAATTGTGATGGTACCTGTTGGCTTCACTTCTGATAAATGAGTCGTTGTACCACCTGCACCTGTCAAACCACCATTTGAATCCTTGTAATATAGATGAACCGTGTAGGTACCTGTGCGGTATTTATGATCTTTCTTATTGACAGTTAATTTATAACTTCCGTCTGCTTGACGCTTTGCTTCATACCAACGTAAATCATCCGTCTGTGACCAAGTTGGCAAAATAACACTTGCTATATCTTTCGGCGATGAAACATTAGTAACACGAACATCAAAGGTACCTTGGGCATCGTTACGATTTTCAATTGCGATGGTACCTGTTGGCTTCACTTCTGATAAATGAGTTATTGTACCACCTGCACCTGTCAAACCACCATTTGAATCCTTATAATATAGATGAACCGTGTAGGTACCTGTGCGATACTTATGGTCCTTCTTATTAACAGTTAACTTATAACTGCCATCTGATTGACGAGTGGCTTCATACCAACGTAAATCATCCGTCTGTGACCAAGTGGGTAAAATAACACTTGCTATATCTTTCGGCGATGAAACATTAGTAACACGAACATCGAAGGTACCTTGGGCATCGTTACGATTTTCAATTGTGATGGTACCTGTTGGCTTCACTTCTGATAAATGAGTCGTTGTACCACCTGCACCTGTCAAACCACCACTTGAGTCCTTATAATATAGATGAACCGTGTAGGTACCTGTACGGTACTTATGATCTTTCTTATTGACAGTTAATTTATAACTTCCGTCTGCTTGACGCTTTGCTTCATACCAACGTAAATCATCCGTCTGTGACCAAGTGGGTAAGATAACACTTGCTATATCTTTCGGCGATGAAACATTAGTAACACGAACATCGAAGGTACCTTGGGCATCGTTATGATTTTCAATTGTGATGGTACCTGTTGGCTTCACTTCTGATAAATGAGTCGTTGTACCACCTGCACCTGTCAAACCACCACTTGAGTCCTTATAATATAGATGAACCGTGTAGGTACCTGTGCGGTATTTATGATCTTTCTTATTGACAGTTAATTTATAACTTCCGTCTGCTTGACGCTTTGCTTCATACCAGCGTAAATCGTCTGACTGTGACCAAGTGGGTAAGATAACACTTGCTATATCTTTCGGTGACGAAACATTAGTAATACGAACATCGAAGGTACCTTGGGCATCGTTACGATTTTCAATTGTGATGGTGCCTGTAGGTTGTGTAACATTGACCGAACTGGAAGCTGTACTGACTCGAGCACTTGGAACACTTGTAGAGCCATTCGAACTTCCTGCAATCGTATTGGAAGAACTTCTGGTCAGCGAATTCGAAGTACTACTTGTTGTACCTGCTGTCAAACTAGAATTAACCGTTGAGCTTGTAGTAGCCGAAGTTGCTTCCTCCTCAATTTTAGACGAGATTGCATTGCTATTATTCAAAGCAGTAGGCTTCTCAGCCGCGCTTACAACATCCTTCTTCCACTCGAAACTATAATCTGATAAGGTCTGAAAACTTCCATCTGTTAATTGTGCTGTTAACTTCAGCGAAAAGACTTGGTCTTCCTCCGCAAATGTAGACCGATCCAAAACCGCTACGTATCTCCCCTGCTCATCCATTGAGAATGTGACAGTAATGCCGCTATTTGTTTCAGAGCTAAACTGGGCTGTAACACCAATAATTTCCCCTTGAATGTTCGATAGAATAGCTTTAATCTGACCAGCCTCATCAACGACAGATAGCTGCCCGCCAGTTTCAGCAACCTGAGATGAAGAAACTTGACTAGATGGGGCATTTACCATATCCGCTTGAACAAGCTGAGCATTCAACGCGGATGCACACAAAGAAAGAAATAACAACGTTCTTTTTTTCACAAATATCTCCTTTATGTATTTCACATGTAAAAACAACTATATTTCTCAAAATAGATGTAATTACACTAATCCTTTATTTTTCTTCTTGCTTCTTTGTCAATAGCCAACCAGCAAAAATTATTATGAGTCCTAGTACAGTTAATGGAAGACCAGATTTCCCTGAGGTTTTTGGTAGTACCTTAGCTTTATCATTTGGTATAACCTTTTTCTTATCTGCTTCGGAAATACTACCTTTTCCTGTAGCTACATCAGAAATCTGACCATCCACTTGACCTGAAACATCTTGCAAATCATTTGAGTCATTTGAAACGCTTTGACTTGTTTGTGCCCCAGTATTTTCAATATTAGCTGTACTTTTATCCTCGACTTTTGATTGTAGACTAGCAGTTAGTTCTGCAATCTGTCGGTCTATTTCTGAAAAATCATACGGAAATTTTGGTTGCGAAGCAGTTGCAAGAGCTTGACCATATCCTATAGTTGCAGATGTAATAGATTCTAAATTAGAGTTTCCACTTTCCAACAATCCAGCTAATTCTTGTCCAGTTGCTTCTGCATAAGCAATATAATTATCAATCGCTGCCGACTCTTTATTCAGTAGTTCAACGATAACTTCTCTAGCGTATTTCAATGCAGCCAACTCGGCTTCAGGAGTACTTGCATCATCTTCAGACTCGTACTTAGAAACTATAGCCGCTGCTTCTTCTCTTCCGCTTTTTCCAGCGACTGTAAGTGTCTCAAATAAGTAATGATAATGTTGAGCTATGCTACCAATTAAATTTGCTTTAAGTTCATCTAAAACAACAACTTGCTCTGCTGTTAAGCTTGCCTTCAAGTCTGCAATTTCTTCATCCCATGCAGCTTCAGCACTACCCGATGCCATTTCTTCCATCATTCCCTCAAGAAACGCCAATCTATATTCTTGCATATCGATAGTCATTTTAGCTTGAATATATTCACGTACGGCAACTTTTTCATCATCAGTTAAATGATAGGTCGTACCTTGACTTGTCTCTGCTGCTACAACTGGAACAGATCCGGACGGTAATATAGCACTTCCTAGTAAAGCAAGAAGGATTGCTGACGTCAACAACGGCTTAACAATCGCTTTCTTTTTCATACACATCTCCTGTAGACTATTTCTTTTCTTGTTTATAGAATGCTTCCAAAGCTTCTTGCCAAGTTGGGATGACAAAGCCTGTCGTCTTTGCCTTGTCCAAGCTCATGGTTGAGTTGAATGGACGTTTTGCCTTGGCTGGGAATTGGCTAGAATCCACTGGCAATACCTTGGTGTTAGTATCCTTGAGGATTTCCGTAGCAAAGTCAAACCAAGTCGTATCTTCTACTGCATCGTTTGACAAATGGTAGTAACCAAATGCTTGCTTGGTGTCCACCAAGTGTACCATGAATTCCGCAAGTGTGCGTGTCCAGGTTGGGCGACCGTGTTGGTCATTGACTACTGTTAAAGTGTCTCGTGTTTGAGCAAGATTTTGCATGGTGAAGACAAAGTTTTTGCCATAGTTACCAAAGACCCAAGCCGTACGCACTGTGTAGAACTTGTCTGCAAACTTCTCAACTGCTTCTTCACCCAAACGCTTGGTACGACCATATTCTGATTGAGGATCTGGTTGGTCATCTACTTGCCACTCTTGACCGACTGGCAAATCACCGTTGAAAACATAGTCTGTTGAGATATAGACAAGGGTTGCACCGTATTTTGCTGCTGCCTTGGCAACATTTTCAGAGCCTGTTACGTTAATCTTGTAGTTGAGTTCTTTGCCTTCATCTTCTGCCATATCAACAGCTGTATAGGCTGCACAGTGGTAAACAACGCTTGGCTTAACTTCTGCAAAAAAGGCATCCACCTTGTCGGCATCCGTGATGTCCATTTCTGCTACGTCAGCGGCAACGTACTCAACACCACGCTCATCCAAGAGATAACGCAACTCTGTACCCAACTGACCATTTGCACCTGTAATTAAAATCATATTTGCTCCTTATTTCAAGAAAGGCTTGGGCAAGAGCCCTAGCCTTTAATAGTCTTATTTAATAACTTCCTGTGTCTTAGCATAGTTGGCTTCAACAGCTTCTTTTTCAGCCTTCCACCAATCTTGGTTGTCTGTATACCACTGGATTGTTTCTTCCAAACCTTCAGAGAAGTTGGTAAACTGTGGTGTCCAACCAAGCTCATCACGAAGTTTGCTTGCGTCAATAGCATAGCGCAAATCGTGTCCTGCACGGTCAGTCACGTGGTCATAAGCATCTTTTGGTTGACCCATTTTTTCAAGAATCAATTCAAGCACTTCTTTGTTGTTTTTCTCACCGTCAGCACCGATTAGGTAAGTTTCACCCATACGGCCTTTTGTCAAGATTGCCCAAACACCAGTCGAGTGGTCATTAGTATGAATCCAGTCACGGACGTTTTTACCCTCACCGTAAAGTTTTGGCTTGATACCTGCCAAGATGTTGGTAATTTGGCGTGGGATGAATTTCTCAATATGTTGGTATGGACCGTAGTTGTTTGAACAGTTTGAAATCGTTGCTTTGACACCAAATGAACGCACCCATGCTTTAACAATCAAGTCTGAAGCAGCCTTGGTTGATGAGTATGGTGATGATGGGTTGTAGTTGGTTTCTGCAGTAAATTTCTCACCTGGACCTTCGCCATGACCTGGCAAATCTTCACGCAAAGGAAGGTCTCCGTATACTTCGTCAGTCGATACATGGTGGAAACGAATATCGTATTTACGAGCCGCTTCAAGAAGAGTATAAGTACCGATAAAGTTGGTATGGATGAATGGGCTTGGATCGTTGAGGGAGTTGTCGTTGTGGCTTTCTGCTGCATAGTGAACAATCGCATCTGCCTTAGCAGCCAATTTGTCAACCAACTCAGCATCTGCAATGTCGCCAACAACTAGCTCAACACGGTCACCAAGGATGGCTTCAATGTTAGCTTTGTTACCAGCATAAGTAAGTTTATCCAAAACAGTTACGTGAACGTCTGGATGATTGTTATAAACATAATGTACAAAGTTTGAACCGATGAAACCAGCTCCACCAGTTACGATAATATTTTTAAATTGAGACATTTTTTTCTCCGAATTTTTATTATTTTGATAGTTTCCTTAGGTAGTGGGGACGCCAGCAAACCTTCGGTTTCATGGCTAAATTTTGAACCTAAGGTTTCAAAATTTCCCTGCAAGATTACGTAAAACGTAATCTTGCTTTCACTACGGCGGAAACTATCGCGATTGGCTCGCTTTCTTTACTTCAAGATTTCCTTCAAGTAAGCAATCTTGGCAAAGTCTTTTTGATTATTGTTTTCTGCACGGTAGGAATCTTTTGAAGAGGCTTGGTAGATTTTTAGGTATTGTCCAAGTGTCGGTAGGTAATAGCGAACACCTGCTGTTTCTAGTTCTTCCAAATCTTCTAGCTCTACACCAGCAAATTCAGGCAGTGAATGTAGGCCTCCGAATTCAACAGATAAGCCATCTTTATGAAATTCATGTTCGTGACGGTCAACCAGGACATAGCCGAGTTGATTCATCATGGCAATCAGCTCATCTGCACGGTAAATCCGTTCGTCGTCTGGGGCTTCCCAGCCACGTGGATCACTTGGAACATGAATATCTAAATCTCCTGCCTGCCAGTCCTTCCCTGTGCGCCTTTCCAAACCAACTGAGCCCATTAACAAGGGAGTGAGTCCTAACTTGTTTAACTGCTCTGCTATTTCCAAAAAGGCTTGAAACATTAGAGGTCCTCTTTTCTCAAAGGCTTAACGTCCTTGAGGAGTGGGTGATTCTCATCTGCTTCTGAAACTTCTGCTTCTTCTAGGTTTTCCCACTGGATGTCGAGGCTAGGGTCAGCGTAGTTGACGAAGGCATACTTAGGCTTGAGTTCCAAAGCCCAGTAGTCGTTGACCAAGTAGCTGTAAGCCACGAAATCTGACAAAACTTGGAAACCGTTGGCAACGCCACGTGGAACAAAGATACCTTTTGAAGCATCGATAACTGTTTGATAGGTATTACCGAAGGTTTCGCCTTCACGAAGATCGACCCAAGTTCCCAAAACCTTACCGCTGTCCGCTACGGAGATATATTTATCCCAAGGCTCTGCGTGAAGACCACGAAGAACATTTTTGCGAGAGAAGGAAACATTATTTTGCAATTTTCCTTCTGCAAAGAAGCTTTCAGGGAAGCCTAGAGGCAACATTTTTTCCTTTTGGAAGTTCTCCTTGAACCAGCCACGGTTGTCGCCATGAACAGGAATATCGAATTCTAACATTCCTGGAATAGCTTCAACTGGGCGAGCTGCTAGTGTTTTACCGAAAAAGTTTTCTGTCATTAGGCTTCTCCAATCAAACGGAGCAAGTATTGTCCGTATTCATTTTTCTTAAGTGGCTGTGCTAATTCGTGGACTTGTTCTTTTGTAATATAGCCCATGCGGTAGGCAATTTCTTCCAAGTTAGCCACTTGAACGTTTTGCAAACGTTGAACCGTTTCGATGTACTGTGCAGCTTCCAAGAGGCTTTCATGCGTACCTGTATCCAACCAAGCAAATCCACGGCCCATAAGCTCAACAGACAAGTCGCCGCGTTCTAAGTAAGCCTTGTTGACATCTGTGATTTCCAACTCGCCACGAGGTGAAGGCTTGATATTTTTCGCAATCTCCACAACATCATTGTCATAGAAATAAAGACCAGTAACAGCAAAATTCGATTTTGGCTCTTCAGGTTTTTCTTCGATAGAGATGGCATTCATATCTGCGTCAAACTCAACAACACCAAAACGTTCTGGGTCTTTTACTTGGTAACCAAAGACAGTCGCTCCCTTTTCTTTGCTGGCTGCACGTTGCAACATCTTGGTCAATCCATTGCCGTGGTAGATGTTATCACCAAGGATCAAGGCAACATTGTCATCACCGATAAATTCTTCACCGATAATGAAGGCTTGCGCCAAACCATCTGGACTCGGTTGTTCTGCATATGAAAGTGAAATTCCAAGTTCAGAACCATCTCCTAACATATCCTTAAAACGTGGAAGATCTTGCGGAGTTGAAATAATCAAAATATCTTTGATTCCAGCCAACATAAGTGTTGACAATGGGTAATAAATCATTGGTTTATCGTAAATTGGCATCAACTGTTTTGAAGCTGCGCGCGTTAAAGGATACAAGCGTGTACCTGACCCACCAGCTAGAATAATACCTTTCATATAAGAGTACCTTCCCTAAATTAATATCAGTTCATTATACCATATTTTTAAAGATATTGTCATAAGAAAAAAGCCTGTAACAACAGACTTTAACAAATTATCCTAAGGCAACATCCAAAATCATCATGATGATAAAACCGGCCATTAAGCCCAGAGTTGCAATATCCGTATTGCCATTTGTCTGCGACTCTGGAATGAGCTCTTCTACGACGACAAAAATCATGGCTCCTGCCGCAAAGGAGAGGGCATAAGGTAAAATAGGTGTCATAAAGGTAACCGCAAAAGCACCGATGACTGCTGCAATCGGCTCGACAATTGCTGACATTGATCCCCAGTAAAAAGCTTTCCACCTAGATGCACCGTCTGTACGAATTGGAATAGCCAAGGCTGCCCCTTCAGGAATATTTTGTATACCGATCCCAATAGCAAGGCCGATTGCACCAATAAAAGCTGCTGGACTATAGTTAGAAGCAAGTGCACCAAATGTCACACCGACCGCCAAGCCTTCAGGAATATTGTGAATTGTAATGGCTAAGAAGAGCAGGGCTGTTTTGGATAGATTTTTTCTCTCCTTCTCACCACCGCCTTCTGCCTTGTCTTTATCATTTCCCAAATGTAAATGCGGAACCCAGGCATCTACCAAGCGTAAAAAAATACCACCTGCTGCAAAACCTACTGCTGCTGGTATCCAAGCCAAATTGCCGTATGAACTTTCAGCATACTCAATTGATGGGGCTAATAAAGACCAAAAAGAAGCCGCAATCATAACACCAGCTGCAAAGCCTAGCATGGTGTCTAGCAAACGACGACTAACTGTCTTAAAGAAAAATACAACGGCAGATCCCATAATCGTACAAAACCATGTGAATAAACCACCTAGCAAAGCCTGTAGAACTACAGACTGATTAGTAAACCAAGTCATAACTAACATCCTATCCTGTTTAATCTTGCATATCCTATAAATTAAGATACCCTAATTTATTATAAAATTCAAGCTTTTTCACTTAAATAAATAAGAAAATATCTAAAAAATAAAAGACCTAAAACTACATTAAATGTCGTCTTGGTCTTTCCATAATTAGGTACTGATTAATTTATCACAAATGTCTAAACGGATTGGTTGAAACAGTTGAAGGTAGAATTTCGACATCCCAACCTTCATTTGCCTTCCATGTTTCCAACAATTCAGCAATTTTCTTGATAAACAAGGCTTCGATATGATGGCCTGGATCAATAGCCAGCAAGCCCTGGGTCAGCATATCCTGACCCGTATGGTAGTAAATATCGCCTGTGATGTAAACATCTGCTCCCTTGGCAAGAGCCTCATGGTAATAGGAACCACCACTGCCTCCACAGATGGCTACACGGCTGACATACTGCTTGGCTTGATGCCCATAGGTCACTAGACGGACAGCATCTAGACCAAAGACAGACTTGACTTTCAAAGCCAAATCCTCCAAGGTCTGCTCTGCTATTGTCCCCACACGACCAAGCCCCTGCCCCTCGGCAGTTTCAATCAAGTAGGTAGTATCTTGAATTTCTAATAGTTCACAGAACCAGTCGTTGAGACCACCCTCAACCACATCAATATCTGTATGACTGACATAGACTGCAATATCATGCTTAATCAAATCAAGATACATTTTAGTTTGCGGATTGTCAGCCACCAAATCCTTTATAGGACGAAAAATCGGAGCGTGCTTGACGATAATCAAATCCACCTTTTTATCAATCGCCTCTGCCACTGTTGTCTCACGAATATCCAGAGCCACCATGACACGTTGAATCTCTTTATTAAGGGTACCAATTTGCAGCCCTTTGACATCGCCTTCCATAGCCAAAGAAGGGAGACAAAAGGCTTGATAGCGCTCAATAACCTGACTAGCTAACATGGAGTACCTCCTGAATTTGTTGGATTTTTTGGGAAATGGCAAAGCGGTCACCTTGGCGTTCAGATGGAACTTGTTCCAAAGCAAAACTTAATTTTTCAAGTTCTCTTCTCCACTTTTTGACGAAAACTGGTGAAGCCTCCTCTAGTAGATAGGGACCAAAACGATGTTCAACTTCTGATAATCTCATCTGTCCTGATTCTGCAACGAGGACTTCATATAACTTGCCATTTTCTTCCAGAATCTTTTCAGCAACCAATCTAAAACCATTTTTTTCCAACCATCGACGCACATCATCTTCACGATTATTTGGCTGGAGTATCAACCGTTCAATGGTCGCAAGCTTTTCTTTTCCTGCTTCTAAGATTTCTGCAATCAAGCGTCCTCCCATACCTGCTATGGTCACGGCAGTCATCTGGTCAGACGTCTCAAACGCACCTAAGCCATTTGCTAAACGGACTAGAATTTTTTCTGTTTGTCCCGCCTGCTCTACATTCTGGAGCGCTGACTGATAGGGGCCTTGAACGACTTCCCCCGCAATGGCAAAATCAATACGCCCCTGCTCTACCAAAAAAAGAGGGAGATAAGCATGGTCACTCCCTACATCAACTAGACGTGCCCCTTGTGGGACAAAACTTGCGACTGTTTCCAGCCTTTTAGATAATTTTGTTTCCATATCAATCTTTCCAGAGATCCATTGCATCAAGAAAGTCACTTGAAACAGTCACATTCTTAGGAGTCTGAATTTCTCTTTCTGCATTTTTCGCTTCTACTTGCGCAACTGTAGTAATTCCCTCACGGCGCCAGTTTCGTAGAATAGCTTGGATGTATTTCCAATTTGTTTTGTTGTTAAAAACAGCTTCTTTCAAGGCTGCACGAACCAAATCAATCGAAGTTTTGTCATCCTCAATAGTCTTCTGCAAATCTTCGATTTCAAACGGCGATAAAAAGCGGCCCAATTCACGTTCAAAATCACCCACCAAGGTCTTCAAATCATTCTCTTGCTGCACAATCTCAACTGCCTGTTTTGGAGTTAACAGAGCATCCAATTTTTCAAAAGCAGGAAGCGCATCGAATATCATTTCAATTTCACCAGCAATACTGATTGTCTTAAATTCTAAGAGTCCAGCATCTTGGAGATTTTCAATAGCTTGATTGACCTGGGCAACTGTTTTACCAGTAGCTTGAGCAATCTCACTAGGCGCTAATGATTCGATAGCCGAAGAATTTTGATAAAAGAAAAACTGCCAAATCAAAAAATCATCTGCCGACGGAAAAAGCTCTTGATAGTGGAATAATATTGCTGCTGGCAGGACCAAATGTCCCTGACGAAATTGCTGTGAATAGTTCATACTTCCCCTTTAAAGACTAGCTGACTGGGCTGATTGTTCAAAGATATGCCAGTCGTATGGAGTTTCTTGATAGACAGCATAATTCACCCAGTTGGTAAAGAATTGTGCTGCTGGTAAATTCCAAGAGAGAGATGGTTTGCTTGTAGGGTCATCTTCTTTGAAATAATTTTCCGGTAAATGGGGATTTTTTCCAGCTATACAATCACGTTGGTATTCCTTAGCTAGGGTATCCCTATCATACTCTAAATGTCCAAAACTATAAATTTCTCTTAAATCCTTGCTGGCTAAAATGGATAGACCAACTTCTGGACCTTGTGATAAAATCGTCAACCCACTCAGATGGGCAATATCTGCTTCTCTTACTTCCGTATAACGGGAGTGTGGCGAACGAAATTCATCGTCAAATCCACGCATAAGAGGGCTAGTTGGATTAGTCACTTCTTGACAATATACGCCTGATAGTTTTCGAGACATACTGTGTTTGGGTACACCATAGCGTGCATACAAACCAGCCTGTGCACCCCAACAAATGTGCAATGTTGAATAAACATGTGTTTTTGACCAATCAAAAACTTGAGTAAGTTCTTGCCAGTAATCAACTTCCTCAAAAGGTAAGTTTTCAACTGGTGCTCCTGTCACGATGAGCCCATCAAAATAGCTATCCCTGACCTGCTCAAAAGTCTTATAAAACTGCTTCAAATGGTCCGAGTGTGTATTTTTGGACTCGTGACTAGCCATGTAGAGAAATTCAACCTCTAGCTGTAAAGGAGTGTTAGCCAAAAGACGGAGCAACTGAGTCTCCGTCACTATCTTCTGTGGCATGAGATTGAGAATAAGGATTTTGATAGGACGAATGTCCTGATGACTAGCTCGGTCACTATCCATCACAAAAATATTCTCTTTTCTCAAAATTTCAACTGCTGGTAATGATTTTTCAATTTTAATTGGCATAAGCAACCTCCCAATTTTCTTATATTTATTATAAGACAGGCTGCTATGCAATTCAATTAGAATAAAAATAGGACCAGTTATAAGTTTTGGCTATAACCTTAGATTAATAGTGCATCAAAACCTTGTAGTCGTAATCGCCGATTGCTTCGCGGCCTTTCAAATCATCTAGCTCAATCAAGAAGGCACAGCCAGCAACGATACCGCCAAGCTTTTCAATCATTTCGATCGTTGCTTTTACAGTACCACCAGTTGCCAACAAGTCATCGACAATCAAGACACGTTGTCCTGGTTTGATTGCGTCTGCATGCATCGTCAATGTATCTACACCATATTCTTTTTCATAGTCAGCTGAGATAACCTCACGTGGTAACTTACCTGGCTTACGAACTGGTGCAAAACCGATTCCCAATTCAAAGGCAACTGGACATCCAACGATGAAACCACGCGCCTCTGGCCCAACAATCATATCGATTTGCTTATCTGTCGCATACTGAACGATTTCACGTACTGCATAGCTATAAGCATTTCCATCTGCCATCAAAGGGCTAATGTCACGGAATTCGATACCTTCTTTTGGATAGTTAGGAATTGTTGCGATGTAATCTTTTAAGTTCATTTGTCTCTCTCTTTTTAAAAATAATTTTTACTCTTCATTATACCATGAAATTGTTTTTTGGTACATTTCAGACCTATATCTTTAGCAAATCGTCTCCTCACATTCGCCACACAAGCTGCCCTGCTATGCCCACCATAGGAAAAACTTCCTTGCTGATTAAAGTAAGACTGCTCCCAGCCAACCTCATTTCTTCCTTTTTGGTAGTGGCGCAAGCGAGTAGGCGATAAATAGACTCCCATCTTTGAGCGTAGCAATTCTTTCCGAAAAACGGGATCCTGCGTGCCAACTGGAGCCATATCAAGTTGTCTATGGCGCTTATTATTAGCTCTGGCATAATTGAAGGAAGCCCCGTTTACCACGCCATTGACATGTGGTCGTTCTTCTAAAATCAAGGCAAATTGTCCATCTTGATTTAGGATAAATTCACTGTGAAAATGAATCAAAATCTTCATATTGACTGGCAAGGTCTTCTGATTTTTCTTGCCGAACAGTTGTTTATTGTGTAGGCGGGCAGATTCTCGTAAGCGGTAAGACCACCGAGGTAGGCTACGTAAATAGGCTACTAGAGCCTGCCAGTCTGTTTTTCCTTTTCCAAACTGCTGACGTACCCAAAAAGCCTGCTGATAGGAAATAAGGTAGCGCAGTTGATGGACCTGTCTGTTTAACGGCCGTTTGACTTCTAATTCTCGAACTGGAAAAGCCTTATCAACTAGCTTAGCAAAGTACCGCCAAAACGGATGGTGTGGAGGACAATTCACATCCATCTTCTGCAAAAGTTCAGGTAATATCCCGTGACTTAATTCCTCAGGAAAATCTAACATATTCATACTTTGCTCCAATAAAGCCGTCGCTTTCTCTTGGTTTAAAGAGCGACTGTCAACTCTTATCAACTGATAAAAGCTAGTTGAGGCAAAAATAGCAGCTTCTTTTATCAAATTTTGAACAAATGCTGGGATGGCTTCTTGTTTTAGAGGCAACAGTTGTTTCAGGAAAACCTTTTTGATGGCTCTTTCTGACCATCCTACTCGCCGTAATTCAATCAGTGCGTGCTTTATTTCGGTTATCTGTTCAAGATTTTTCAACAGGCTTTTTTGCCTGAAAAAACTATAAGTGTAGAGAAGCGTTCCAAGCACTCCAACAATAACCAGAGCTTCTACTGTCATCAAACGCGACCACATAACCATTCATAAATTTCCTGAACGGTGCCAAGCGCCATCAACTCTTGTTGGATAACTGTTTCTTTCAATTCTTGATATATTTGACTTTCTGAAATCTCTCGCTTCTGCGCCTCTTTGTTGACCCGCATAACCCCATCCGTAATGGTAACAAATTCTAATTCTTGGAAAATCTGAATCATTTTGACCAAGAGACTGTCCTTAATTTTTAAGTAACCAGCCAAATCTTTCAGTTTGTAGCGGACATCAAACTCATCAAATTGGTAAATAGTCTTATACAATTTAGCGAATTGTTCTCGGCTACCATAACCATCTAGATAGTACGGTTTGGCAATTTCATTTTTAAAATAAATGGCCTCAAATTCTCTTTCCTGAAAATAGCTACGCAGACTACTGAGGTCCTCAGGCAAGTTAGCTAAGACAATTGCTTTGTTATCTGCTACTGGATTTTCAATGTCCAAAATTGGGACTCCTGCAGGAATAGGATGTTGTTTTCCACGAATATTATAAAGTTGAACACCATTGACCCGAGCATCAACCAACATGAGCTGAAGACTGGTATTACCATTCCATTGATTGACAGACAAGGTAACAGCTAGTTCTAAGCCCTTGGCCTGTGAAAATTCCAAGGCTAGATTACCCTTACCAAAAGCAACCACATCAAATCCAGCAGCACCTTTAGTAATGCGTAGTTTCAAATGGGCATTATTCTGCCCCATAGTTCTTGCTGATTCTACCTGAAAGTCTCTGATGTAGAATACAGGCTTTTTATTATCCATGCCGTAAGGCGCAAGCTTCTCGAAAGATTTTAGAGTATCTAGGGTTAATTCCTCTAAATCCAATTCTTCATCTAAGACCAGCGAAGACTTGCTGGATAAATCCAATTTATTTTCGATAATGTAGTCTGCCAAGGTTAGAGCAAGCTCTTCAAGTTTGTCAACTTCCAAGGTCATACCTGCTGCACCAGCATGACCACCAAAGGCGATAAATAGGTCCTGATGATCTTTAAGGGCCTTGAAAATGTCAACCGCTTCAACAGAACGAGCCGAACCCTTTGCCTTACCATCTTCAATAGACAAGACGATAACAGGCTGGTGCAATTCTTCTAGTAGGCGTCCTGCTACAATCCCTAAAACACCTGGGTTCCAACCTTCTTTAGCCAGAACTTGAACAGGTCTATCATGACGGAGCATGGTTTTTGCTTCATCGTAAATTGCTTGGACAACGTCTTTGCGTTCTACATTTTTACTGTTAATCATGAGAGCAATCTCATGGGCCTCTTCGTCATCAAAACCAGTCAGTAATTCGATGGCTGGATTTGGATCATCGAGTCGACCAAGGGCATTCAACCTCGGAGCAAGTTGGAAGCCAACTGTTTCTTCATCAAGGCTATCCATATCAATGCCAGCTATTTTCATCAATTCTTGGAGGCCTGCACGTTCGGTCTGTTTGAGAAGGGACAGACCATATTTGACCATGACACGATTCTCATCGGTCAAGCTAACCATATCAGCGATGGTGCCAATTGCGACCAAATCCAGCAAGTCTGCATGAACCGTTTCAAGAAGGGCACAGGCCAATTTGAAAGCCACACCGCAACCTGCCAAATGTTTGAAGGGATAATTTCCCTCTGGATGCTCTGGATGTACAATCGCATAGGCATTGGGAAGGGTTTCCTGCATGGAATGGTGGTCTGTCACGACAACATCGACACCCATTTCCTGGGCATAGGCAATCGCTTCATGACCCGCTACGCCATTGTCCACCGTCACAATAAGAGAAATCCCCTGCTGCTCGATAAAATACTTGTAAACTGATTGATTTGGCCCATAGCCATCTGTGAAACGATTGGGAAGATAAACTTGGACTTCTGCCCCCATTTCCTCCAGAGTTTCTTTCAGAATAGATGCCGAGGTCATGCCATCTGCATCATAATCTCCATAAATCAAAATTTGTTCGTAATCTTCGATTGCTCGGCGAATCCGCTCTACCGCCTTGTCCATATCATGTAGTAAATAGGGATCGTGAAGGTCTTCTAAGCTTGGTTGTATGAAAGTATGCAATTCTTCCGCCGAATGGATACCACGTTCATACAGCAACTTAGCCGCTACCGGGTCCACTCCTTCTTTTTTAGCAATTTTGATAAATTGTTCATCAGAAAAACCGGTCAATAATTGCCAGTCATAATTGGGTTTTATCACGTTTTTTTACTCCTTAATACTCAAAATCACAAGTAACCTGTAACTTTTTCGAGTATAAACTATCTTTCTATTATATCATTTTCCAAGAAAAATGGAGCAAGGTAAGACCGAAACAGAATATCGATCCCTTGCTCCATGAAGAACTAATAGTGCAATTTATAATAACGGCGAAATAATTCGCAGTAGGGCTCCTCCCAAACGCTTATACCAAGAGTACGTTTTATGGAAGGTTAGAAGGTTAATTTGCTGTGATTTTTTGAAGGAATGAGTAAAGTCATCCTTAATAGCTGCCAAAACTGCTGAGTGATTGTAAATATAGAGACCGCACTCAAAATTAAGATAAAAAGAGCGAAAATCCATATTCACCGTACCAACAGTAGCTTTCTTATCATCGACCAAAACAACTTTGGAATGGACAAATCCAGGCTGGAATTCAAAGATTTCAATTCCTGCTTCCAAGTAAGTCGGAAAATCAGTACGAGCAGCCAAATAGGCTGATTTTTTATCATAGATATGCGGGAGCAGAATGCGAACCTCGACTCCACGCTTCGCAGCATAAGTCAAATTATCAATCATTTCATCATCCAACACTAAGTAGGGTGTCATGATATAAATATAATCCGTTGCCGACTGAATCATGTCTAGGCAGACTCGTTTGGCTACCTCATCTCCATCAAATGGATTCTCGCCATACGGAAGGAAGAAACCTTCAGCATCAATGGTTTCCGTCTCTAAATCTTTATGCGTTTTGAGGTATTGTAGATCATCTGTCTCTGTCTTTTCATTGTAATTCCACATTTGAAGGAACATCAACGTAAAGTTTGCAACAGCTTCTCCCCTAATCATAATCGCTGCGTCTTTCCAGTAACCAAAACGCACTTTCTTGTTGATGTATTCATCTGCGATATTAATGCCACCAGTAAAGGCAACCTTTCCATCAATAATCGCAATTTTTCTATGGTCACGGTTATTTTGCACTGTAGATAAGGCTGGGATAATTTGAGAAAATACTTTGGCTTTTATCCCATATTTTCTCAAGGTTTTATAGTAATTATAGGGAAGATTGGTCAGTGAATTCATCCCATCATACATAAAACGAACTTCCACCCCTTGCGCTGCCTTTTCCTTCAAAATGTCAAGGATGGAATCCCACATATATCCCATATCGACAATAAAGTACTCCATGAAAATATACTGCTCTGCCTTTTTCAATTCTTCTAGTAGAGCTTCAAATTTTTTCTGACCTGTCGAAAAATAGACGGCATCCGTATTGGTATGAATTGGGTAGCCAACGTACTCACTCATAAAGTGAGCTAATTTCAGTTGCTCCTTATCTTCCCGCTCTAATGCCTTCATGACCTTTTCAGACGTCTTACTATACTCCCGAAGTCTTTGTGCTTGCTTATGAAAATTTTTACGATAGCGTTTGGTTTCGATGTTGGACTGCAAAATAAAATAGAATAGAGCACCAAAAATCGGAATACCAATGACAAAAACAATCCAGGTTAACTTAAAACTGGTATTCATCGGTCTATTGATGATTGAAATAGCTACAAAAATCGAAAAAATTTGCAAAACAATCAATAAAGCAGGCATATAGGTAGCTGCCGAACCTACCAACCATAGAATAAGGAAAATGGTTAGAACAATCAAACTAATGACGATAAAGGTCCGACTGTATATAATTTTCCAAAGTTTTTCCATACATCTCTCCCTTATTTTTTTTACCATTATAACAGATTTTAGTTCATTATCCTACTCAAAATAAATAGTCTTTATGATCCGATATTTCTGAATATTTTAAATATATAAACATATTCAATTTATATTGTAAAGACATATATTTTTTGATAAGATAGGCATGAAATAACCCGTTTTAATTTACTACCCCGTACACATTATCAAAAGGAGGAAGTTCGTATGAAACTTTCATATAAGAAAAGGCTGTTGAATCAAGTCCTACTTGCCTCAACGGTTCTTTTGGCTGCATCTCTCACTCAGGGAACGGTCTTCGCAAATACAGAGGAGATGCCAACTACTGCTAGTGAAACAGTGACTCCACTGCCTGAAGAGACTCCTATCACGGAAACTAGCACAAGCGAAGCTACAGATAATCTTGTAGAAGGGAAGGAGACAGAAAAACAAACTGAAGAAATAGCAGATACTTCTCCTACACCTGTTTCCACAGAAGAAGATACAACATCTTCCGAGCCCAATGCCGAGGAAACTACGCTCAAATCAGCTAATAATGATAGTCAGGATCCTACAGAAGAAAAATCTGCCGTACCAACTATTGATACAATTACACTCGAAACAAAAACTGTCTATCTATCGGAAGCAGTCACTATCACAGAATCCGTCACTCTTCCAGATACGACTGAAAAAATAGAATGGACATTGGATGGAAAGCCTATCTCCGAATGGAAAACATGGAATTTGAAAGAGGGAGATTTCACAGGCGATACATTTATCACAGTAGAAGAAAGCAGACAGGATAACCAACTTCATTTGAATATCCAGCTCGCAGCTCTCTTTGGAGAAGATTTGAGTAAACGGACACCGAGTAATATTCGCCGTACCTATCGACATTTTATAAAAGATATGCTATTGGAAGGTACTAGTGCCGATGGAAACTTGATAATTTCAAAAACTCTTCATTTCCGTCCTTATGAAGCCTACCGTACACATGAGGAAATGTTGACAGAGATTGAGGAAACTAAAAATAATGCCGCGACCGACCGCCTAGTAAGGATTGAGTCAATTGGTCAATCAGCTGAAGGTAGAGATATAAAAATGGCCGTTGTGGCTAAAGATCAAGCAAGTATTGATAAATATCTTACTGAAACAACGCCACTCATGCTGACCCAACCCGACCAAATGCTGAAAGAGTTGCAAGCTGGAACCTTCGACTATAAATTACCTATTCTCATCAACAACACTCATGCTGATGAACAACCCGGCATAGATGTAGTAACTAGCCTATTCAAAGAATTTGCACAAAAAGATACCATCACCTTCCCATCTACAGATGCCGATGGAAATCCTGTTACTCTTCATTTAAAAGTGACAGATTTGTTAGATAAATTTATCTTCTTGTTCAATTTCACAGAAAATCCTGATGGCGATGTTAAAAACTTGCGTTCACTAGTAAATGGTTTGGACCCTAACCGCGATACTGGTTTCCAAGTGAATCCAGAAACACAAGCCATCGTCCGTCAAATCCACAAATGGAATCCAATATCTGTTTTAGATATTCATGGTTTTGTATCTGGATTTCTCATCGAGCCTGCCACTCCGCCACATGACCCGAACTTTGAATATGATTTACTAGCCGATATTATGCTGGAAAAAGCTCACGAAATGGGCCGAGCAGGTATTGCAAATTCTAAATATGAACGCTACACCATTCCTAAAGTCCACTGGGGAGATGGTTGGGACGATTCCTTCTCAGGCTATACAGCGGTGTATGCAATGTACCACGGTATTCTTGGACACACGATTGAAATTCCAGAAGGAAATCAAGAATCATTCAAGGCGGGATTCTTTGCTGTTTTGGGCGGTGTTCACAATATGGCAACCAAGCCAGACAGTCTCATGGAAATGCGTCTCAAATACTATTCACGCGGTGTCAATAAGGTAGAAGATCCAAAAGCAGAGTCTGAATTAGTCGGACCAGACGGAGCTGTTGTCGGACGTGTCAAAAAAGACCAGCCAAAATTCTTCCCAGACTACTATGTGATTCCTATGACGCTCGATAAACACAACGATATGCAAGAAGCATTTAAGATGATTGAATATTTCAATCGTAATGGGGTTGTTGTCAAGGAATTAACTGAAGATGTTGGAAACTTCCGCAAGGGCGACCTAGTTGTCGATATGGCTCAAGCCAAACGAGGATTCGCTAACCATGTCCTCTACGCTGGTTCTGATGAATCTGCTTGGGGAGCCATGTATGCTGAATTGGTGGTCAACTTCCCAGATATGAAAGGCTTTAGCGCCAAGGCTATATTTGAAGAAAATGCCTTTAGCGGCAAATTAGGTAGCATCACATGGACAAAAGCTCCACGTACTACAGAAATTGATTTCAAAGCGCCTTACTATATCGTTGCAAACACATCTGAAAGCGCCGTTCAGGCCATTAATCAAGCCATCAAATCAGGTGCTAAGGTCTACCTTACAGACGATGGCTACATCATGGAAACTAACCAATTTAGCCACTTACTGGACACCTATGCTCTATACGGCGAGCCTCTCTATAAGAAGCCTCTTGGACAAGAATTGAAAGCAATGAAGGTGTATGCTCCTTCTCACTCTTATAGTTGGGCAGGCGACTTTGCCATTCTTGCAAATGCTGCACTTGCGGTAGAACGAATGGGCTTTGAAATTGTCAATAGCGCAGATGAGGCTGATGCTATCATTCTCGAATCTGATCAATTCGATGCCAGTGTATTTGGTAAGAAACCAATTATCATCGTAGGTGGTGTCGCCATGCAAAAACTGGAGGAATTAGGAATCTTAGCAGGTTTCAATGCGGAACAATTTACAGATGGTGGTGACTATGAAGGTCTCATGCGGGCTATTATTGATGATAAAGATCCATTAACAAGTGGCTACGCTATGAATGGACTTTTCTATTCCAACTCCGGTAATTGGATTGAAGGCATTCCTGAAGGATTTAAAACACTTGTTAAAATTGCTGACAAAGATTATTATATCGCAGGGTGGTGGCCTGGTCATGACAAATTAGCCAATAAAATTGTCGCCATCGCTGGAAATTATCAAGACCAACCTGTCTTTATTTATGCAGGTAATCCAACAAACAAGGTCCACCCTGTTCACTTCTTCCGTTGGGTGTCCAACGCCCTATTTGGTAGCCAATTAGCAACCTTAGAAGACTTACCAGCTGTAGAAATTCTTGTACCACAACCTGAAATGCCAAAAAATATTCTGGATGAGGCGCCAAAAACTACTACAGTAGTACATACCACCAAGTCTACCGATGCAAAACAACTACCTCAAACAGGTGAAAAAACAAACTATATCGCTATCGCATTAGGTAGCCTACTTCTAGGCAGTATCTCCTTACGTAGAAAAAAGCGTAGCTAGTATACACGAAAATGCCGAGTTTTATTTCGGCGTTTTTCTATTTCAAATTAAATACTGTACTGGCCAAGTAGTCTGCTATTCTTGGAAAGAGAGTATAGAGTTTATGAGCAGCTGCTAGTGACCGAGGCAGATTGATGTCCCGTTTCTTCGTTCCCATAGCTGAAACAATCTTCTTGGCAACATAGTCTGGCTGGAGTAAGAAAGCCTTGACGCTCTCTTGATAGCTTCCGTCTGGATCTGCTTGGTCGAAAAAGCTGGTTGCAATAGGTCCTGGGTTAACAGTTGTAACCGTCACACCATACTGGGCTAATTCCAAGCGAATGGTATTGGAAAAACCCATAGCTGCAAACTTGGTCGCCGAATAAACGGATGACTTGCTTGAAGCGATCAAGCCTGACATGGAAATGATATTGATCATCTGCCCGCTCCGTCTTGCCTTCATTCGTTTACCTACTAAACGGCACATGGTCATCAGAGCAAAAGTATTGATGTCAAACATAGCTTGCACCTGCTGGCTGGAAAAATTCTCAAAATCATCGTAAATGGCATAGCCAGCGTTATTGACCAAAATATCAATCTGACCAAACTGACTATCCAGTTCATCGAAAAATGCCGTCAGAGCTATTTCATCTCGGATGTCTACATCAAAGACAGCCTTTTTTTCATGGTAAGCATAGAGCTGCTCAATTTTTTCGACATCACGACCTAGTAAAATCAAAAAATCATCCTTCAGCAAGGGCACCATTTCCTGTACCAAGCCACCAGAAGCACCTGTGATTAGAATGGTTCTCATAGCTCAATTTCCTCTAAATCCTTGACAATATGAACCTGCTCGAAAATAGTACTTGCATCTTTCCGTAATTGACTAATATCCTTGGATAAAAATCGTGGACTGATATGATTCAGCAAGAGCTGCTTGACACCAGCATCCTTGGCAACCTGAGCGGCTTCCATATTGGTCGAATGCCCATGCTTGCGAGCAATCTTCTCATCACCTTTTCCGTAAGTCGCCTCATGCACCAGCACATCAGCATTGACAGCCAGACGGACACTAGCATGACACTTACGCGTATCACCAAGAATGGTCACCACTTTACCAGGCCGAGGAGGAGAAATATAGTCGCTGGCAATGATTTCCCTGCCGTCCTCCAAGGTCACGTTTTGACCGTTTTTGATTTTTCCAAAAAGGGGGCCAAATGGTACACCTGCCGCGCGCAGAGCCTCTGCATCCAATGTCCCTTCCAAATCTTTCTGGATGACACGATAGCCGACACAAGGAATGGTATGGTCCAGCTTTTCAGCGAATACCGTGAATTTGTCGGTTTCTAGGACCTGACCTACCGTATCAACATCAAATTCATGAAAATGAATACGATAAGGTAGGCGTGTCCCTGATACTTTCAAACTTGCCAAGACAAAGGAACGGATGCCAACAGGACCGTAAATATCAATATCAGTCTGCTCCTCACTTGACTGGAAAGAACGACTGGATAAAAAACCTGGCAGTCCAAAAATATGGTCTCCGTGCAGGTGAGTGATAAAGATTTTTGCGACCTTACGTGGACGAATAGTCGTTTCCAAAATTTGATTTTGAGTTCCTTCGCCACAGTCAAATAACCAAACCTGATTGACTTCATCCAAGAGTTTCAAGGCCAAACTGGATACATTTCGAGCCTTGGAGGGCTGACCAGCCCCCGTACCTAAAAATTGAATTTGCATTGTTTACTTTCTAATGTTTTATATATAAAATTGCAGAGCGACCCGACCAGGCATAATAGCTCTGACCAGCATATCCGTCCGCCACTTCCAGCACTTCTTCCTGATTAAAGCCTGAAATCTTGACCAAACCTTCTGTCGTCTCTACTTGAGTCAAGAGGTAGTCTGTTTCAACTTCCTCTAACTCGACGTTCACAAAGGGATTGACTTTCATAAAAATCTTGCCCTCCTCCACAAAGACGACATAGTGGGGAAAGACTTGGGCAATTTCAAAGAGCAAGCTATCCGTCACTTCCTCTACTCCTTCCGAAAAAACCTGAGCCAGACCGTCCGCCGATACATAGGCAAATCCGAAAGACTTGCCTGACAAATTCAGGCGGACAAAGGGCTTGTCTTCTTCAAAGCTGGGCTCTTTTGGAAAAAGGCAGAGCTGCTGAGATAGAGTGAGATAGTAGTTCGTCGCCTCTTCTGCTCCTTGTTTCTGGTAGATTTCCGCAAAATAGGCATTGATAACCGAAGGCGGTGGCGTGATAAAATCTAGTTTTTGTTGGTCAGTCAAATCAGCTAATTTCTTCGCCAGATAGACCTTGTCCAGACTGGTAAAGCCACCGTATTTGATGGCCAAATCAAGATAATCCGTCATAAAATTCTTCCAACTTCCATTTATTGCTGGAAGCGATATAGCCTGATACCACTTCCACATCCTCTTCGTAGGTCCGATTTTCTATCAGAGCTAGAGTAGCTAAATCGTGCAACTTGTAAGCTTCAGCTAGTGGGACCCTGACCTCAAACCGTTCAAACATGGTCTTAATCTTGGCCAAGACCATCATCTGTATATGGCCTTTGGCATTTTCATCCTTAGCGGACAGCATGACATGAGGAAACTGACTGGGGGTAAAGCTGTCGTCCGTCTTGTCCAACTTGTTGTAGAGAGCTAGACGTGGAATGTCCAGCATATCCAGGTCTTTGAGAATATCCAAGACCACCTGCTCCTGCTCGCTATGATTGGGGTCAGAAGCGTCTATGACATGGAGCAAGAGGTCCACGTTCATGGACTCCTCCAAGGTGGATTTGAAGGCAGAAATCAACTCAGTCGGCAGGTCCTGAATGAAACCAACCGTGTCAGTCAGGGTCACATTGAACTTGTCAGCCAAGTTAACCTGCTTGGTCGTGGCATCAAGTGTCGCAAAGAGTTCGTCCGCCTCATACTGTCGCTTATCCGTCATGGCATTCATAATAGTGGACTTACCAGCATTGGTATAGCCAATCAAGCCGATTTTGAACACGCCTGATTGCAGACGGCGTTCACGGACAGTCGCTCGATTTTTCTCAACTGTTTTGAGTTGGCGTTCGATGTCGTGAATCTGGTTGCGAATGCTCCGACGGTTGAGCTCCAACTGGCTTTCACCTGGTCCACGAGAGCCAATACCACCCGCCTGACGGCTGAGCATGATACCTTGTCCAACCAAGCGTGGCAACATGTACTTGAGCTGGGCCAAGTGGACCTGCAGTTTACCCTCGTGACTCCGTGCTCGCATGGCAAAAATATCCAAAATCAACTGCATACGGTCGATGACCTTGACACCTAAAATCTCCTCCAAATTGACATTCTGACGGGGTGTCAGTCGGTTATTGACAATGACGGTATCAATCTCGTCAGCTTCGACCATCTGGGCAATTTCTTCTAGTTTCCCTGAGCCGACAAAGGTCTTGCTGTCGTATTTTTCACGTTTTTGAGTGTAGACTCCCTTGACCAGAGCGCCAGCTGTCTTAGCAAGGCTTGCCAACTCTTCCATGGACATGTCAAAATTATCTGTTTGCTGTAATTCCACTCCAATCAGGAGGGCGCGTTCTTGTTCTTTCTGCGTTTCAATCATTTAAAAATTCCTCCACGGCGGTGAAAATCTGCGACTTGTAATCTGGCTCGCCTACTGAATAAAAGGGAACCTGCATCCGATTTCTAAACCAGGTCAATTGGCGTTTGGCAAAGCGGCGGCTATTTTGCTTGACCTTATCAACTGCTTCTTCTAGGCTGATTTGATCTGCTAAGTATGGGAAAAACTCCTTGTAGCCAATTCCCATAGCAGCTTGGGCTTCTGGGTATTCTTGGTAGAGCCAGCTAACTTCATCTAGTAAGCCCGCCGCCACCATCTTATCCACTCGCTGATTGATGCGGTCGTAAAGAACCTGTCTATCATCCGTCAGGCAGATGTAAAGAGGCTCAAATTCTGACTCTGTATTTTCTAAATTCTTGCCAAATTTTTTCAACTCTAACCCACGAATAATTCTCCGTCGGCTGTTTCCTTCGACCGTCAAACCTGCCTGCTCTGCCATTGATTCCAAATCCTCATCAGACAAGCAGTCGAGTTCCGCCCGATAAGCAAGAACTTGCTCTTGGTCAACCTGCCCGCCCAGATGGTAGCCTTCAAGCAGACTTTGAATGTAAAGCCCTGTCCCACCCACGATAATAGGCAACTTGCCACGACTAGTAATGTCTGCAATTAAAGCCTTGGCTTCTGCTACAAATTCATAAGCCGAATAGCCCTCGGTCACATCTCGGACATCAATCAAGTGATGCACCGCAGCAGCCTGCTCTTCAGGACTAGCTTTTGCCGTACCAATATCTAGTTTGCAATAGACTTGCTGGCTATCACCGCTGATAATTTCTCCATTGTAGCGCTGGGCCAATTCAATGCCTAAAGCAGTTTTTCCTACCGCAGTTGGTCCAATGACCACAATAACTTTAGTTTTCATCTTTTTCCTTGAAAATATTTTGTTTTTTCGCTAAAATCTATTATAACACAAGTAAAGGAGAAATAACTATGGCTAAAGGTTTTGGTAAAGGTTTCTTGACAGGTGTTCTTTCTACAGTTGCTCTTGCAGCAGGTGCAGTCTTCACTGTTCACAAAACAATCATTGAACCAGAAGAAAAGAAAGAAGCCTTCATTGAGGAAAATCGTAAAAAAGCTGCTCGTAAACGTGTAGCACATTAAAAAGCTGGCAAAGGTCCCAGCTTTTTTTGTTTGACAAAAAAGCCCTTAGAAGCTCTGCCATTTTCACAGAAAAATGCCAGCCTTCTTAAGGGATTATACTTTATAAAATAATATCTTCTCTTTCAATGAGAACAATAGTCCACATCATGGCAAGTGTGACGATAGCCAGAGAAAGAATCAATGGCATCCAGTTTCCGAAGATTGGATAGCTATAACCGAGAAGGCCTGGTCCAAACGCTGCAATGAGATAGCCACCTGTCTGCACCATCCCTGATAGCTGGGCAGTAGCCTGGCTATTGCTTGTTTTCAAAGTAAAGCTCAACATCATATAAGGGAAGAGGGCTGCATTTGAAAAACTTAAAATAATGTGAAGTGCTGACCAAAGAATGAGATTGGTCGGAATCAATGCCATCATAGCCAAGCCAAGCAAGGTAACAGAGGAAATAGCCAGCATGATATTTCGACGCATTTCTTTTGTCTGACGGGAAAGAACAGCTGGGATAATCATTGACATGGGAATAGCTGTCATATTAAAGAAACCAGCCATTAGACCTGCTTCTGCCTTACTAAAGCCAACTGATTGAGAAATGGTTGGCAACCAGGTAATCTCTGTATAGTAGAGGACTGATTGTAGCCCACCAAATATCAAAAAGGCAATCGCTGCTTTATTTTTCCAGATAGATGATTTCTGTTTTCCTTGGTTCTCACTTGAAAATCGATGGTTATTTTTTACATTAGGCAACCAGATTAGGAAAGCCAGAAGCACCAATCCTGTAATTAACAGAATAAAAAATTCCCAAGAACTAGAGGATACAATTGGAACAGCAATCATGGATGCAACTGTTGCCGCCACCCCCATGAGAGTGATATAAATCGTCGTATATAGACCAATTTTCTTTGGAAAATTAGCCGCAACCAAACTTGGTAGCAAAACATTAATAAACGCTATTGTAGCACCAACAAGCATAGTACCAATGTAAAGGGCTGGTAAGTTGAGAACTCGCATCCCTGAACCAAGCACCATAACCAGTAAGACTAGGGCCATTAGTTTTTCCATGCCAAACTTAGCCGCAAGACGCGGTGCTAAGGATGAACAGAGAGCAAACATGATGAGCGGAATAGAGGTTAAAATTCCTAATGAACTCACTTCTACTCCCAGTCCTGCTGCAACATCTGTCAAAATAGCAGGTAAAGCTGTAAAGGGGGCACGCATCACGACCCCTAGCATGACGATTCCTGCAATTATAAAGGGTGATTGTTTTTTCATTTTTCTCCTAAGTCTCCTAATGTTCGGATTTCAGCACTTTCGATTATACCATAGTTGACAAATGATAGAAAGTTATTTCTGTCTTTTTTTCTAGTTATAGTTTTTAACTATGGATTTGCCATGAAAATAACTATTTTTCAAATGATAGCTTCTGAGTTAGAATAGGTTCATCACTAAAACGAAAGAGAGATACATATATGACAACTTCAAGATTCCAATTAGTCGGTTCACTTCTTCGACCAGCAAACTTAGGAGAATTTAAACGTAAAATTGAGCATCGTGACAATATCCAATACCCATTCTACGACGCCTTTGATGGCTATCAAGAAACTGAAGCTGCAACTATCGAGGCGATTGTAGCTGAACAAAAAGCAAATGGTATTGATATTGTAACAGACGGTGAGTTTTCAAAATCAATGTGGCATCTTGACTTTGTCTGGGGCTTCGATGGTATCGAGCGTTACATTGCTGAGCATGGTTATCCTTTTAAAGACCATGATGGACAAATTTTTGAAACACGTAAGGATATTGGATTGCGTATCACAGGTCCTCTTTCAGCAAAAAATCACCATTTCATTGACATTTATAAAAAAGTTAAAGAACTAGCTGGTGAAACTGATACAAAGTTAACTGTATGGGGACCTGCCCATGCCTTTACCGAGCTTGTTCTCTTCAATGGTCAAGTCGGTCCAGACCAAGTTTATAAAACACGTGAGGATTTGAAAGAAGGTTTATTGGCTGCCTATAGAGAATTTTTAGACCAGTACAAGGAAGCTGGTGGACAAATCGTTCAATTCGATGACTGCCTTTGGGAATTATTCGACCCTGCTAACCCTGTACCTTTCTTGCCACAAGACGATTCTGAAGCATTGGCTGCTTTGGCTGATGAGTTTGTTGCTATCAATAATGCTGTTATTGATTACGGACATGAAATTGGCTTAACCGTCTGGACGCACAACTGCCGTGGTAACTATGAAAGCCGCTCAGCAGCTGGCGGAACTTACGAAGCCATTGCTGAAAAATTCCTGCGTGACCAAAAATACGATCGATTCTTCCTTGAGTGGGATGATGAACGTGCAGGTGATTTAAAAGCTTTGGAAAGCTTGCGTGATAAGAATGTCGAAGTCGTTCTTGGTCTACTTTCAAGTAAAACTTCTGATTTGGATGATGAAGAACGTGTTTATAAATTACTCGAGGAAGCAAGCAAGATTATTCCAAAAGAGCGTCTCTACTTGTCACATCAATGTGGATTCGCTTCATGCGATTCAGGTAATGAATTGGCCATCCCGCAACAGTGGGCAAAAATTAAACAAGGCCAAGAAATTGCAGAGAAGTTTTGGTCTTAAGCCACTTCTTGTTATTCGTGCATAAAAGCCCCGCCATTTGGCAGGGCTTTTATTTGTTTGTTAATCAATCCTAATATAGCAAAGGCGCCAACAGTAAAATCACAAGTAAGGCTAACAAATGCCCAACTGTCACTAGGATAAACGAATACTTGAGTCCTCGTTTCATACTTAATTTCGAAAGATTGTGGAAGGTAATCATCACGCCAGACTGAGGCACAACTGTCAAGATAGCTGATGCAACAACTACTACACGATGCAGCAACTCTGGATTAATCCCCATTTCCAAATAGGCAGGGAGGAAATTACTTGAAGCAATACCTACCGCACCAGAAGATGAACCGATAATACCACTAACCAATGCTGTCGAAACAGATAAACTGATCAGCGGTGATCCTGGTATTTGTTGAATCCATTCTTGAATGACTGCAAAACCTGCTGACAAGGTTAACACCGTCCCAAATGCTACGGTACTAGAAGTTGCAAAAGCAGGCACTATAGATGCTGTTGTCGCAGCATTCAAAATTTCTTTTTGATTTGGCAGATATGGATAAAAAATCAAGGCTGATAGAAGAATAGAGACCAACAATCCGATTGCCAGGACATTCGGAGTTTTACTCATTAGGAAAATCGTCCCAATAAGACTGAATAGAGGCAAGACTGATAAAAATAGATTTGGTGTCTTATCAGCTACCACTACTGCAGTTTCATCCTCTTCTTCCGTATACGTCTCTCCATTTGCTAGACTTTTCTTGAGGCAGTAGGCCATGTAGAGCAAGCCAAATACTAATAGCGTCAAGCTGGCTGCCAAACTGATAACGGGGGCCGCGGTCAAGCTAGTTCCCAAAACTTTTGTCGGAATGACATTTTGGATGGAAGGTGCCCCAGGAAGAGTTGTCATCGTATAGGTACCTGCTCCCAAAAAGACAGGAATCGGAAAAAGGGCCCAGTTGATATTCAACTCTTTAAAGAGGGGGCGTGAAAGGGGAAGCAAGGTAAAAATGACTACAAAAATACTCACACCACCATAGGTCAAAATGGAAGCAATCAAAGTGATGGCTAACAAGCCCTTATAGGGACTATCTTTTCCCATTACTTTCAAAATGCTATTGGCAATCGTCTGCGTAGCTCCACTCGCCTCCATATAACGTGCCAAGATAGACCCCAGCATAAAGATGGCAAAATTATTAATCAAAAAACCTGCTAAGCCCGCCATATAAGACTGCTCTTTGCCCAACATAACTTCCAAAACATTCATCTGATTGGTCAGAATGATGATTAAACTAGCTAGTGGTGCCGCAATGATAACATGTAAATTTTTTGATGTCCAATAAATAATGGCTACAATAGCCAATAAAACCCCTAAAGTTGCTAAAATTGTCATAAAACTCCTTTATCTATTCTATCCTCTAATAAACCTAGTATCAGAGGCAACTATTTGAAAATTTTTATATCTTTTTGTTCCCCTAGTTCTGCAAGTAAGTCCGATACCACTTTTTTCAAAATTGGGTGACGGTAATCAGAAGCAATCTCAGCAAGAGGTTTGAGAACAAATGCTCTTTCATGGGCGTAGGGATGAGGAACAATCAGATTCTCTTCTTGAATCTTCTCCTCATCCCAAAAAATAATATCCAAATCAATGGTCCGTTGTCCCCATTTTTCAATCCGTACTCGGTCCAACTCTTGTTCGATGTTCTGGCAAACGCTTAGAAAATCCTGAGCAGATAAATCAGTATACACTTGACAGGCTAGATTGAGGAAATCAGCCTGATCTGTCTTACCCCAAGCTGGAGTTTCATAAATGTTGGAAACTAAGCCAAGCTGGCAACCTGGATGACTGGCTAATTTGTCTAGGGCTGCCTGTAAATAGGCTTGCCGATTGCCCATGTTCCCTCCGATACTGAGATAGGCTAGATGCTTCATGGTCGTTCACGCTCCAATTCAATTCCGACAGAATCATAGTGTCCAGCAATGGGCGGATTTTCCTTGTAAATGGCCAAGCGAATCTTCTCCACCTTTGGAAATTGATCAAAAATCTCCTGACAAATAACACCTGCTACCTTTTCTATAAGGATGTAGGGCTTGCCTTCCACAACTGCTTTAATGGTATCAAAGACCATACCGTAGTGAACTGTGTCTTCTAAATTGTCAGTTTGTGAAGCTGCTGTCAGGTTAACAAATAAATCACAGTCAACTGTGAAAATTTGACCAAGAACTTGTTCTTCTTTGAAGGCACCATGGTAGCCGTAAAAGCGACATTTATTGAGAGAAATCTTATCCATGTTGACCTCCAGAAGTCAATTGGTCCCAAACTTTAACGATGTCACGGTTGGCAGCGACATTGTGAACACGGACCATTTTACAGCCTTTTTGGACTGCCCAGGCAGACAAGGCTGCCGTTGCTTGATCGCGGTCAGTCGGTAAGCTATTTCCACCAAGCAGATAATCTACCACGCGCTTACGAGATATTCCAAATAGAACGGGATAACCAAGAGCAGTAATCTGTTCCAGACCTTGCAAGAGGTCCAGATTATGTTGGACATTTTTTGAAAAACCAAATCCTGGGTCTAACCAAATCCGGTCTGCAGAAACACCAGCATCAAGTGCTACTTGGGCACGCTCGGCTAGAAAGTTTTTGACCTCTCCAACAACATCCGCATAGCTTTCTTCTGTCTGGTTGTGCATGAGAATAATTGGTACCTTGTACTCCGCAGCCAAGGCTAACATATCTCCATCATAAAGTCCTGCCCAGACATCATTTAAAATATCTGCGCCTGCTTCCAAGGCTGCACGGGCTGTGCCTGTTTTATAGGTGTCAATGCTGACTAGACAGTCATAGTTTTCTTTGATAGCGCGTATAATCGGAACCACACGAGCAATCTCTTCTTCTTCAGATACAAATGTTGCACCTGGACGAGTGGACTCACCACCAACATCAATGACGGTAGCACCCTCAGCCAACAACTTTTCTACTTGTACCAAGGCAGACTCCACCTCATTATAGTGACCACCATCTGAAAATGAGTCTGGCGTCACATTAAGAATCCCCATAATGGTTACTTGATTCGCTAACTGTTCGATTGACATAAAACCTCCTATTTATTGTGAATCATGGACAAGAGTTCACGGCGCAAGATGGCATCTTCCTTGTATTTGCCAAGGGCAACTGTGGTCACTGTCTTACTACCTGGCTTGCGAATACCACGCATACTCATGCACATATGCTCTGCTTCGACCATGACAAAAACGCCTTCTGGTTCAAGGGCATCTTGAAGTGCATGAGCCACTTGATGAGTTAAGCGCTCCTGCAATTGAGGACGACGGCTCGCCACCTCTACTGCACGCGCCAATTTACTAAGACCTGTCACACGCCCCTTACTCGGAATATAGGCTACATGTGCAATACCATAAAATGGGACAAGATGGTGTTCACACATAGAATGAAAAGGAATATCCTTAACCAAAACAACCTCTTCATATCCCTCTGAAAAGACAGCTGTAAATTGGTCTTTGGGATCCTCTTCTAGGCCGTTAAACATTTCTAAATACATCTTAGCGACCCGTTTAGGCGTATCTAATAAACCTTCACGATTCGGGTCCTCACCCAATAATTCCAATAATTGATAAATTGTTTGTTCGATTTGTTCTTGTTTTGACATAGTGCATCCTAAATAGTTTGATGTTCTTATTATACCTCAAAAACTGTTTTCAGAAAAGGGCTTTCAGTATTCTAATCCCAAAACTGTCCCCTACCAGAGCACCAAGCAGGTGTCCCTACTACCACCTTTGTGGTATAATAGGATAAATCAATTACAAGGAGCCTTTATGACCAAGAAACCCGTCCAACTCGCTACGATTTGCTACATTGATAATGGTAAGGAATTTCTTCTCCTTCATCGAAACAAGAAAGAAAACGATGTCCATCAAGGAAAATGGATTGGAGTTGGTGGTAAACTAGAACCTGGCGAAACACCACAGGCTTGTGCCATTCGAGAAGTCTTTGAGGAAACTGGGCTTACTGTAACAAAGCATGCTCTAAAAGGAGTGATAACCTTCCCAGACTTTACTCCAAACACAGACTGGTACACCTATGTCTTTAAGATAACTGGTTTTGAAGGAAGTTTGATTGATTGCAACGAAGGCGATTTAGAATGGGTTCCTTATGACCAAGTGCTCTCCAAACCAACTTGGGAAGGCGATCGCCATTTTCAAGAGTGGCTCTTGGAAAACCGTCCCTTCTTCTCTGCATGCTTTCGCTATGATGGGGATAAACTGCTGGATTACAGCGTTGATTTTTATGAGGAGTAATTCTATAAATAGAAAAAGCCTTGGTTTTCAAGGCTTACTTTCGTTATAAGAATTTTTTCTTAGGCATTTGCTTGTTCAATACGACATCCAGGGGACCAGCTGACAATACTGTATCTACCAAACGTTTATCTGTAATTTTTTTATCGAGGAGAACTTGATATTCTAAGATCAGCGCTTCTTTTTTCTTTTTGTACTTGAGGGAAATCAAGTCGGCTTGCTTGCAAGATTTACCAAATTGATTTTCAAAAAATTGATCATAGTCAAAATTCATTGGCACTGTCACCAAGAGATGACGACGATTTTGATTGACTTGAGCAAAGCTGATGTTCTCAAAAATCAAGATACAAGCAGATAGGATGACCGTCATAAAGACAGCCAAACCTAGGAAACCCATTCCTGTCGCTAGACCGATAGCCATCGCTAAGAGGACTGCAAGCATTTCCTTCGAAGAACCTGCTGCTGAGCGGAATTTAATTAGACTGAAAGTCCCTGCTACCGCAACACCCGCTCCCAAGTTACCATTAACTAATGCAATGATAACAGCAATCAAAGCTGGCATTAAACTTAGTGTGATGACAAATTCCTTTGTATAATTAGATTTATATTTATAAACAGCCGCTAAGAGTACCCCCATGGATAGACTAACTCCAAAAACCATGGACATCTGCGCTAAGGTAATATTGCTATTGGCCGTTGAAAAGATACTATTAAACAGCTGCATGTTGGCTTACTTCCTCTCCAGGGATGTTGTGGGCAAGCTTATAGGCATTGCCATATTTTGAAAATGATTGTTTTTCGATCTGGTATTTTTCAAGCAAGGCTACTAACCATTCTGGTCGCTCTTCTGGAACTTTTACTTCCATGATTACTTTGGTTGGGTCTAATAGGTTCTTACCAAATTTACCTTCCATTGCATCCACATCGTAGTCTCGATACAGTAAGTTCTTATCGATTGTGAGACGAACTTTTTTGTCTTCGATTCCTTTATAGGATACGCGATCGTAGTAGATATACATCTTCGGCTTAATAGTCCCGTAGCGTTCTCTCAACATTTCGAGTTCTGAGGTTACCTTATCATCCTTGATTGTAGAATCAATCACTCCATTTTCGATATAATTTGTTACAGAAACAGGGTTTGAAGTTAAACGGTATTTGTAACCAATTTTGTTTTCTTTTTTCTTGATTTCAAGAAAGGCTTGACTCGATTCAGATGGTGTCGCATCATAGACACGCATACGAATTTTCTCACGTCCATTCTTTTTGGCAAGTGAATCTTGAATCATATCAAAATCTTCATTATCAAAGTAGATATTGGTAATCGTTGATGTCGCAAATTCATCTGCCATCATGTACTGACGAAGTTCCTTTTCTAAAAGTTCAAAAGTTTTTTTATCAACGATATATTTAGTCTCTTTACGCTTAAACTGCTTTTGTACGATTCTTGTTTTCATTATTGTGCCTCTTCTATCCTAAATTTTGACAGGTCCCTGTCTTGTTTACAAGATATAGTTTACCGACCAAGCTTTAAATGAAACTGAAAATAAAATTAAACAAAACTTAAACTGCAATAAAGTTGAAATTCTTTTGTCACATTCTAATCTATGCTACAATAGTCCTATCAATAGTAAGGCAAGGAGAAACCCATGTACGAATTTGTCCTAGAATACGGCTCTTTCCCCGTAAAACTCATCGACAGTTTTGTCAACAATCGCTCAGAAATTCCTGATTTTCTCAAAGATGACGAAGAAATGATTGCCCGATTGAATGAGATTAACGAACTCTTCCACCAACTTTTCTTAACCATCGAATGCAAGTTTGACTACATCGGCAAGCAATTCCCTGACAAGATTGAACAACTACGAGCACTCTATCATCCCCTGGCAGACGATTTACTAGCCAAGTATAGCAACCAGATAGACTTGAAGATTGAACCTTTTATTTTGTAATACTCAATGAAAATCAAAAGTAGCCTAGGAAACGAAGGCGAAGATAGAACTCTGTTACTGTCTTGTTTCAAGGTAACAGGCTGAAAAGCTCCACCGGAGCTTTTCACTCATCAAGGCAAGTTGACAACGGATAATTTTGATTTTCGAAGAGTATAAGACAAAAGAGATGACCGCAATCATCTCTTTTCTTCTATTCTGTATTCCAAACCATACTAATCACGCGATAAGTAGCCATAATCCACCAAGTAGCGTCTCAATACAGCATAGTCATCATAAAACTCAGCTAGAAAGGCATTAACCTCTTTTTCAGTGAATGTTGAGCCCTTCTTAGCCAATTCCTCCTGTAAGTAAGCAAACAAGACCTGCTTACTTTTCAGCTTTTTCGGAATGACAAGTAACTTCCCTTCTCGGAAAAATTTTTCTTGAATGTCTTGAGTACTCATATCTCCCTCCCAAAAATCCTAGCCCGCAGACTAGGATTTGATAAGATCTACAAATTAACGAATTTCAGCACCAAGCTCCACCAAAGCCTTACTGATTTTCTCCATGTATTTCGCCACTTCCTCATCCGTCAGGCTGTCCGCAGGATTTTGGAAGGTCAGGTTGTAAGCCATAGACTTCTTACCAGCCTCGATATTGTTACCCGCATAGACATCAAAGAGCGTCACCTTGGTCAAGCGTTTCACGCCCGCACCAGCAATGGCATCCAAGACATCCTGATGCTTGACATCACTGCTCAAAAGCAGGGCAATATCACGGCTAACCACTGGGAATTTAGAGATTTCGGTAAATGGCTGAGCAGGCTGGAGAGCTTCTTCAATCGCATCCAGATTGATTTCAGCCACATAAGTCTCAGGAATACCGTAGTCCTTGGCCGTTTGAGGATGTACCTGACCGACAAAGCCGATCAAAGCCCCATTCAAATGGATTTCAGCTGTACGACCTGGGTGCAGAGCAGCAATCTCACTGGTCGCCACAAAGTCAACTGCCAACTTGTAATGAGCAAAGATAGCTTCCAAAATACCTTTAGCATGGAAGAAATCAACGGGTACAGCAGGTGTCTGGAAGTCTTTCTCAGCTACCAAACCTGTCAAAACAAGGGCAAATTTATTGATTTCTTGTGGCAGGTCCTCTTTTGGATTGCCAGACTGTTCAAAGATTTTACCGATTTCGTAGAGGGCCAAGTTCTTGTTCTTACGAGCCACGTTGTAAGCTACCGTTTCCAGCATACCAGATACCATGTTCTGACGAAGGGCAGAGCGGTCAATGGTCATCGGCCACATGAGTTCGGTGACTGTGGTTGGACGAGCCGCAAACTCCACAGCCTTTTCAGGTGTTGTCAAGGCATAGGAAATGATTTCTGTCAGACCTGCACCTTCTGCCAGGCTACGTACTTGGCGACGGATGTTCTGGGTCAGGGTCAACTCACCTGCTGTACCGTCCTCTTTCGGAAGAGTGGTCGGCAGATTATTATAGCCATAGATACGTGCGATTTCCTCTACCAAGTCTGCTGGGATGCGAATGTCCCAACGACGACGCGGTACTGCTACTGTAAACTGACTTGCATCGCCAGTTGTTTCCATACCTAAACGACGGAAAATGTCTGCGATTTGGGCATAGTCAAGATTGGTCCCGAGCGAGCGGTTGACATAATCAATGGTCGCTGTGACTGGGACATCAGAAGTGTCCACGCTACCCGCAGAAACGATGCCAGACAAGACCTGACCGCCAGCCAGTTCTGCAACCATAGCAGCTGCTGTGTCCATAGCCTCCTTCAAAGTTGCTACGTTGATGCCTTTTTCAAAGCGAGAAGAGGACTCAGAGCGAAGGTTGAGGCGACCTGAGGTCTTGCGGATAGACTTGCCGTCAAAGAGGGCAGCTTCCAGCACAACCGTCTTAGAGTTGTTGTCAATTTCTGTGTTGGCACCACCCATGACACCACCAAGGGCAACTGCCTTGTCCGCAACGGAAATGACGATGTCATCAGTAATCAAGTCACGCTCTTCGCCGTCAAGCGTTACCAAGTTCTCACCCTCTCTTGCCTGGCGAGCCACGATTTTCTTGCCGTCAAACTTGTCAAAGTCAAAGGCGTGCATTGGCTGACCGAAGTAGAGCAAGATGTAGTTGGTGATGTCCACCACGTTGTTGAGCGGGCGGATACCTGCGTTCATGAGCAGGTTTTGCAACCACTGTGGACTCGGTGCGATAGTCACATTTTCAATGACACGGGCTGTGTAGGCAGTCACCTTGTCTGATTCAATAGCCACTTCAATCACATCGCTGGCCTTCTTGTCGCTTTCCTCCAAGGTCACAGGCTTGAAGTTGACCTTGCTGTCATAGATAGCCGCCACTTCGTGAGCCACGCCACGCATAGAGAGGGCGTCGGCACGGTTCGGCGTGATAGACAGCTCGATAATCTCATCGTCGAGGTCAAGATATGAAAAGACTGGCTCACCCACGACTGCATCTTCAGGCAGGTGGTAGATTCCGTCCGCATAGACTTTTGGCACCACAGAGTCGGACACGCCGATTTCGCTCAATGAGCAGAGCATACCCAAGGACTCAACTCCGCGGATTTTGCCTTTCTTGATCTTGTAGTTGCCAGCGATACGAGCTCCTGGCAGAGCGACGATCACCTTGATTCCTGGCTTGACATTAGGAGCACCGCAAACGATTTGCGTGATTTCCTCACCAACATTGACCTGGCAGATGTTGAGGTGGGTATCTGGAATTGGCTCAGCAGACACAACCTGACCGACAACCAACTTAGACAGGCCAGCACTCTTTTGCTCAACCCCTTCTACCTCAATCCCTGTTGTTGACATTTTTTCAGACAAGTCATGGCTTGTCGCATCAAAGTCAACGAGTTCTTTTAACCATTTGTAACTTACTAACATAACTTTTCTTTCTTTATTTTTTTAGAAAACACTACTTTTTCAACTGTAAACCTAGTGAGAGGAGTAGGTAGACCGCTAGAGCAGCTACCGCTTCTCTCAATCTACTAACTTTATCGGATTACGACGCTCTAATGTTGAAAACGACATTTTTTCAACATTAGAACTAGTGAGGGGAGTAGGTAGACCGCTATAACAGCTACCGTTTCTCTCAAACAACAATTTACTAACTTTAGCAGATTACGACGCTCTAATGTTGAAAACGATATTTTTTCAACATTAGAGCTAGTGAGACGATTAGACAGTTCGCCAAAGCGACTGTCGTCTCATAAATAGGTGCTTCAGCACCATTTATGAGTATCGAATTACGACGGATTTCAAGCAAAACGATATTTTTTGCTTGAAATCCTAGTAAGGTAGCTAGGGAAGTCGCAGAATAGCGATTCCCGTCTACTTAAGAGCTGACTTTATCAGCCTTAAGTAGTGCTACGTTAAAATTGCTCCGAGAATCGTACATCGCCTTGATAGAATCCACGAATATCGTTGATACCGTAACGGAGCATGGCAATGCGTTCCTGACCGAGACCGAAGGCAAAGCCAGAGTACTTGGTTGAGTCAATGCCGCTCATTTCCAATACTTGTGGGTGGACCATGCCGGCACCGAGGATTTCAATCCAGCCTGTTTTCTTACATACGTTACAGCCGTCACCACCGCACTTGAAGCAGGAAACATCCACCTCAACAGAAGGCTCGGTGAATGGGAAGTATGATGGACGGAGGCGAATTTGACGCTCTTCACCAAACATTTTCTTGATGATCATTTCAAGCGTACCTTTGAGATCACCCATGGATACATTTTCACCGACAACCAAGCCTTCAATCTGGTGGAACTGGTGGCTGTGGGTCGCATCGTCCGTATCACGACGGAAAACACGGCCTGGCGAAATCATCTTCAAGGCACCTTTTGAGAAGTCATGCTGGTCCATGGTCCGTGCCTGAACAGGTGAGGTATGGGTCCGCATAAGGATTTCTTCGGTGATGTAGAAAGTGTCCTGCATATCACGTGCTGGGTGGTCTTTTGGCAAATTCATGCGCTCAAAGTTGTAGTAATCTTTTTCCACTTCAAATCCGTCAACGATTTGGAAGCCCATGCCCAAGAAAATATCTTCGATTTCTTCAGAAGTCTGAGTCAAGACATGGCGTTTTCCGACCTTAACCTGACGACCTGGCAAGGTCACATCAATGGTTTCTGAAGCTAATTGCTGTTGAATTTTTGCGGCTGCAACCTTCTGAGCGGTTTCTTCAAAGGCAGCAGTCAGCACATCACGGACTTCATTGACCTGCTTACCAACAATTGGTTTCATGTCGTTAGATAGGTCTTTCAAGCCTTTCAACAAGTCAGTCAAGGACCCTTTTTTACCCAAAACCGCAACACGCAGGTCTTGTAGTTCTTTTTCTCCTTGGTGCTGGATTTCTTTTAATTGTTCAAGTGTAGTTTGGCTTAATTCAGCCAACTGTTGTTCAATGTTTGACATAATTCCTCCAATAAAAAAACGCATGACACCACTCATATCGGAGCGTTGTCACGCGGTACCATCCGTTTTCATCTGCTAGGCAGACCTTAGTTCTAAGTCTTTGCGTGAGTGAATTCGACCAATTTTCACTGATTGAGCTTACAGTCACGGCTCAACTCCCTGGACAGTTTCCATAGGTGTACTAGTCTCACAGACTTCTATTCAATTAAGAATATTCTATCAAAAATAAGAAAGTTTGGCAAGAAATCTTCCTAGAAAACTCCCTCTATCTAGGATAGAAAGGAGTTTACATTTAGAACATGTACTTACAAGCGAAGCACTTTTAAATAAGAACTAGTTTTTCGCTCATAAAGATAGTATTTTGAAAAAACTAGCCTTAGATGAAAGTGCTAAACTGTTGATACAGGTTCTTATAGTTTTGCCTGCCATTTATTGGCCCAAACATTCTCATTTGGCACACCATAGAATGTATCTTTTCCTTCTAATTTATCAAGGAGGGATTCGATCGTGTTTTTATTATGATGGTAGGCATTGATAGCAGTTTTGACCATGGTAACATCGTGAAGGTGAGTTGTATAGTTTAGCGAAACGAAAATGGTTGGAACTTCATGTACATACCAAGGAACTTCATTGGACATGGCTGTTTTCCACTGGATACGATAGTTATTCTGCGCTCCGTATCCAATGACATTGGCAACAGTCAAGGCTAGATCAACTTCTTCTCGGTATTGCAGCGTTTTTCCTTTGATTCGAGTTGTGCCATCATTGACAGTCACTTCATAACAACGCGCCTCTAGGGCAGCTTTAAGGTTATCAACCACTTCTGTACTTGCCGCAATAATCCCTTCTTTTTCGCCTTCTAGGTAATACAAACGGATTCTGCGATGGGTTTCTGGACTGATTGGAAGATTTTTCTGTGTATCTTTCAACAAGGTAATCGCCTTATCTGCTGCTTCACGTTGCCAAGCCAAGTGTTCTTCACAGCCGATAATAGCCAATTCATCAGCTGATTTTAGTAAGTTTCCTTCTGCTTGCTTGATATACAGATTGAGTTTGGCTTTCAGACCTAAAATGCGACGGAGAGCATCATGAAGGCGTTCTTCAGTAATCACTCCCTTGCGGTAGCCATTGAGCATAAATCCAAAATCTTCTTCTAAGTTATTGAAGAATAAGAACATATCGCAACCCGCAGCAATGGCTGCTGGGACATAATCTTCACGACGCATCGCTGCTGTCATCCCCAACATGTGGCTGGCATCTGTTATGACCAAGCCATTGAATTCCAGTTTTTCTTTCAATAAATCTTGAATCAATTCAGGAGCCAGTGTTGCAGGCAAAATGTCTTCATCCTTCAAAGTTGGATTGAGTCGTTGTTGGTAATATGGCAAGGCTATATGACCCGCCATAATCATCTCAACACCAGCTTCAATATGATGACGATAGACACGACCAAAACTCTTGTCCCATTCTTCTGGAGAGAGCTCATTGACACCGAGGACTAGGTGCTGATCACGTTCTTCTGTACCATCTCCTGGGAAATGCTTGATGCATTGAATAACATCTCTTTCAGCAGTCAATCCTTCTAAATAGGCACTGGTATAGGCAATAACATCATCAGAATTTGTACCGTAGGCTCTGGTATTGACGATAGTATTGCGCCAGTTCTGAACAATGTCCACGCAAGGGTCAAAATTGACATTTACACCTAATGCAGTCTCCTCGCGCGCAGATACGAGACCTGCTAGGTAGGGGATACGAGGATCCCGACTGGCTTCAGATTGAGCACCTGAGGAAATATAGGTTCCTCCTTTCACAGCTCCATCTCCACCTGAGTCGCAGTTCGCTGCAACCAAGAGAGGTACTTTTGAATAGCTTTGCAACTCGTTAATCAGTCCTTGTACCTGTTCTGGACTACCATTCATATAGCGGGCGCCACCTATGTGGTATCGATTCATCAATTCCTGATTACTCAGATTATTTCCGCTAAAAGCGTCTCCTCCGAAGAAGAATAGATTGACAAACAATTGACCGATTTTTTCTTCATCAGTCAGATGAGCCAAGGTAGTTTCCACCCAAGCAATCTGCTCTTCATTCAAACAATAGGGTTTCTTCCGTAAATCAACCAATCTAGGCATTACTTCCTCCTTATTTTCCTCGCCAAATACGTGTATCTACCAAACCACAGTAGGCATCTACAGGCGATACTCCTGTAAAGGCTGACTCTCCTGCTAATTTAGTAACCAAGGCTTCTAAAGTGACAGGCAAGCCATCGTAGGCATTGATATAGGTTGCAACCTGTGGCATATCTGCAAGTGCAAATGGGTGCTGAACAGAGACAACAATGGTTGGAATTTCGTGAACATAGAAAGGCTGGTCTGGTGTTCCCTTGGCAGCTGGCCAAATAATCCGCTGAGTTGTCCCGCCTGAGTTGACATCGACTAAATTGATAATCAAATCATAGTGTTCTGTAATTTCGGCAATAGGACGCTTGGAAGCATAGACATTTGCAATAGCTGCTGGTCTTTCTTCTTCTGGCAATTTGGCAATCCGTGCTTCTGTATTTTCCCAGATAGATACTTGGTGACCTCGAGCTTCTAATAGTTCTTTCAGCGTATCGGCTGCTCTCTTCTTGCCAGCATTGATCATGGCGCCAAAACCACCCTTATAGCCATCTACTTCTACCAACAAAATCCGTTTGTAGCGTTCTGGATTGACAGGGAAAATTCCTTCTTGCTTGGCTTTTACCAAGGTAATCGCCTTGTCAGCTACTTCTTTTGCAAGCTGTTTCGCCTCATCTCTACCAATCAAATCCAGCGCTTCTTCTTTTGGCACCATGATTTCCTGACGGCGACCTTCAAACTGGTGAAGACCGAGTTTAGCTTTCAAGCCCAAGGTACGACGAAGGGCATCATGGAGGCGTTCCTCAGAAAGCAGACCATTTTCCAATCCTTCTTTCATCCATTGCAAATCTTCTTCTGGATCATTGAAGAAAAGGAAAAGATCACATCCTGCCTCAATAGCTGTAGGCAATAGCTCACGACGCGGCATAGAGGCTGTCATACCGATCATGTGACTGGCATCCGTGACGATGGCTCCATTGTAACCTAATTCCCCACGAAGCAATTCATCCAAGAGGATTTTATTCAGCGAAGCTGGCAACATGTCATCCAATTCACGTTCTGGATGCATTTCTTTCTCAACATTTGGCAAATGAATATGTCCCGCCATAATACCTGGAAGACCTGCGTCAGCCATCTCACCGTAAATCCGTCCAAATGTTTCCATCCACTCAGACTTGGTCATAGGATTCGAAGCAAAAGAGAGATGATGGTCACGTTCATCAATACCATCGCCTGGAAAATGCTTAGCAAACGGCACAATGCCTTGCTCCATAATGCCACGCATGTATTCTTTAGATAATTCAATGACTTGGTCTACATTAGCTCCCCAAGTTCGGTTTGCAATGATTGGATTGCGCCAATTACGACTTAGGTCCATAATCGGTGCAAAGGAGGCATTGCAACCTACCGCAGCTGCTTCAAGACCTGCAACTTTCCCCATTTCATAAGCATAGCGGGGATCGGCTGTCGCAGCAATCTTGATTTCATCCCCAATTTTCGTTCCATCCGTAACAGCACCATTCCCACCAGATTCGGTATTGGCTGCAATCAAGAGAGGAATCTTAGACTTGGTCTGCAAAATATAGTTTTGCTCCCAAATATCTGCAGCAGGTCCAGGATTGTAACGAACAGCAGCAATCTTATAATCATTTAATACTCCAGTCAGATATTCTTCCGTCCGCTGGCTCCCCATGTTGACAAAGAGATGACCGATTTTTTCATCCAAGGTCATCTGAGCAATGGTTTCTTCAATCCAAGAAATAGCCTCTTCATCAAGGCTGTAAGGTTTCTTCCGTAAATCTACTAAATGTGTCATGTTTGGCCTCCAAAAAAGCTAGAGGGCATAGCGCCTCTAGCCCTTCTCTCTAGTCGTCTAAATTATTCCAAAATGCCTGTGTCAATTCTGTTTCTTTCTCATCTGTGAATGCTTGATGAGCAAATTCATCTGCAATCGTTTCTGTCAAATCTGTCCAAGATTGCATCTCTCGTCCTACTAAAATAGGATAGAAATGGACACCGTTCAATTCCGCTGCCTTCAAATCACCAGGCGAGTCACCAATCATCATAATCTTATCAGGACAATACCCTTCCTCTATTAACAGTTTGATGACATCTTCTTTCTTACCACGGTCTTGACAGTACAATTCTGTAACACAGTCCATCAAACCTTGGTCTGTCCACTCTTCTTCTACTGCTTCCTTATTAGCAGAAGAAACCACGTAGACTTTTCCTAACTGGCTCAATTTTTCCAAGCCCTTGTGAACGCCGATGAAGGCTAAAACAGGACCGCTATAATGCTTAATGGCTTGATTGACCTGATTGGACCATTTTAAAGCGAGTTCCAAATCTTTAGACGGCTGCTCCTCTATCAATCTTTCCAGAGAAGCATTTGACAAAGAATCTGTGGTCGCGACCCAATTTTTCAAGTTGTCTATACCCGTCACACCTGCAAATTCTAGGCCTTTAACTAAGCCTACAAAGCGGTTAATGCCACGTTCTCGAGAGTAGAGATTGACTCGATTCCATTCAGCTAAAAACGGTTCTTTATCTTTGACATCAAAAACATCTGCAGCCAAGGGACCGAAAAAGAGTTTATGTTTGTAGGTCATGGTATCCATGGCGCAGCCATCAGAGTCCACACAAAATACGTATTCCATCTTCATCATCAGACTCCTGAATAGGCTGAGAAGCCACCGTCAATCGGTAAAACAACACCGTTGACAAAACTTGCCAAATTCTCATCCGCCAAGAAGAAGACTCCTCCCACCAACTCTTCGGCTTCACCAAACCGTCCCATCGGTGTATTGGTCAAAATCTTGTTAGCACGTGCGGTCGGTTGACCTGACTCATCAAATAGCAAACCACGGTTTTGGTTGGTTACCAAAAATCCTGGAGCAATCGCATTACAGCGGATGCCAACTTTTGAAAAATGGACTGCTAACCATTGGGTAAAATTACTAATAGCAGCCTTGGCACCTGAATAGGCTGGAATTTTTGTCAAAGGAGTAAAGGCATTCATGCTGGAAATATTGATAATATTTGCTCCCGAGCGACCGATCATATCCTGTGCAAAGACCTGTGTTGGCAATAAGGTTCCTAGATAATTCAGATTGAAAACAAAGTTAATCCCTGCCTCATCCAAGTCGAAGAAAGTTTTGGTACCAGCCGGCAACCCAATTTCATGGAACTCATTGTCCGTTGTCGCTTTGGGATTATTGCCTCCTGCACCATTGATTAATATATCTACAGGACCAAAATCTGCTAGGACTTGCTGGCGAACTTCTTCCAAATTTTCCTTAGAAAGAACGTTAGATTTATAGGCTTTTGCAACGCCTCCTGCTGCTGCAATCTCATCAACGAAGACCTGAGCCGCAGCCTCATTCAAGTCCAAAAGCGCAACCTTTGCACCTGCCTTAGCAAATTCTTTTGCCAAATAGCCACAAAGAACGCCTCCTGCGCCTGTAATAACAACAACCTTATCCTTAAACTCAATAACACGTGACATATTAGCTCTCCTTATTTCCAACTGTTTTGACTGTAATTCCAAAATCTGGTGTTTTGCCTGCTGCTCGCATATTGGCTTCATAGAGACCGTTAAAGTAGGTTGCCCCAAGGGCTCGGTCATACAAACCATAACCAGGTGTCTTGGTCTGGTCTCCCCAGATACGACGACCGTGGTCTGGACGCAAGGCACCCGTCCAGTCATAGTCTACCAATAATTTAACAACAGCGTTCATGTCAATGTCACCAGCCTGTGACAGATGTGCTGTTTCTTGGAAGCCCCAAGCACCTGCTGTCACATTGCGCGTATGCATAAAATTGATGCGATTGCGTTTGAGAGCATATTCTGTCATGGCAAGGACATCATTTTTCGGATCAGAAGCATAGGATCCGACACACATGGTAATTCCATTGTGCTCGGAATCGTAGAGATTCAAAAATCGTTCAACGGCTTCTTGACCAGTGATGATGCGCGGTAAACCAAAGATTCCGTAGGGAGGATCATCAGGGTGAATGGCCATTTTGACACCAGCCTCCTCAGCCGTTGGCATAATCGCCTTGATGAAATACTCCAAATTCGCCCATAAATCTTCTTCGGAAATATTCTGACGATAATTTTCGATAATAGCCTTCATTTCTTCCTTGGAATAGGATGAATCCCAACCTGGTAAGTTCAAATCATCCGCCACAGGATCAACACCTGCCAAATCAGATTTAAGGAAAGCTAAAGAAGTTGAACCATCTGGAAGTGGATGGTGCAAGTCTGAACGGGTCCAGTCAAACACAGGCATGAAATTGTAGCATACAACTGGAATACCTGCAGCTCCGACATTACGGATGGACGTTTTATAGTTTTCGATTAACGCATCACGATTTGGCTTCCCTTGTTTGATGTCTTCATGAACAGGAATGGATTCAATAACAGTAATTTCAAGTCCTGCCTCTTCTACCATTTTTTTCAGCTCTAGAATATTTTCAAGGGGCCAAGCTTGACCAACTGGCACATCATAGACAGCAGTTACAATCCCCTGCATACCAGGAATCGCCTTAATCTCTTCAAGTGTCACAGGATCCTTTTTCCCATACCATCGAAATGACATTTTCATGATTTACTCTCCTTTATTGTTCAAAAAATTCTTTGGCATTGTAATAGGATATGGCTTCTACAAACCGCCCTAAACGATTGTAATCTTCAGGCACTTCTTCATCAACAATCCATTGGCCGACATAAGTCGCTAAAATACGTCTGAAATAATCATGTCGTTGATAAGACAAAAAGCTACGCGAATCTGTCAACATCCCAACAAAATTAGCAAGCATGCCCTGTTCTGCATAGGCATTCATCTGGTCAATCATACCCAACTTTGTGTCATTGAACCACCAACCAGCACCAAATTGTAGCTGGCTACGAAGCCCTTCCTCATTGGACTGGAAATTCGCCAAAGTATTGGCTAGAGCAATGTTGTAACTTGGATTGAGATTGTACCAAATCATTTTTGGAAGGGCATTTTCCTTGACCAAGTTATCTAACAAACGATTCAAATTCACAGTCAGATATGTCTGGTCTCCAATCGAATCCACACCTACATCTGCTCCAAGTTTTTCAAACAGTCCGGTATGGTTGTTCCGTAGGGCACCAAAGTGAACTTGGGTCACAAAACCATGTTTCTTGTACAATCGACATAATTCTCTAAAGATGGCAGTCTGCCATTTATTGATACTGGATTGGCCAGCCTCTTTACCTGCAAGTCTTGCTAGTAAAATATCATCAAGCTCTTCAAGGCTTGCTTCTTCGTATGAAATAGCCGTAAAGCTAATGTCACTTGCTCGGCAACCGTGTTGAGCAAAATAGGAAACGCGCTGACCAAGTGCCTCTACAAAACGTGCAAAGTCTCTTACCGCTACCCCTGTTACTTCCTCCAAGCGTTTAATAAATGGATTGAAATTTCGATGTTCTATAAAGGCTTCATCTGGGCGAAAAGTTGGTGCCACTACAGTATCTATAGTTGAGTCCTCAGCCAAGCGCTTATGCCATTCCAAGCTATCTAGTGGATGGTCAGTTGTCCCAATAAAGGTCACCCTAGCATCCGCAATCAGCTTCCGTGGACTCATTTGATGTTCTTGTAAATAAGCATTGAGCTGATGATAGAGTCGCTCTGCATTTTCTTTGGTCAACAATTCCTCAACACCAAAAACTCGTCGCAATTCTAAATGACTCCAATGATAGAGAGGATTTCCGAAAGCCCGTTCCAAGGTTCTTGCCCAGGCCTTAAACTTATCTAGTTTACTTGCTGAACCTGTGATTTCTTCTTCTGAGATACCATTAGCCCGCATCAAGCGCCACTTATAATGGTCACCCCCCAGCCACAGATCAACAATATCTTCATAAACCTTATCTTCAAAAATTTCCTTAGGATCCAAGTGGCAATGGAAATCATAGATAGGAAGCTCTGCTATTTTCCCATAAAGCTCCTTAGCAGGCTCATTTTTTAGCATAAAGTTTTTATCATTAAAACTCATTTCATCCCTCCAAAGCTGCAACAAAACTGCGAGCAATCGTCGTTACACTTTCATAGCCTTCAGCCTGCACTCGACTTGCCAGAGCCGAACCGACTCCAACAGCACAAGCACCTGCCTTTTTCCAATCTGCAACATTTTCAACCGATACACCACCAGAAGGCATCAAATCCACTTGGGGTACAGGGCCGTGAATATCCTTGATAAATCCAGGTCCCAACACACCACCAGGGAAAAGCTTGATAATAGGACAACCCGCCTGACTAGCTGTAACAATCTCTGTTGCAGTTGCACAGCCTGGGAAGTAGAATACCTCAGCCTCTTGCGCCAAGTCTTGAATTTCTTTATCAAAATGAGGACTAACCAAAAAACTAGCACCTGCATCAATGGCCGCTTGTGCCAGCTTAAGATTCATTACTGTTCCCGCCCCGATGACTACGGAAGAATCGTCTGAGAACTCCTCTTGTAATTCTTTGATAACTGTCGCTGCATTTGGAGTCGAAAATGTAATTTCAATATTTCGAATACCTCCCAAAATCGCATGACGAGCGATTTCTTTCGCATCTTCTTCATCTTTTCCGCGAATCACTGCGAAAAAGTAATTTTCTTTTAATTGCTTTAACATCTTGACCTCCAATTAGAAAGCGTTGTCATTTATAGTTATAGTATACAATTCATCAGATGATTTGTCAATAAAAAAAGCAAAAAATACCCAGAAGAATTCTTCTGGGCAATTTATTTTGTATTTCTATTTATGATCATTGAGACCATGCAAGGTCATATCTTTATCGAACCATTCGCTTAAAACAACCTGTCTTACTGATATAATATGTGCTAACATGCTATCATATGCTGCAACAGGGTGGCGTTGCTTGATAGCCATTAAGATGTTCCTGTGGGCCTGTAAACTATCCGATTTCATCTGACGATTTGAGTAATTTTCATTGATCAGATGAATAGATTGATTAATGACTGGCATCAGACTTGTCATAGCCAGATTCCCACTCATCTCAGCCAGCATACAGTGGAATTTCACATCCAACTCCAGATGCTTCGTGTCTCCAGCAGCAACGGCCTCTTCAATAGCAAGGACAATTTCTTCTAGTCGAGCAATGTCTTCGTCCGAGGCAAACTGAGCGACACGCTCCGCAATTCTCGGTTCAAGCAAATACCGCACTTCAAACAAATCTGTCGTCAACTTTACACGGTCTCTTACCAAAGAAAAACCTAGGGGATCCTCTGATACTCCTTTTTTAGAGCTGATATAGGTTCCCGACCCTTGGCGCACCTCCAGAATATTTCGAGTAGCCAAACTTCGAACAGCTTCACGAACAGTCGAACGTCCAACTTCTAAATCTTGGGCCAATTCATACTCATTTGGAAGCTTGTCACCAACTTCATATCCTCTTTCCAAAATCAATTCCAATAAGCGTTCCGATGCTTTTTCTACCAAGGGTTTCGCCATGTGCTTGGTCCTCCAATACAACTTTCTATTTGCTACTATTATAGCTCATTTCCTCTTATAATGGTAGTTTGGAATGGCAGTCCAACGTTTCTTTATTTCTCTAACAATTTGCTTCGGTTGACGATTCCGTGAGAATAACCCCTTATGATTTCCTTGAATCCGAATGAGACCAACCGTGGTTTCAAAATCAGCAAAATTCCAGACCTGCTCACCAACTAAATTAGGAATTGAATCAAATACTCGATGGTTCATATCATAGTAATCCACTTGAAATTCCTCTGTATAAGGAATATCCCACATCGAATGCAACCCTGGAAGGGTATCTGCACCATATTCCGTCATCAAAATCGGCTTGTCAGGATAAAGTTTTTGCCAGATCTCTAATTCTTGACGGAGCCCTTTCTCTGCCGCCTTCAAGTCACCATGAGCAACATACCAACCATAGTAACGATTGAGACAGATAACATCGACCAAATCCATAACCTCATCCTTATCAGGCGTTGCTTTAATAATATTGACTAAGGTCACAGGACGCTTAGAAGGATCCCTGTCCCTCATGCGCTGAATCAAAGGTTCAAAGTAAGCACGTGCTCCCTTTTCATGCCCTGCCGGTTCATTGGCAACAACCCACATCACTACAGAAGGATGATTCTTATCACGCGCTATCAATTCATCAATCACCAGCTCATGAGCCTCCTTGGTTTGCATAACTTCCCAAGTATTTTTTACTTCTTCAGAGTCACCTGTCAAATTCAAGGCTGCATTGAAAAGCTGGAACAGTCCAACTGCTGGCACTTCATCAAGGACGACGATTCCCAAACGATCTGCCAGCCGCATCATTTCCTCAGAATAGGGATAATGGGATGTCCTAAAAGAATTTGCTCCAATATCCTTCAGTAAATTCAAATCCATCAGATTGGCTGCTTCATTGAAACCACGACCATTAATAAAGGTATCTTCGTGTTTACCAAATCCCTTGAAATAGAAAGGTTTTCCATTGATGAAAAACTGCCCATTTTCAACCGCAACACTACGAATGCCGAATTGTTCTGAGTAGGTATCTAGCAAGTTTTCTCCGTCAAATAATTCAACTTTAGCAGTATAGAGATAGGCATCCAAGACCTCCCAAAGGCGTGGATGTTCACTGACCATTTGTCCGTTTTCAAGAAGACCTACTTCCTGTCCCTCTTGATCTAAAATAGACACACGGATGGAATCGTACTGCCCAACTATCTTCACATCAACATTCACTACCGCCTGAGTCAAATCTTGATTTAGCTCCGTCCGAATAACAATATCCTCAATTCTATTTTTGGGACGTTTATAGAGATGGACTGTCCGCTGGATACCAGCATAGTTGAAAAAGTCAAAATTCTCCTTGACGGTCTTCACAATTTGACCATTCCCATCCACTTCTTCGCTATAATTCCCTACTGGAAGGGTTGTGTAATTCAACTCATTATTGGCACAGACTGTCAAACGGAATTGGTCAGCGTTGTATAAGTTTGATGGAATCAAGCATTCAAAAGGTGTGAAACCACCCTTATGCTCTCCGATTAGCTGGCCATCTGCATAGACTTTGGCCTGATGCGTCACCGAACCAAAACGCACAACCAACTCCTCATCAGCTGATACGACAGGGAGAGCCACCATGAGTTCATACCAATTATCTCCGACAAAACGGCGCTTTGCTTTATCGACAACAACATCATTAAAGGAACTCGGTACAACCATTACTTCATCTGTATCTAACAGACTATGAACATCATTGTTCCCTTGCTTAAAAGCCCATATTCCATTTAAAGAATAAACTGAGCGTGTTTTTGTTTGTATAGGATACAACATACTTTTTCCTTCTTTCTATCGTTTTATTTCACGTGACCCTTTTTTCAATAGCAAATCAATATCTGATTGACTGATGACATTAATGTCCCCTTCAATGGTATGTTTGAATTGAAAACTAGCCATCCCCAAGTCGACTATTTCCTGTGGCGTTTTTTCCTGCAAATAACCCAAAATAATTCCTGCTGTAAAGGCATCCCCTGTCCCAACTCGGTCCAAAACTTGAATGGATTCTTTTTCCGTTTCATAAAGAATACCATCTTGATACAAGTATGCCTTCAGCAAATATTCATTATTGTAGGTCATTTCCCTCTGGGTAAAAGCAAGACTTTGCAAAGAATAAGTCTCCGCCAAACCCTTAACCACCGCCAACAAAACTTCTTTATTTTCATAAGGGCGCTTCAACCCCAATTCATCCTTCACATCTTTACCAGATTCATTGAAGAGTTGAATAGGCTCTAGACCAAAGCAAATATCTGCTAAACCTACAAAAGGAGATAATTTCTCCCTCGCTTCTTCAAAAGAAGACCACAAACTTTCTCGATAATTCAAGTCAAAGGAAACCTTAACACCCTGCCCCTTTGCCATTTCCATCAAACGAAAGGCCAGTCGGTAAATATCTGGATTCAAAGCGACCGTTATACCACTCACATGAAACCAATCGATACCGTCAAACATACCTTCCAAATCATAGTCTTCTTCCTTGGATAAGCTGAAAGCAGAATAATCACGGTCGTAGGTCACCTGACTAGGTCTAAGAGAGAAACCCTTTTGATAATAATAAAGACCCAGCCTTCCCTCTTTTCGAATCACATATTTCTGTCCAATCTGCCTTGCAAAAAGAAAGTGTTCTGCCATTTTCCCCACTTCATTCTTAGGCAGTGCCGTCACCAACTCGACTGAGTGACCAAGCTGAGCCAAGCTGGCTAAAACATTCAACTCCGAACCACCAAACTGACAATCCAAACTCGTAGCCTGTGTTAAGGTCTGATAATGAGGAGGAGATAGCCGCAATAAAACTTCTCCAAATGCTAAGATTTTTTTCATACCGCCTCCTAGATGAAAGACCCAGCTGGTATCCTCCAACTAGGTCGTTAATGTATTATTTATCGTCGTATTGATCAACCTTATATTGAGTTACATCAACATAATCCATATCAGATAATGGAACATTTTTCGCAATCGCACGTACACGTTCTTCGTCTTTTGCCGCTTTCATAACATGGATTTTTTCTTGAATACGAGCCATTTCTTCACGGTCTAGTTTGTAGAATTTCATCAAGAACAAGGATACGCTCAATACCGCTGCTGGAATCACTGTCAACAGGACAATCAGTGCCATTCTCAAATCTGTTGAAAATGCTGTTTCAACAGTTGGGTACTCTTTACCAAAACCGATACCTGCTAATACAAATCCAACAACCATTGGAGCAAATGAAGAAGCAATTGAGTCTGTCAATGAGAAGATAGTCCCAATCATACCTGACAAGTAACGACCAGATACTGAAGTTTCATAGTCTGTAATATCCGCACCCATGGTCAATACCAAACCAGATGGAGCACTAGATGCGTAGCGAGCAATGATATAAACAACAAAGAAACCGATTGTGTAGAGATTCCAATTTGTCAAATCCAACATACCTGGTTTAGCTGAAAAGAGCATTGCTGCCAAGGTTACAAGGCCAGCAATCCCAAGTTGAAGCGCTGTAATATAGGCAAAACGTAAACCTTTACGACGAGCCAATTGCGCAGCACCAACTGTTACAAGAATACCTGGCAAAATCAAAAGCATAGACATTTTTCCAGAAAGAGCATAGTCACCGAAGATAATACCATACAGCATCACCCCGATAACGGAATCTCCAAACAGTTGAGCAACAAATTTTACAAAGGCTGCAGAGATTGAAAGAACCTGCAAAGGTTTGTTTCCTTTGATAACTTTCCAGTAGTCTTTCAACTTCGTTTCTTGTGTCTTCTCACCAAGACCAAAGTATTTCTTATTGTCTTTTTCCCAAATACCGATAATAGCAAGAATACCCAGAACAGCTGAAATTACTACTACACCGAGGAACAATTCTTGGAAGAAACTTGGAGTGAAACCACCATGTTTCGGAACCAATGTCCCTGATACAACAACCTGACTACCAGTCATCAACACAGTTGTGGCAATACCATCAACAATATTAAAGATTGGACGTTGCTTTGGATCATTGGTAAGCGCAACTTGTCCTGCTTTTGTAATGGTCTGTTGCAATGAATAACCAATTTTATGGATAATCAAAACAAGGATGAATAGAGGAAGACGGAGACTCTCACTAACTCCACTTAAACCTAACATCATAAAAAGAGAAGCTGCTGTAATGATATTCCCCAAAACCAAGATAGGACGATATTTACCAAACTTAGTATCCGTTTTATCAATGATAACTCCGATTGTAGGATCAATGAAACCATCAAAGATACGAATATAGCCCATGAGTTGACTAACAAACAGGGCTGCAAGACCAAGCACACCTGTCGATAAATAAGTCACAAAAGTAAAGGCAACCAAGTAAATATTCGTCGATGAATTGTTCATCGCAAATAATATGATTTGCCATAACTTGGCTTTGTTATAAGTAACGTCTTCGACACGTTGCTCAACATGTTTTTCCATTGGAAATTCCTCCTAAATGTTTTCTACGACAAAGTCGTAAGCGTTTTCTTTAACTATATTCTAATATTCATCAGATGATTTGTCAACTGTTTTTGTAAATATTTTTAATTATACGCAAAAAAAGACGATTTTACGTGAAAATCGTCTGATATATTTGATTTGGCAAGAGAGAATTCGTCTGACTATTTATTCATTCACCGTAATTTCCCCACTATGATAGTTGATACTGAGACCACTCTGCACATTTGGAACGAACACATTGAACTCTAGGCTACCATCTGCTGCTTTTGCCTCTAGATGACTTCCGACTGGAACAAGGTCTTCACTCTCAGCATACACCAAGGTCACACGATAGCGGACACGCTTATTTTTATCCAAGGCCCGCCGAATCTGACTTTCAAAATAATTCTGCCCAGTTGAAGTTTGGTCGTTAGCTTGGTTGGACCAAGCTGTTTGAACTGCAATATTCTTAGGATTGCTGGTTGAAGCATCGAAACCAGACAATCCACCAATCAAAGCATAACCTAGGAGGTGACCACGGTCCACTGCATGGTCATATTCTCCAGTTAAATCATGGACCTGGTGCCAACCCGCAGGTGTCCAAGAAGTCCGACCGTTTCCTGTTTCTTCACGGTCCTTATACTGACGTGTAGATTTGGCTAAAAGCGCATTGGCTACTGTTGGAACCGTTTCTCCCTGGACTGTTTTTGTCTTATTATCACCATAAGGAACACTGGCAACCGAGGCATCTAAATCCGTTTGATTTCCGTTAATAATAAATGCTCCAGCACCATTCCATTCAATCGAATTCCCCAGTTGCTTTTTTACATCTTCTGTCAATACCGAACTAGCCAGTTCCTGACTAGGTGTGCCTTCACTTGCCTTAGACTGATTGACATAATAGGAATAATCCGCAACATTACTGCTCTTGTTATCGCTTAAAAGATAGCCACCCGCTACTACAACAATCGTAGCCAATAAGCTGAGCAGACTCATTGCTTGTTTTTTTACATTTTTCTTCGTCATTTTCTCTCCATCAAAAAAGCAGGTCCAGCCTACTTTCCTGTAAATTTACCGATTAGTTCTTGCCACTTAGCTGGTGACAACACCGCAAATACATTGTCTCCATCTCCTATGACACCGTAACCAACCATTAATCCTAAAATAAACACCAAAATAGCAATCAACAAAACAACTGCTACTAAGATTAAATTTTTACCAACATAGCTAAGATTATCCTTATCCATTTTCATCTTCTCCACTCACACGTTCAATCGTTGCACCTAAAGCAGCTAATTTTTCATGGAAACGATAATATCCTCGGTCTAAGTGCGTTAATTTACCTACAATCGTCTCACCTTCAGCAACCAAACCAGCCAGAATCAAGGCGGCACTTGCTCGTAAATCAGTAGACATAACCTGAGCACCTTGCAGAGCTTGTCCTCCCGTGATGATAGCTGTATCTCGTAAAATTTCCGAATGCAAATCCATCCGACGCATTTCTTCCAAATGCTGGAAACGATTCTCAAATACCGTTTCAATCATGGTAGATTCACCCTTTGCAACTGCCATTAGAGCTGTAAATTGAGCCTGCATATCCGTTGGGAAGCCTGGGTGTGGCAAGGTTTTTACTGTTACAGGTTTAAGCTTATCCACTTGCGAACGAACTCGAATCCCTTCATCTTCTTCCGTCACCTCAACTCCCATCTCCAACATCTTAGAAATGAGTGGACGGTTGTGCTCCCAGACCGCATCTTTCACCAAGACATCGCCACCAGTCATTGCTGCTGCCACCATAAAGGTACCCGCTTCGATACGATCTTGCACCACTTGGTGTTCTGCGCCAGTCAATTCTTCTACACCAGTAACCGTAATCGTCTCTGTGCCTGCCCCCTTAACTTTAGCCCCCATTTTATTTAGGAAAATAGCCAAGTCAACAATTTCAGGTTCGCGCGCTGCATTTTCCAATACCGTTGTGCCCTGCGCCAGAGTTGCAGCCATCATCAAATTTTGCGTTGCCCCAACACTTGGGAAATCAAGATAGATATGAGCTCCCTGCAAGTTCTCTGCACTCGCTTCAATATAACCAGCTCGCTGTTTAATTTTAGCCCCCATAGCTTGCAAACCTTTTAAGTGCAAATCTATTGGACGACTACCAATTGTACAACCTCCTGGCATAGAAACCTTAGCATAACCATTGCGTGCCAAAATCGGACCAAGAATAACAATAGAGGCGCGCATTTGACTCACATACTTATAAGGAGTTTCACTACCAAGTTTACCTGTTGCGTCAATATCGATAGTCTTTGTTTCCTCGTCAAATTTCACACGAACTCCCAGACCACGTACAACATTATTCATTGTATAGACATCAGACAAAATAGGAACCTGAGTCAATTTGGTTTGCCCTTGACTTGCTAGAACTGTTGCTGCCAATAAAGGCAGAACGGCATTCTTCGCCCCCTCAATCTCAACCTGTCCTTTCAAACCGTTTTTACTACCTGTAACAATAATTGTATCCATTTCTTATCCTTTTCTTACTTAAATCACATATTTGCAAAAGAGCGTCCCATCATCAACAATTCTAAAAAGAAAGTCGAGACCAAGTACCCCAGTGCTATTGCCAGAAAGAGAATCAGCAAATTGATTTTACGCTGATTGTCCCCCGTCACCTTCAACCACCGTGACCAATCAACTGTTGTAACCAAGAGATGATGAGCCAGATAGATAAACAATATATGACTAAAAAACTGTAAAATTGAAATTACCATGTTTCCATTATACCATGAAATTAAAAAATGGAACTGAACCAAGTTCAATCCCATATAGATTAATGTTTCCCAACACGAATACGATTTATCGCACGTTGGAGGGCGACTGTTGCACGCATCTCCATATCAATATTACGAGCAGTCTGTGCTTCTTCCAATTCACGTTCCGCGCGCAATTTGGCACGTTCCGCACGACTAATATCAATATCCCGTTCCCGCTCAGCGGAATCAGAAATGACCGTAATAATATCCTTGTTGACTTCAATGATTCCACCATTGACCGCAATCCAGTCTACATGGTTTTCATCATCAACACGACGCACTTTCATTTCACCGATTTCCAAAACTGCAATCAGTTCTTCATGTCCAGAATAGACACCCATCTCACCATCAACCGTTTTGACCAAAACAAATGCTGCATGATGGTCATATTTGATACCGTCTGGTGTTACGATTTGTACAGTCATTTGTCCCATAAGCCACCTCTAGAATTTCATTTTAGCAGCTTTAGCGACCACATCCTCAATTGAACCAACATTTCGGAAGGCATCTTCTGGTAGGTGGTCGTGTTTGCCGTCCAAGATTTCCTTAAAGCCTTTCACCGTTTCAGCTACTGGCACATAAGAACCTGGCATTCCTGTAAATTGCTCCGCAACGTTGAAGTTTTGAGAGAGGAAGAATTGGATACGACGAGCGCGACCAACCAATGTCTTCTCTTCATCTGACAATTCATCCATACCGAGAATGGCAATAATATCTTGCAATTCTTGGTAACGTTGAAGAACACGTTTTACTTCCATAGCCACTGCATAGTGCTCTTCACCAACGATTTGTGGAGAAAGCGCACGAGATGATGACGCCAACGGATCCACAGCAGGGTAGATACCAAGCTGAGTCAACTTACGTTCCAAGTTGGTAGTCGAGTCCAAATGAGCGAAAGCTGTCGCTGGAGCTGGGTCTGTATAGTCATCCGCAGGTACGTAAATAGCCTGAATAGATGTAACAGAACCCTTCTTGGTTGAGGTAATACGCTCCTGCAATTGTCCCATCTCAGTTGCAAGTGTTGGCTGATAACCAACGGCTGATGGCATACGACCCAAGAGGGCAGACACTTCTGAACCAGCCTGAGTGAAACGGAAGATATTATCGATGAACAGAAGAACATCCTGCCCTTCCACATCACGGAAGTATTCCGCAATGGTCAAACCGGTAAGAGCAACACGCATACGGGCTCCTGGCGGCTCATTCATCTGACCAAATACCATGGCCGTTTTTTCAATAACACCTGATTCTTTCATTTCCCAGTAAAGATCGTTCCCTTCACGGGTACGCTCGCCAACTCCGGTAAACACAGAGATACCACCGTGTTCTTGGGCAATATTGTGAATCAATTCTTGGATAAGAACGGTTTTACCAACACCGGCACCACCGAAGAGACCAACCTTACCACCTTTTAGATAAGGTGCTAGGAGGTCGATAACCTTAATCCCTGTTTCCAAAATTTCGCTTGAAGTAGATAATTCGTCAAAAGCTGGCGCTTTCTTATGGATAGGCTCACGTTCAAAATCTGCCGGAAAAGACTCTTCAAGGTCAATGGTATCTCCCAACACATTGAAGACACGACCCAAGGTTTCTTTACCGACTGGAACAGAGATAGGACGACCTGTATCGAGAACTTCCATCCCACGTGTCAATCCATCCGTTGATTCCATGGCAATGGTCCGTACAACGCCATCACCAAGTTCCAAAGCCACTTCAAGCACGACTTTTTGTTTGGAATCATCATTTTTATATACAACGAGTGCGTTGTTAATCTCAGGAAGTTTATCTTCTGCTGCAAACGCAACGTCTACAACTGGTCCGACAACCTGAGTAATTTTGCCTGAACTCATTCTATTTCCTCTATTTCTATTACTCAAGGGCTGAGGCACCAGCTACAATCTCAGTAATTTCCTGAGTAATCGCTGCCTGACGAGCCCTATTGTATTGGATTGTCAAATCGTTAATGACATTCTTAGCATTATCCGTCGCTGTCTGCATGGCTGTCATACCTGCTGCATTTTCAGCAGTTTTTGCATCCAAAATCGCTCCATAAATAGTTGATTCTGCATATTGAGTCAAGAGTTGTTCCAAAATAACCTCACGGTTTGGTTCCAACTCAAAGGTAGCTGTATAACCATCTGCTTCATTGTGGTCCAAATCTTCTACAGGAAGCATCTGTTGTACACGCACTTGACTGGTCAAACTATTGACATGGTGGTTATAACAAACATACAACTCATCAAAGAGTTCATTCTTGTACATCTCAACAGACTTAGAAATGATTTTTTGAACCTCTTCAAAACTTGGGTTGTCTGCTAAACCGCGCAATTCAAAGACAGGATTGATACCACGAGCACGGAAAAAATCTGCTCCCATACTACCAATAGCAATAATCTCATACTCATCTTTCGAGTCATGATCCTGTTCAATCATCCCCATCACAGCCTTCAAAATACTGGAATTATAAGAACCTTTTAGTCCGCTGTCAGAGGTAATGACAATATAACCCGATTTTTGAACTGGACGGCGAATCAGCATTGGATTGCTTGTATCTGAAGCCATCAATTCTCCACGCAAGAGATCCGTTGTAATCTGACGAACCTTACTAGCGTAGATCTGAAAGGATTGCGCTAATTGCTCTGATTTGGCTAATTTAGAAGCCGAAACCATCTGCATGGCACCGGTGATTTGACTGGTTTTCTTAGTTGATGCAATTTTTGACTTGATTTCATTGAGAGAACCTGCCATTATTCACTCCTTTACTTAAAGACAGACTGGTCTTTGAAAGCTTGGATAGCAGCATTCAATTCATCTGTGTCAGGAAGATCTTTTGTTGTACGAATAACATCCAAAAGACCATCGTAGTGCAAATCAAAATATGCGTACAGTTCTTCTTCAAATGCCAAAATGTCATCAATTGGCACTGAATCCAAGAAGCCATTTGTCAAAGCATACAAAATCAAAACCTGTTTTTCAACTGGGAGTGGCTTATGCAATGGCTGTTTCAACACTTCCACAGTCCGACGACCACGGTTGAGTTTGGCCTGAGTTGCTGCATCCAAATCCGAACCGAATTGCGTAAAGGCCTCCAATTCACGATAAGAAGCTAAGTCGATACGAAGGGTACCTGCAACCTTTTTCATGGCCTTAATCTGTGCAGAGCCACCTACACGTGATACAGAAGAACCCGCATCAATGGCTGGACGGATACCAGAGTTGAATAAATCGTCCTTCAAGAAGATTTGTCCATCCGTGATTGAAATCACGTTGGTAGCGATGTAAGCTGAAATATCTCCCGCTTGTGTTTCGATAAATGGTAGAGCTGTAATAGAACCACCGCCCAATTCATCTGAAACCTTTGCTGAACGCTCTAGCAAACGACTGTGCAAGTAGAATACATCCCCTGGATAGGCTTCACGACCCGGAGGACGACGAAGCAAGAGAGATAATTCACGGTAAGCTACCGCTTGTTTTGACAAATCATCGTAAACAATCAAGACGTGTTTGCCTTCATACATGAACTCTTCTGCCATTGCAACACCAGCATAAGGAGCCAAGAAAAGCAATGGAGACGGTTGTGAAGCAGATGCAGTTACTACGATTGTGTAATCCAAAGCACCGTATTGACGAAGCGTTTCAACCTGAGTACGAACAGTTGACTCTTTCTGACCGATAGCCACATAGATACAAATCATGTCTTGGCCTTTTTGGTTGAGAATAGCATCAATAGCTACAGATGTCTTCCCTGTCTGACGGTCACCGATAATCAATTCACGCTGACCACGACCAATCGGAACCAAAGCGTCAATCGCCTTAAGACCAGTTTGAAGCGGTTCATTAACCGACTTACGTTGCATAACACCTGGTGCTGGATATTCAATCGGACGAGTCTTACTAGTACGAATTTCACCAAGACCATCCACAGGTTGACCAAGTGGGTTGATGACACGACCAATCAAAGCCGAACCAACTGGTACTTCCATAATTTTACCAGTACGACGAACAACTGACCCTTCACGAATATCGGTAAATTGTCCGAGAATAATGATACCAACATCGTTGGTTTCTAAGTTTTGTGCCATACCAATGGTGCCATTTTCAAATACCAAAAGCTCTCCACTCATGGCATTGTCAAGACCTTGCGCACGGGCGATACCGTCACCGATATAGGTTACGACACCAGTCTCTGTGTAGTCAAAGTCAGGCTGAAAGCCTTCAATTTGTTGTTTTAGTAAAGCGCTAATTTCTTGTGCATTAATCAAAAGAACACCACTTTCTATTTTCTAAAGTTTTTTTCTAACGTCCTTCAACTGTGTCCGAACGCTTGCATCGATTACCTTATGGTTAACCGTTACAATAAAACCACCGAGGAGACTTTGATCAAGTTCTTCCGTGATATTGCGTACACGCAAGGAAAATCGTTGTTCTACCAAGTGACGGAGACGCTCTTTTTGTCCTTCAGTCAAAGGGTAAACAGAAACCACATGGGCTTCAAATTCATTTTTAAATTTACTGATTTGTAATTGGACACGCTCAAGGGTTTCAAGAAGCAAATCTGCATGACCATCACGAATAACATCTTCAATCAAGTCATTGATTTGCCAGAAACTAGATTGACGTACCGTCCTTACAAAGTCAGCCTTTTCTTCTCTCGACACTGTCGCTGACAGCAAGAGTCGATTCAGCTTACTATCATGAATGATGGAAATCAAGTCAGAAATCTGGTCATACATATCCCAAATATCTGCATGATCACTGACTTTTTCAACAAATGATAGAGCATATTTTTGCACGATGGCATTTTCTCTAGCGTTCATCTACTTGTCTCCTAGTTTGTCCAAATAACGGTCAATCAAGTTACTATGAGCTTGTTGGTCCAAATCTTCCAAAATAATTTTGCTTGCAAGATCAACTGCCAATTCAGCAACTTGAACACGCAAGTTTTCTTGTGCTTCACGTTTTTCAGCTTCAATTTCCAATTGAGCTTTTTGCTTCAATCCTTGAATTTCAACATCTGCTTGCTCAAGAATACGTTTTTTCTCTAGTTTTGCGCGTTCAACCGCGTCTTGAATAATCTTTTGACTTTCAATACGTCCCTGTACCAACTCATCTTCACGTTGTTGAACAAGGTTCGCTGCTGCTGTTAGTTTTTCTTCTGCAGCATCAATATCATTTGCAATCTTATTGGCACGTTCTTCAAAAATACCTGTAATTTTATCCCATGCAAAAACACGAATAAGAATAATAAGTATTGTAAATGAGGCTGTTACCAAGATAAAGTTTCCAAGAATGGTACTAGATTGCATTGTAATAGTTGTTGCCATAGTTGTCATTCCCTTTCCTATTCACTCTCACCACTAATTTTTTTATTTAAGTACATAGATACCAACATGATAAATACATATCCCTGCAAGCATGAAATGAATACAGAAAATGCTGTCCAAACAACGTTTAGAGCAAAGGCAATTGGATATGCAAGTGCACTTTGTTGAGATAATTGTAGAAGAAGAGAGACAAGCACTTCACCAGCATAAATATTACCGTACAGACGAAGAGCAAGCGACACAAGGTTGGTCACTTCTTCCAAAATGTTCATTGGAGCCATAGCCCAGGGTGTCACAAAAGATTTGAGGTACGCCTTGAAACCGCGACGACGAATACCTTCAACATGACAAAATACTGTTGCAATTGTTGCCAAACCGAAATCGTAAGCCATATTGGCCGTTGGAGAAGTCCACAAATTATGTCCTTCTGCTGTTTCCAATTTGGTCATCAAACCTAGATTATTAGCAACCAAAAGAAAAGTAAAGACTGTAAAGAAGAACAAGGAATACCGCTTTGCTTCCGCATCGCCAAGATTCCCTTTTGTAAAATTGATGGTCAATTCGTAAACGTACTCCAAAACATTCTGTTTTCCTTTTGGCTTGAGCTCCATCCGACGACTAGCCCAAAAAACAAGTAAGAAAATAATGGAAATGGTAATGACAGAAACCAATACCATGGTCAGGTCAAAGGTTACGGGACCAAGGGTAAGGGTTGGACTTAAATGTTCTTCCAATGGAGGTTCCCCCCTTTTCTATTTCTCTATTTTCTACTATTTCAAGACAAATGTCATAGCCAAGGTTACGAAGAAAGTTCCCTCGATAAAGGCAACACCCAAAAATACACCAGCCATCAATTTACTTTGCATTTCTGGTTGACGTGCAGTCGAACTAAGGTATGAAGCCACCAACAGTCCCTCACCGATACTTACACCAAGACAGGCCAATCCAAGGGCCAATGCGCCTAAACTCATAACGAATTCTCCTTTTAAAATTTAATACCATGTAAGGATACTCCTAAAACATCTATTTGTCAAGAAAATACCGCCATTGTAAGCGTTTAATTCATTTTTACAAAATAAAAAGAAAAGACTGTTTCATCTTTTCTTCCTATTTAATAGTTTCATTAATATGGTCTGTTTCTTCAATGAAGCGTTTGGCCATATCTTCTCGATTCATCTGATCAGTATCAAGAGTGATTGCATGGTCAGAAACCAGATCTGTATCTGCGAAAAACTCTATATGGTTTGATAGGTTGTACAGACGTACAGGGGCTTCCCCACCAAACTCTCCATCTAGATTGAGCAGTAGACGGTTATCTGGGTTAAGATTTTCGATGGATAGGCTCTTGGTTTTTATGTATTCAACTAAATCACTATCAATGTGTTTGCCACCGTCTAAGACTTGACGAATCAGATGCAGAATTTCAAATAAATTCCCTGTTTTAACCATCAATAAGGTAAAATTACCATCATCTAACTTAGCATCTGGAACGATCTGTTCAAACCCTCCAATTGAATTGGTTAAGGCAACAAAAATCATTGAAACCGAGCCTTCAAACACGCCCTCGTCATGCTCTACACGAACAGGTGTAAATTGTACTTGTGGCAGGAGTTCTGCTCCTTTTACCACATAGGCCAAATAGCCAAACATGGTCTTAAGTTGACTTGGAACACTGTAGGTCAATTCCGTAAGTGTACCTGCCGCAGCAATGTTGATAAAATAATGTTCTTGATGAAAACCATTTTTTTGATTTTTGACTAAACCAATATCCATTAAAATGGTCTGCTGCTTACCAATAACCTTAGCTGCTTCTACAGGATTTCCCCTGGGCACTTTTAATGCACGCGCATAGTCATTGGTGGTGCCAGTCGGTATGATGGCCATCTGCGGACGTTTTTCAAGCGGAGCAATTCCATTGACGACTTCATTGATTGTTCCATCTCCACCAGCCGCAATAATCAAGTCAAAGCCTGCAAGTGCCGCACGTGTAGCCTCATTTTTTGCAGAGTCTTTCTCAGCAGTTGTTTGGAAAGCTGAAGTTTCATAACCGTAACCTTCCAAAATGTCCAATACTTCGGCCACATTTTTCTTCATGATTTCTTGACCTGAGGTCGGATTATATATTAGTCTAGCACGTTTTCTTTCTTCCATCGTTTTACCTTTACAAGCTCTCCAACCAAGCCTCATCTTTTATTTCGATACCTAGTTCCTGTGCTTTGGTCAATTTACTACCAGCATCTGTTCCAGCAACCACAAGATTAGTTTTTTTAGAAACTGATCCTGCTACATTTGCCCCTAAAGCTTCTAATTTGGCTTTGGCTTCGTTTCGTTTCATTCGCTCCAATTTACCAGTCAGTACAACTGTCATACCCGATAGCGCAGCATTTTCATCTACTACTTGTCCGAGATAGGTCAAGTTTACCTTAGCTTCCTTAAGTTCAGCTAAAAGTTGCTGCGCACCCTCACTAGCAAAAAAAGTTGTCAAGGATTTAGCAATAACCTGACCAAGACCTTCTAGCGAAGCAATTGCTTCTTGATCAGCAAATGCTAAGGTTTCTAAATCGCCAAATTTTTCTACTAAAATCTTACTTGCCTTACTGCCGACATGGCGAATACCTAGACCAAACAGGAGGCGTTCTGCTGAGTTGCTCTTAGAAGTTTGAATGGCTTGATAGAGCTTGTCAGCTGATTTTTCTTTGAAACCTTCCAAGGTCAATAGGTCATCGACAGTTAATTTATAAATATCAGCAACATCGTGTACCAAACCTGCTCCAAAGAGTTTTTCAACGATTGAACTACCCAGTCCCGCAATGTTCATGGCATCCCGACTTGCAAAATGTTCCAACTTACTCATCAGCTGGCTAGGACAAATAGGGTTGATACAGCGGAGGGCAACTTCATCCTCATAGTGTTGTAGGTCGCTCTGACAAGACGGACAATGACTAGGAATAGGCATGATTTCTTGCTCTTTTCGATATTTATCCACCACTTTCAGAACTGCTGGAATAATATCTCCCGCCTTATAAACAATGACCGTATCGCCAATACGAATATCTTTTTCGGCGATATAGTCTACGTTGTGCAAAGTCGCTCGACTGACAGTCGTTCCTGCCAGTTGAACAGGACTAAGGTTGGCAGTTGGTGTCACAACACCTGTCCGGCCAACAGTCCAATCAACCGACAAGATTTCTGCTTCTTTTTCCTCAGCTGGAAACTTGTAAGCTACTGCCCATCGTGGCGCTTTTACTGTAAATCCTAGTTCTTCTTGTATAGCTAAATCATTTACCTTGATGACAACACCATCTATCTCATAGGGGAGATTATCTCTACGCTCTGCTATTTTTTCAATAAAATCCCACGTGTCATCAATCGACTCCGCCAAGCAATATTCGTGGTTGGTCACAAATCCCAGAGCATCTAACTTGCGAAGCACATCGGACTGACTAGTCGCTTCAGATGGACTAGCCTCTTGGTAAAGGAAGGTTGCAAGTCCACGCTGGGCCACGACACCTGTGTCTAATTGGCGAAGAGTTCCTGCCGCTGCGTTACGCGGATTAGCAAATTCAGCTTCACCAGCCTCCTGACGCTGTTTGTTGACACGGTCAAAGGAAGCCTTTGGCATATAACACTCACCTCGGACAGTGATGTCCACAGCTTCGGGTAGGGTCAAAGGAATATCAGCCACTCGTTTGAGATTTTCTGTGATATTTTCACCGACACTACCGTCACCACGTGTAGCACCCACGACTAAATTACCCGCTTCATAGGTCAGGGAAATAGATAGACCGTCAATCTTCAATTCACAGATATAAGTTGCTTGAGGAAATTCCTTGCGAACTCGCTGGTCAAAAGCTTCTAATTCTTCACGAGAAAAGGCATCCTGCAAACTAAAAAGAGGATAAACATGACTATATTTTTCAAATCCGTCTAGCACCTTTCCCCCGACCCGATGGGTAGGACTGTCTGGTAAAATCAGTTCTGGATGAGCTGTTTCCAGTTCTACTAATTCACGATAAAGCGTATCATATTCTGCATCTGATACGCTAGGTTTGTCCAATTGATAATACTCTTTAGCGTATTGATTGAGCACGCTAACTAATTCTGATATTCTTGTTTTCATAAGAATATTATATCATGATTTGAGGGTGCGAACTATATTTGCGCTTCAATAAAAACAGATTCCTTTAGATAATTTTTAGTAAAAAATGTATAATGTGTATATAAAATTTTTGGAGGTGCCCTATGGCTGTAACCTATAAACGACAAGATGATTTAGAAAAGATGCTGGAAGAATTTGCTTCATTTGAAAAACTGGAAGAAATTGAGTATCCTGATCCAAAATCAAAAGAAAATTCCGAGAAAAACAACTTGAATCAGGATAAAAAATAATATGTTCGGTCTTGATCAATTACCTACCTCCGTCCTACAGGCGGGGGCTATTTTCCTATCTATCATGATTGAAGCCTTGCCCTTTGTGTTGATTGGAGCATTGATTTCTGGCTTTATTGATGTGTTTATCACCCCTGAAAAAGTCCATAAACTCCTTCCCAAGAACAAGTTTCTTGCCATTCTATTTGGAACCTTTATCGGCTTCATTTTTCCGTCTTGCGAATGTGGTATTGTCCCTATTGTCAATCGGCTATTAGAGAAAAAAGTACCTAATTATACTGCTGTTCCCTTTTTAGTAACGGCTCCTGTGATTAATCCCATCGTCCTTTTTGCAACCTTTACTGCTTTTGGCAATTCCCTACTTTTCGCCTTCTATAGAGCCCTAGGAGCCATCATTGTATCCCTAGTATTGGGAATCATTCTTGGTTTTTTCGTAAAAGGACCCATTCTTAGAGGAAGCAAGTTTGACCATCACCAGCATGATTATTCGGATAAAACCAGCTGGCAAAAAGTTGGCTTCGCACTTATTCATGCCATTGATGAATTTTTTGATACGGGGCGTTACCTAGTCTTTGGTTGTCTATTTGCCAGTCTCGTACAAGTCTATATTCCAACTGCTGTCCTGACTACCATCGGTCACAGTCCATTAACAGCTATTTTACTGATGATGTTGCTGGCCTTTCTTCTTTCCCTATGTTCTGAAGCCGATGCCTTTATTGGTGCATCACTACTATCCAGCTTCGGATTCGCCCCAGTAATGGCTTTCTTAGTTATCGGACCCATGGTGGATGTTAAAAACTTGCTCATGATGAAACATTATTTCAAGGGGAAATTTATAGCCGGTTTTATCATTACTATCACTCTCGTTATTTTGGGATATAGTCTGATACTTGGAGGTGTAGTATGATTCGTTTTTTAATTCTTGCAGGCTATTTTGAGATGACCATGTATCTTTATGTCTCTGGAAAATTAGACCAATACATCAATCTGCACTATAGCTATCTAGCCTATCTATCCATGGTTTTATCTTTCATACTTGCCATCGTACAATTATATGTCTGGGTAAAAGAAATTCGAGTACATAGCCATTTAAATAGCAAAATTGCCAAACTATCAAGCATTGGACTATTGCTCATTCCTCTTGCTATAGCCTGGCTCTTTCCTACGGTAAGCCTGGATTCAACAACTGTTGCTGCCAAGGGCTATCATTTCCCACTAGCAGCAGAAAACGATGCTAATACACAAAACCAAGAAGGGACGACTGTTCAGTATCTCAAGCCTGATACTTCTATTTATTTTACGAAATCTGCCTATCAAAACCAGATGCGTGAAATTGCTGATCGGTACTTGGCTGAAGAAACCATTGTCGTTACTAATGAAAACTATATGGAAGTGATGGAAGCAATCTACGACTATCCTACGGAATTTTCAGGAAAAACGATTGAAATGATTGGATTTGTCTACAATGACCCTGACAATAGCCAGCAATTTTTCCTTTTCCGCTTTGGTATTATTCACTGCATTGCTGATTCTGGGGTATATGGCTTACTCTCTACGGGGGCTACCACAGAATTTCCTAACAATACTTGGGTAAAAGCCAGAGGAACAGTCAAGGTTTCCTACCACACATCGTTGAAACAAAATCTCCCAACACTTGAATTACAATCGATGGTTCAGATTGAACAGCCAGATTCCCCGTATGTCTACCGTGTTTTCTAATAATTCCAACTCAAAAAGTGAATTTTCTGACAATTTGTGGTATACTATTAATGATATTCAACAGATAGGAATGAAATTATGTCATCACATGTATTGTTTACAATTTTTGGTGCTAGTGGCGACCTTGCCAAACGCAAACTCTATCCATCCCTCTTCCGTCTTTATAAGGCAGGCCATATCCGAGAAAATTTTGCAGTAATTGGTACAGCTCGCAGACCCTGGACCAAGGAATTTTTTGAGCAAACCGTCATTGAATCACTAGGTGATCTGCCTGACACACCACGTCAAGCTCATGAATTTGCAAGTCATTTCTACTACCAAAGCCACGATGTCAATGACACGGAACATTATGTAGCTCTTCGTAAATTGCAGGATGACTTGTGTGAAAAATACGATACCCAGCACAACAAGGTCTTCTTCCTCTCTATGGCACCTGAATTTTTCGGAACTATTGCCAAACACCTCAAGTCTGAGCAGATCGTTGATGGACAAGGTTTTGAACGCTTGATTATTGAAAAACCTTTCGGAACTAGCCTTGCTACAGCTACCAAACTCAATGATGAATTGGCAGCAGCCTTCAATGAAGACCAAATCTACCGTATCGACCATTACCTAGGCAAGGAAATGGTACAAAATATCTTTGCGGTTCGCTTTGCCAATATCATTTTTGAGCATATTTGGAACCGCGATTACATCGATAACGTCCAAATTACATTTGCTGAAGCGATTGGTGTTGAGGATCGTGGGGGCTACTACGATCATTCTGGCGCCTTAAAAGACATGGTGCAAAACCATGCCCTTCAAGTCCTATCCCTTCTAGCAATGGATAAGCCAGCCAGCTTCAAAGAGGAAGATGTCCGCGCTGAAAAGATCAAGGTCTTCCAACACCTTCGTCAGCCTTCTGATGAGGACCTCAAACGCAACTTCATCCGTGGTCAATATGCAGCAGGTTCCATCGACGGAAAAGACTATGTTAGCTACTTGGATGAACCAAATATTGCCGAAGGTTCTCAGACAGAAACCTTTGCAGGAGGTGTCTTCTTCGTTGATACTGACCGTTTCCGTGATGTACCTTTCTTCTTCCGTACAGGTAAACGTCTGACAGAAAAGGGCACGCGCGTGACCATCATCTTCAAGCATGCGGAAGATATTTTTGGTCAGCCTTCTGAGGCCAATGTATTGACCATCTTCATCCAACCAACTGAAGGCTTTATGCTCTCTATCAACGGTAAGGAAGTTGGTTCCCATTTTGCTCTTACACCTGCCAAACTCAACTTCCGCCACAATGCAACTGCTCTTGGAAATTCACCCGAAGCCTACGAAAAACTATTTTTCGATGTCCTAAATGGTGATTCTACTAACTTTAGCCATTGGGAAGAAGTGAAGGCGAGCTGGAGCTTGATTGACCGCATTGTTGATTTGTGGGCAAGCAATCAAGTCCCACTCCACACCTATCCAGCTGGAACTATGGGACCTGAGGCAGCATTTGATTTGCTAGAAAGCTACGGTTGCAAGTGGGTTTGGACACCTGATGTATGGTATCGTGAACGTGGCTTATTGAAGTAGTCATTTAGTTTATCTTTGATTACTTCGTTAACTCGCTTTGCCGTACTCCACGAAAGTGACTTGCTTCGCATGTCTTATTTCCAACCTAGAACAGCCTCTGGGCTGTTCTAGCAACCTACAGTTCGTTGCCTTGTACTAAAAGCAAACTAAACGACTACATATAAAAACTGGAGCAATCCAGTTTTTTTCGGAGATATTTATGACTGAAATGAACACCATTCTCACCCAACTTGAAGCAGCCAGCCATGCTGGCACCCTCAAGCGTTATGAAAAAATTGGCGAAACCAAGCCCTACTACGGCGTTCCAATGGGAGCTATTTCTGGTATCGCCAAGGCCTATAAAAATCGACTGGACTTGTTTGCTCCACTCTGGCAAACAGGTGTCCTAGAAGCACAATATTTAGCTATTCAAATTGCAAAAAATAAGCCTGATCAGCTTCCCCAAGCTGACCTAGAGAATTGCCTCAATGAAGAAGTTTCTGTTAATGTCCTAGACAAACTGGCTTCTATCATTCTCAGCAAACGAAAAGACAGCAAGGATTGGGAAGAAATCTTACTTGCCAAAGACGAGGCCATCTTTAACAGACTTGGCTGGTTCCTCAGTGCCAAATACTTTGCTGGAAAAACAGCAACAAACCAAGAAATTGAAGAAACTCTAGAACATATTCGCCTGCATTTGCAAACCGCAGACCCGCAGGTTCAATGGACCATGAACCAATGCTTGGTGGAGATTGCCGTTGCCTATCCTGACTATCTGGAGCAAGGTTTTGCAATCGGTCAGGAACTCGCTGTCTATTCCGATATGAAGGTTCCAAAAGGCTGTACTTCTGCCTACGCACCCGACTGGATTGAGGCATTATTGAGGAGGAAATAAGATGCAACATAAAGGAACTCAGATTTTAGAAACAGAACGCCTAGTTTTACGCCCTTTTCAAGCAAGCGATGTTGAATCAGTTTTCCAAAACTGGACTTCAGATGAAAAGGTTACCACCTATCTGACCTGGCCAACTCATCAGACACTCCAAGATACTGAAGACTATGTCCAGTTCTGTCTTCAATCCTATTCACAGGAAAAAACATACAGGTGGGTAATTGAGCTCAAAGAAAATCAGCAACCCATTGGAGATATTTCCGTTGTTAGCCTTGATGAAAGAGTCCAAGCTGCTGAATTAGGTTGGGTGTTGGGCAGTAAATGGTGGGGGCAAAGTTATATGACCGAAGCTCTTGAAGCTGTTAATCACTATTTATTGGAGGAAGTGGGCTGTTTACGGATTACAGCTGTTCACGATAGTGAAAATCGTCCTTCTGGTCGTGTCATGGAAAAAGTCGGTATGACCTATGAAGGAACTCTCCGCCAAGCCGCTCGAAACAATCGTGGTATTGTGGATATTGCCATTTACTCACTGTTGCATACAGATAGAAAAAGTCGCTAGTTTTTCAACTAACGACTTTTTTCAATATTACACCAATCCTTCCAAGAGTCCACGCATGAACTCTTCGGATTTGAATTCACCGATATCATCGATTTTCTCACCGAAACCAATCAGTTTAACTGGAATATCCAGTTCCTGACGGATGGCAAGAACGACACCACCCTTGGCTGTACCGTCTAGCTTGGTCAAGACTAGCCCAGTCAATGGAGTAATTTTTGCAAATTCCTTGGCTTGGCTAAGGGCGTTTTGACCTGTGGAGGCATCCAGTGCTAAGAGAGTTTCATGCGGTGCATCAGGCAGAGTCCGTTTGATGATGCGACCAATTTTTTCCAGCTCTGCCATGAGATTTTCTTTATTTTGCAAACGACCTGCTGTGTCAATCATGAGAATATCCACACCTTCTGCCACGGCACGTTTTACCCCATCAAAGACCACACTAGCTGGGTCTGACTTTTCTGGACCTGTGACCACAGGCACATCGACACGGCGACCCCACTCAGCCAGCTGGGCTACCGCACCCGCACGGAAGGTGTCCGCTGCGACCAACATGACCGTCTTGCCAGCCTGCTTGTACTTGTAGGCTAACTTACCGATAGAGGTCGTCTTCCCAACGCCGTTGACACCGACAAAGAGCATGACTGTCAAATCATCTTGGAAATTGATTTGCTCGCTGAACTGACCATCTTTTTCGTAAATATCCACCAATTTTTCGATGATAACCCGACGGAGTTCATCTGTCTTCTTGGCATTTTGTAGCTTGGCCTCATAGCGGAGCTCCTCTGTCAGAGTCGAAGCTACTTGCACACCAACGTCTGACAAAATCAGCATTTCTTCCAACTCTTCGAAAAATTCTTCATCAACCGAACGGAAATTGGCAAAGAATTCATTGAGCCTTGCCCCAAATCCTGTACGCGTCTTTTTCAAGGTACGCTGGTACTTGTCCTGCTCACTTTCTTGCTCTACTGGAACAACTTCCTCAACAGGCTCTTCCTTGACCTTGGTTTGAATAGCAGGGTCAAAGCCTTGTTCCTGCGCTTCCTTAACACGAGCTGCAGCGGCTTCTTTGGCTGCATAATATTGAGCCATCATGTCTAAGGTCCGTTGTTTCTGAGCTTCTTGTTCAGCTGTCAATTCAGGCTCTGCTACTTCAGACTGGAACTCTTCCATTTCTTGAGTAGCTGACTCAACTTCAGTAGTTACTGTATCTTCGCTAGAAGCCGACTGCTCCCTTTCCACTTCTTCAACAAGAGCAACCTGCTCCTCTTGTTTTTCTTGTCCAAATAATCGATCAAATAATCCCATACTTAGTCCTCATTCAATACATAGTGCTCGATGGCCCAAGCAATACCATCTTCATCATTAGTTTTGGGTAAGACTACCTTGGCTGCTGATTTGATTTCTTCAGTTGCGTTTGCCATGGCAACCCCTAAACCAGCCCATTCAATCATAGACAAGTCATTTCCTTCATCACCACAGGACATGACTTCTGACTGGTCAATCCCCAGATGTCCAATCAACTTGGCCAAACCGTTTGCCTTGTGAACCCCTTTAGGACTCCACTCAAGCAAGATATCCCGCGATTTGAAAATCTCGAAACGATCGTACAATTCCTCAGGAATTTTTGGAATTTGACCATCTAGAAATGCTGCATCTACTGCTGAGACTGCCTTATTGTAGACAAACTCTTCTGGCAGCTCCTCATCTGAAACATTGATTTTATTCAAAAGTGGATTGGCTGTTAGGTAAAGAGATTCATGGGCAGCTGGAAGCGAGTAAACATCTCCGCCGTACAAAACATCCAATGGCAAATCCAATTCATTTGTCACACGACGGATGGTACGGACATCTTCAATGGTGAAACCCGTTTTATCTAAAATCCGGCCAGTATTTTCCTGAACCAGACCACCATTAAAAGTGATAGAATATTGATTTTCTCCAAGTAAATCTAGTTCTTCTAAGAAACCTCCAATAGCCTGCAAGGGACGACCTGTGGTTAGAACCACATAGACGCCACAATCACGTGCTGCTTGCAAGGCCTTTTTATTGGCCTCTGAAATCCGTTTATCAGATGTCAGAAGCGTTCCATCTAAATCCAACGCAATCAACTTAATTGCCATTTGCTAATTCCTCCATGTATTCTATGACAGATTCATCATCACAATGACCAATGACTAGGTCTGCTTGAGCCTTTACCTCATCTATGGCATTCGCAGTTGCGATTGAGACTGCTGCCTGTTTCAACATCTCCAGATCATTTTGGTTGTCTCCAAAGGCAATCAGTTCCTTTCCTGTTAGACTAAGGTGTTGGCACAAATGAGATAAACCAATTCCCTTGTGTACACCTGACAAAATAATATCGATCGAGGTAAAACCAGTTGTAACAGCAGTCAATTGTTTGAAATGATGATTAATCCAGTCTTGAGTTGACTGACGATTGGATTCATCGACATAGAGATTCAACTTAATAATCGGCTCAGAAATATCTTCAAACTGTTCCACCAAAGCAATATCGTGATAATAGTCCGATAAAATATTATAAAGTCCAGTGTCAACTGCTTTCAGCATATAAGAAGCTGTTAAGCCAGATAAGGTCACATGTTGTGCAGCTACGTGCCCACTCTGCACCAGTTCCTCTACTAAAGAAAGGTAAGTTGCCGGCTGAATGGGATCATCCAGGTAGATGGTCTGATTGCGATAAACAACAACTGCTCCGTTCTCAGCTACCAAAGCGATGTCATCTAAAAATTCTTCAAATAACTGTTTGAGACTCGGCAGAGAACGACCACTTGCCGCCACAAACAAGTAGCCTTTTTCCTTAAACGTCTCCAACAAATTTCGAAACCGATTGGCATCAAATCCATGGTCACTTCGTAAAAAGGTACCATCCATATCCGTTGCGATAATTTTCTTATACATAACAAACAACCTCCGTCCAGTCCTTTTATTATACCATTTATCCACACTATTTCCTATTTTTCCTAAAGGAAAAAACCTGGAAATTTCCAAGTTTTCCTATTTTAGTCTGTAAAAGTGTCCACATCTTTCAGTTTAACAGAAACAATCTTGGACACACCAGATTCCTGCATGGTCACCCCATACATAGCATCTGCTGCCGCCATGGTCCCTTTCCGGTGGGTCACGACGATAAACTGGCTGTCCTTGTCAAATCGGTTGAGGTAGTCCCCAAAACGCTTGACATTGGCCTCGTCCAAGGCTGCCTCCACCTCGTCCAAGATGACAAAAGGAATGGTCTTGACGCGGATAATGGAAAATAGCAGAGCGAGGGCCGAGAGGGCTTTTTCGCCACCTGACATGAGGTTGAGCGATTGGATTTTCTTACCCGGAGGCTGAACTGAAATCTCCACACCCGCAGTCAAAATGTCCTGCTCCGTCAAAATCAAGTCCGCAGAACCACCGCCAAACATCTGTCTGAAAGTCTGCTTGAAGCTTTCGCGAATGGCTTCAAAGGTAACCTTAAAGCGTTCCTTGACTTCATCATCCATTTCATGAATGGTATTCAAGAGCAAATCACGCGCCGACAAAATATCCGTCCGTTGCTCATTGAGGAAGGTCAGACGGTTATTGACCTCATCATACTGCTCAATAGCATCCAAATTGACTGGCCCCAAAGCACGAATAGCTCTTTCTAGGTCTTTGAGGCTTTGTTCAGCAACTGCAAGATTCTCAACTTCCTTGGCCTGAGACTGGGCAGCTTCAAAACTCAATTTAAAATGCTCGGTCAAATTACCAAGTAAAGTCCGTAATTTATCGCCCGCTTGCTCACAATCCGCCTCTAACTTAGCCTGCTTACGAATCAAATCATCATTCTTAGTCCGAGCTTGTTGCAATCTTTCTTCCAAGTCTTCAAACTGCCCATCAATATCTTCCAATTCAAACTTTAAGCGAATTAGAATCTGATTGGTCTGGTTTTGCTTATCAGATGCGGCCTGCAATTGTTCTTCAAGAATCTCAATACTAGTATCTTCAAGAGCTTCTAGCTTCTGGTCAATCATATCCTCTAAAAGAGAAATTTCCTTATCTGCAACCACTTTTTCTTCTTGCAAACGTCTCAGATCTGTCTGTTCAAAACGAAGTTGGCTAGTGAGTTCAGCCTGTTCCAAAGTTAGTTGACCCTTCTGAGTCTGTAGTTTCTGCAAGCTTTCTTGAATACTGTCGCGATTATCACGAACTTGATTGATTTGTTGATCCAAGGCTAGTTTTTTCTCATTCAAGGCTTGGACATTTACTTCTTCCTTAGCAGCAGCCTCTTCTAGCTCAGTCAAAATGGTCGGACTGACCTGACTCATTTGCAGGTCATACTGGGCTGATAGCTGAACCAGGCTATTTTCTGCCTGTTCCTGATGAATCCTTGCGCTCTGCTGGTTCAATCTAGCTTCTTCCCCCTCCGCCTTAATCGTTTCCAAGGCTTCTCTGGTCTGGTCTAAGCTAGTTTTCTTAGCTGCAACCAAGCTTTCTTGCTCCTGCAACTGGCTAGACAGCTCTGCTATTTCTCCTAAAAGAGCATCCAGTTCTGGTTTGATAAAGGTCGTGCTATTATTTCGATTGCTACCACCAGCAAAGGATCCACCAGGACGGATTTCCGCTCCATCCATGGTCACCATACGCACTTGAAACTTGGTTGCCCGCGCTGCCTGATTGGCATGGTCAATGGTATCAAAAATCGCGATAGTGCCTAGCAAATTTTGGAAAATCGCATCTAAATTTGGCTGATAAGTCACCAAATCACTTGCAAGCCCCAAGAATCCTTCTGAAGATTCTAGTAAAGAGACTTGCTGTCCAGAAAGCTGACGTGGCTTAATAGTTGTTAGAGGTAAGAAGGTTGCCCGTCCTTGCCGTTTTTCTTTCAAAAATGCGATAGCTCGTTTAGCAGTCGCTTCATCTTCAACGATGACGTTTTGACTAGCACCGCCAAGAGCAATTTCCAAAGCCGTTTGGTAACGAGTATCAAAGGTCAATTGTTCACTGACTGCTCCAATAATTCCTCCTAAGCTTGGCGCCGCCTGTAAGACAGCCTTAACCCCTGCGTAGAAATTGGAATGATTTTTTAAAATAGCTTCTAAACTAGACTGGCGAGCCTGCTTACCTTTCAACTGATCCAGCAAATCAAACAAGCGACCTTGCTCAGCCTGATAAGCAGTCTGGACTTGATCCAATTCTGTTTTTTTGATCTGATAGCCCTCAAGTAACTGGCGTAAAACGTGATCAGCTTCTTCCAAACTTTTCCGACTCTTATCAAGTACTTCTTGAGCTATTTGTTTTTCCGTCTGTAAGCGTGCCAAGTCTTCCGATTTACTCTCAGAAAGACTGATTTGATTGGCAATATCCTGCTGAATCTTGGTCAGACGGTTTGAAGCTTCTGCCTCTTCCTGCATCAGAGCAACATACTGTTCGCGCAGATGATCTAAAACCTGATCAGGATCTTCTGAAAAGTAGGAAATTTCTTTGTCTACCGCAGCAATATCTTCTTTCAAGCTAGACAAGGAACTATCTAATTGCGCAAGTGTTTCTTGCTTTTGCTCAATCTGTTCTGCCAACTGCTCTCGTCGATTCAACAAGTTTTCCAAACGCGCCTGCGCTTCTTGACGACTTGATTCGTTTTGACTAGATTCCAGTTTATGGACCTCAATTTTTCGCTCTAAATCACTGATTAACTTGGTCAAATCCAACAGAACTGCCTGTTCACGCTCCAATTGTTCTGACAGGCGGTGGCGCTTCTCTTTCAAATTCTGATTTTCTTGCTCCAGCTCAGAACGCTGTTTGTAGTAGCTAGTCAATTCAGTTTTGACAGATTCTAGTTCGGCTTCTTTTTCCGATAACTTTTCCTTACCAAGCGACAACTGAGCCACCAAAACATCTAAGTATAATTCCTTACGTTGACCATCTAATTCTAGAAATTTCTTAGCAGTTTGTGCCTGTTTCTCCAATGGTTTGACCTGATTATCCAGTTCATAGATAATATCGTCCAAGCGGTCCAAATTCCCTTGAGCCTGAGCCAGCTTACTTTCTGTTTCTTTCTTACGGGTCTTGTATTTTAAGACCCCTGCCGCCTCTTCAAAAATTGCACGGCGTTCCTCAGGTTTTGAATTAAAAATGGCCTCAACCCGCCCTTGAGAAATAATAGAGAAAGAATCCCGACCCAAGCCAGTATCCATGAAAAGATCATGAATATCCCGTAGACGAACCTTTTTCCCATCAATCAAGTACTCACTATCACCAGAACGATAAATGTGGCGTTCAACCTTAATTTCCTTAGCCTTATCCGCGATAAATCCGCTAGAATTATCCAAGGTCACGACTACCGAGGCATAGTTAAGAGCCTTACGGCTTTCCGTTCCTGCAAAGATAACATCTGGCATCTTGCCTCCACGTAAGCTTTTAGCAGACGACTCTCCCAAGGCCCAACGTAGACTTTCTGTAATATTGGACTTGCCAGAACCATTCGGCCCTACAACAGCAGTCACTCCACGGTCAAAGACGACTTTGGTCTTATCCGCAAAGGACTTAAAGCCCTGCATTTCAATTGATTTTAGATACATACCTATCCTCTAGCCTCCACAGCATTTTTGGCGGCGGCTTGTTCAGCTAATTTCTTAGAGCGACCACGACCACGACCAATCACACGCTGATCAGCAGATACCTCCACTTCAAAGGTCTTATCATGGGCAGGACCAGACTCAGCTATTACTTGATACGAAATAGCAATCTCACCATTGACCTGCAAAATTTCCTGCAAAGCAGTCTTATAGTCGGTCACGCGCTCAAAATTCCCTTTTTCTAAACGAGGAATCATGACCTTATGGATAAATTCCTCCACGGTCTTTTCCCCTTTGTCCAATAGCAGAGCTCCTAAGAACGCCTCGAAAGCATCTCCTAAAATAGTATCGCGATTTCGTCCTCCAGACTTCTCTTCCCCCTTACCAAGACGAAGAAACCGATCAAAACCACAAGCACGTGAAAAACCAGCCAAAGACTCCTCACGTACAAAGGTCGAACGCAACTTGGACATCTCACCTTCGGGTCTATCAGGATATTTTTGATAGAGATATTTGGAAATCATCAACTGGAGAACAGCGTCTCCTAAAAATTCCAAGCGCTCATTATGTGAAATTTTTAGAAGGCGATGCTCATTGGCATAAGAAGTATGGGTAAAAGCCGTTTCTAATAAATTCAAATCCGAAAAATCAATCCCAAAATCAGCCAATAATTTTGCATGTAAATCTTTCATCTATATGCTCCTTTCTAACTTAAACGAAATAGATGGTTTACATTTACTCCGTCCTAACATTATACCATATTTTCCACTGGACTTCTCTTGTCAACTAAGTTTCAGCCAGCACCTCTCCACATCTTTTTGCAAACATTTACATATTCATCAGATTTCGATAAAATGGAAGAAAAAAGAAAAATGTTAACATGCAAAATAAGACAAAACCACTCAATACATCCCTGCTCTCCTTCATCCAGTTCATCGGAGCTATTTTAGTCATCGCCCTCCATTGCCGCAGATTATTTGAAGCAGACCAGTTCCACTTCATCCAAAAATCCATCTTTAGCCGCATGGTCGTTCCCTACTTCATGGTCACAGCCAGCTTCTTCCTCCGACGTAACTATCCCAGCCTCTCCAAACAATACCTGATCCGCTACAGCAAACAATACCTGACCTGGTCCATCCTCTACCTCCCCTTCTACCTCATCTACCTAACACTCCAAGAAATCCCCTTCCCCTACTATCCCCTCGCACTCCTAGTCGGACTGACCTACACCGGCACCAGCTACCAACTCTGGTACATGCCCGCTTTCTTTCTAGGTCTTGTCCTCGTTCATTTTTCCTTGGAGAAATGGGGCTGGCGCATCACAGGTTGTCTAGCCTGCCTTCTCTATCTCCTAGGCTCAGTCGAAACCTACTCCTCCTACCTGGCAGAATCGATTTTCCTGACCGCATTTGACAGCTACAAAACCTTCTTTTTCACCAGCCGCAACGGCCTCTTCTACGCACCGATTTTTGTCCTGACAGGCTTTTATCTAGCCGACAAACTCAATCAACCCATTTTCCAATACAGACAAAAAAACAAACTACTTGTCTGCATAGCTCTTTTAACTTTTGAGGCTACAATCATCTATCTCAATCAGGGCTACGACAAGAACTTTCTATTTAGCCTGATTCCATTCACAGCCTATCTAGTCGCCTGGACTCTAACCACAGACCTCTTCCGCCAGAAAAAATTCCAATTTCTCAAAGAATACGCCAGCTATTATTATTTTATCCATGTTATCCCAGTCGAAATCAGCTTTTTCTTCCTAGAAACTAGTGCCCTGACCAAAATACAGCAAGGTTGGTTAGTCTTCCTTATCACCATCATCACTTGCCAACTGCTCAGCTGGTTAATCATTAATACTCAATGAAAATCAAAAACAGACTAGCTCCAACAGTCTGGGAATAGACTGTTGGAGGTCGGAAATTAGACGAACTTGGTTCGTGACCGTAAGATGCGGATAGAACTGAAGTTCATCAAATCAAGTCAACAACGTCTGATTTTGATTTTCGAAGAGTATAAGCACAAAAGAACCTTGTAAGACTTAACTTACAAGGCTTTTTTACAAATCAAAATCCTCTTTCAACTTATCAATCACCTGTTGGAGTAAATCCCGATTGACACTGTATTTGACATTCTTGTCTTTGGCATTAAAGAGAAGCAGGTCGCCGTTAATCAGCTTTTGAGTGTGGAAGGATACTGCTGCCCCTGTAATAGCCAATCGCTCTGCAATATCCTTGCTCTTGGCATGGGGCTTGGTCAACTCCACCAAGACCTGATAACGCGTGCTATCACTGATGACTTTAAGAGCCGTTGTCAAATCATCCAGATCTAGCTCGTCATTTGAGAGCATTATCTGATCAATTCGACAGGAAGCCAGCAAAGCAACTTTCATATTGTCAAATTGTTCATTACCATAATAAGCAAACCAATAATTCCAAGGACTGAGGACGAAGAATTGGGCAGTTTCCACTCCTAAAGCATCCAAGCCAGTCATGGACAACTGCTTGGACTCTCGATAGAGTTTTTCAATGTCAAATTCCTGAGCAAATTCTTCCCTCTCTGCCCTTGCCTCTTCAAAGTAAGGCTGATAGATTGGAAGCAGCTTGTCTAAGAGAGTGACAGACCGCTCAACAGTTTCCAAAGGATTGCGAATAGCCAGTGACCAGTACCACTTCTCTGCTGGCTTTTTATCCGTTTTTTCCAAGAGTTCCATGAGGCTGAGGTCTTTCTCGCGATGTCCGTCATTTTCAGACGCCAACATGGTCCGCATGGCCTCTTCTACTTCTTCTTGAGACAGCTTTACAATCAACTGACAGGCTTCCTCAATCGTTTTTGGATCCTGCCCATCATTCAAGAGATAGAAATAAAGACTATGCAAAATGTTAAAGATATGACCCCAAACAAAGACCTCGTTGACTTCCTGACGAAAATCTGTCAACTTTTCTTCAATCTCATCACGAATGTCCAAGGCATCTTTGAGAATGTCTCTCTCTTTTTGTGACAAATCCACCTCAAACGGCTCCTCACGCTCCTTAACAATCAAGGGAATAAAGAACTTTTCGACAATCTCGCTTCTATAATCTCGGTAATCTAATTTCATACGCATACTTTCTAAACTTGAGCTACTTCATTTTTAGGTTTATGACCCACAAGAATAGTATAGCCTACTAGCCCCACAGAAAGCAAGAGGAAGATAAGGGAGATGCTTGTGACAGACAAAAGTGTCACCATCAGAGCTACCAAGGCTTGACCTGCAAGCATGCCAATATTAAATATAGTCCCCATTCCTGCATTGATTGTCGCCAATTTATCCTCTGGCAATTCATTCATTATCAGGGCATACAATTTTGGATTGATAATACCAGCCGTCATGGTATTGAGTAAGATAACTACCATTACAATATAGATATTATGAAAGTAAAATCCGACAAACAGCATGACCGACAAACCTGTACAAAATTTGAGCAGGTTGGATAAGCTGACATGTTTGAAGAAAGCCATGCCTAAACTAGAACCAAGGATGTAGCCGACAGAAAAGAGATTAAAGACCAAGGCAAGAGTTATTCCAGAATTGACAATCACGAAGTCTGGAAATTCCTTCATAGCCAGGATAACCAAGGGAGATACGGCACTAATAACCGTATTGATACCCGCAATGGTCAGAATAGAAGTCTTTAGTACAGGGATGTTTTGAATGGCTTGATAAGATTCTTTTAGGCTCTGACCGACTCCTTTGATAAGGCCTGCTTCTGTTTCAGTTTGTTCAACTTCTTGGATAGGATTTTCTTTCAACAACTTGGCAAAAGCTGGACGAAGACCTGACATAATCGCAAGACTGACCAAGAAGGTCCCTGCATTGAAAAAGGCGAGATTCTGGTAAGACATGAAGCCGATGAGAATAGCACCGCTAGATCGAAAGACAATCATCAAGATGCCGCCCACGGTATTCTTAAAAGCCATGGCTGTTTCACGGTCTTCTGCTGCAACAACCCGCAGGCTAAGTGGCATATAAAGACCGTTTTCATATTGGCCAGCCAAGTCAGACAGGAAATTCACCATACAAACGACTGCTACAATCCAGAGAGCTGGTGTAAATCCCATTAGGAAGCCAACAAGTGCATATAAACCGAAACGTACAACTAAGGTAGCTAGAATGGTATCCAATTTGTTTTTTGTCCGATCAGCCCAGATTCCCATAAAAAGTCCCGACAAGATTGGCAGAGTTTCAGAAACCGTAATCATAGCCAGAGCAAACTTGGTATCTGGTAGAAACAGGACATAGTTCATCAGAGCTAGATAGTAAAGCGTATCTCCAAAGTTGGAAATCACATCTGCTAGGTAACTGAACAAGAATATTTTATTACAGATAATTTTTTTCACAAGCGATTTTCCTTCTAGTAGTCAAATTTTTCTATCTATGCACTAGCTACAATCTTTTCAGGATTTTTTCCTGTAAAAATGCTATATCCCAACAATCCCACAGAAAGCAAGAGGAAGATAAGGGAAATACTGGTCGGAGACAAGAACATTACCATCAATGACACCAAGGCTTGACCTGCTACCATACCAATCTGACAGAAGGCATCAATCCCTCCACCAACTGTCGCCAATTTATCCTCTGGCAATTCATTCATAACCAGAGCACCCATTTTCGGATTGAAAATTCCCAAAGTCATTGCCGTTACGAAGAGAACAGCTAGCACCATATAGATATTGTGAAGAAAAATCCCTGAAAAAAGTAAGACTGGCATAAGAGTAGAGAACTTGAGCAGGTTGATTAGACTGACATTTTTAAAGGCTGCCATCCCCACGCTTGAACCCAAAATACTACCAACTGAGAAGAGAATGGAAATCAAAGCCACCGTTGTCCCCGCATTGACAATTACAAAATCTGAAAACTCCTTCATATTTAAAACCACCAAGGGAGAGAGAGCTGTAAAGATGGCATTCAAGCTAGCAATGGTGATGATTGACGCTTTAAGTACGGGAATATTCTGCACAGCTTGGTAGGATTCTTTGAGGCTCTGACCAATTCCTTTGACAATCCCAGCTTCAGTTTCTACTTGCTCGGCCTGCTGGATAGGATTTTCTTTCAGTAATTTAGCAAAAGCTGGACGAAGAATTGCCATAATAGCCAGACTAACCAAGAAGGTACCAGCATTGAAGAAGGCAAGTTGTTGATAAGACATAAATCCGATCAGGATGGCTCCGCTGGCTTGAAATGCAATCTGAAAGAGTGATTTGACTGTCATTTTGAAGGCCATGGCTGTTTCGCGATCCTCTGCTGCCACAACCCGCAGGCTGACAGGCAGATAAAGACCATTTTCATATTGACCTGCCAAATCAGACAAGAAGTTGATGACACATACGACTGCTACAATCCAGAGAGCTGGGGCAAAGCCCATTAAGAGACCAACAAGGGTATACAGGCCGACACGAACCAGCAGGGTTGCAAGAATGGTATCCAATTTATTTTTCGTCTTATCTGCCCAAATCCCGATAAAGAGACCTGCCAAAATCGGCAAAGTTTCAGAAGCCGTAATCATAGCCAAGGCAAACTTGGTATCTGGTAGAAACAGGACATAGTTCATCAAAGCCAGATAGTAAAGCGTATCTCCAAAGTTAGAAATCAAGTCTGCCACAAAGCTAGATAGAAATAATTTATTGTTGACTAGTTTTTTCATAAACATCTCCTTAAACTTAGATTAAATATTTGTTTAATATTATTTTACACTTTATTTAAATAAAGTCAATACTTAATTTTATAAAAATTAAATATTTTTTAAGCATTTGTTTAATTTTTGTTCCATCTGACTTTTTCTTGACAAGATTAGCACAGTTTGTTATAGTATTGTTCGGGCACCTCTTTTGAGAGGTCGGAGAAAAGGCTCCCTAGTTTTAGGGAGCTATTTTTGTTTTTCCCAGAGAAAATTACACATTTGGAGGACTTATTGGATGAAGAAAATCGCATTTGATTCAAATAAATATTTGAATTTGCAACGTGACCATATTTTAGAACGAATTGCTCAGTTTGAAGGCAAGCTCTATATGGAATTTGGCGGAAAAATGCTGGAAGATTTCCACGCAGCCCGTGTTTTACCTGGCTATGAACCAGATAACAAAATCAAACTCCTCCAAGAGTTGAAAGACCAAGTAGAAATCGTCATCGCCATCAATGCCAGTAATATCGAACATTCTAAGGCACGTGGCGACTTGGGTATTTCTTATGACCAAGAAGTCTTCCGCTTGATTGACACCTTCAATGATATTGATATTTATGTTGGTTCTGTCGTCATTACCCAATACCGCAACCAACCAGCTGCGGATGCCTTCCGCAAGCAGTTGGAAAAACATGGTATCAAGTCCTATCTCCACTACCCAATCAAAGGCTATCCTTCTGATATTGACCACATCATCTCACCAGAAGGTATGGGCAAAAATGACTACATCGAAACCAGTCGCAATCTCGTCGTTGTTACCGCACCTGGACCTGGTTCAGGTAAATTGGCGACTTGTATCTCCCAACTTTACCACGACCAACTGCACGGCGTAACATCAGGCTATGCTAAGTTTGAAACCTTCCCTGTCTGGAACTTGCCTCTCCACCACCCAGTCAACCTGGCCTATGAGGCGGCAACTGCCGACCTGGACGACCTCAACATGATCGACCCCTTCCACCTGCAAACCTACGGCAAAACTGCGGTCAACTACAACCGTGACATCGAAGTATTCCCTGTCCTCAACCGTACCTTTGAACGTATTTTGAACAAATCACCATATGCCTCACCGACAGACATGGGGGTCAACATGGTGGGCTACTCCATCGTAGACGAAGAGGCTGCGATCGAAGCATCCAAGCAAGAAATCATCCGCCGCTACTACCAGACCTTGGTTGATTTCAAGGCAGAGCGGGTGAGCGAGCAAGCAGTTAAAAAGATTGAGCTCCTCATGAATGAAGTCGGTGTGACACCAGCCGATCGTAAGGTTGTTATCGCTGCGCGCGAAAAAGCAGAGCTGACAACTAGCCCTGCCCTTGCTATTCAGTTGCCAACTGGAGAGATTGTAACAGGTAAAACATCAGACCTCCTCAAACCAACTGCAACTGTTCTTCTCAATGCCATCAAGCAAATCGCACAAATCGATGATGAAACACTTCTCATCGAACCAAATTACATCCGCCCAATTCAAGAATTGAAGGCAGATTATCTGGATAAAACCAATACACGACTCGATGCAAGTGAGATTCTTAACGCCCTTGCCATCACTGCACAAGACAGCCCTCTTGCAGCGAGTGCCATGAAAGAATTAGGGCAATTAAATGGTAGCGAAGCCCATTCGACTGTTATCCTATCCGATGAAGATAAGAGTGTCCTTCGTAAGCTTGGGATCAATTTAACATTTGATCCAATTTACCAACACAATAAGTTTTATCAGAAAAACTAAGCACAAAAATAGACTTGCCTCGGCAAGTCTATTTTTGTTATAGAAAAAACAAGGATATTTCTACCCCTGTTTTCCCTTTTTATCTATTAGTTGAAATCAACATACTCTTTTTGAAGTTCAAGAACTTCTTCTGCCGTTGCACATTCTGTCAAGGCACGGTGAGCATATTCTTCCATCTTAGCTGTATCAAGTTTCTTCATAAGGCTACGTGTACGAAGTACAGATGTTGCACTCATAGAGAACTCATCCAAGCCCATACCTACAAGAAGTGGAACAGCTTGTTGGTCACCAGCCATCTCACCACACATACCAGCCCATTTGCCTTCTGCATGCGCAGCCTTGATAACGTTGTTGATCAAGCGAAGGATTGATGGGTTGTATGGTTGGTAGAGGTATGAAACTTGCTCGTTCATACGGTCTGCAGCCATTGTGTACTGGATAAGGTCGTTCGTACCGATTGAGAAGAAGTCAACTTCTTTTGCAAATTGGTCTGCAAGCATTGCTGCTGCAGGGATTTCAATCATGATACCAACTTGGATATCATCTGCAACTGCTACACCTTCAGCCAACAAGTTTGCTTTTTCTTCTTCAAGGATTGCTTTTGCTGCACGGAATTCAGTCAACAAGGCAACCATTGGGAACATGATACGAAGTTTACCATGTACAGATGAACGAAGAAGGGCACGCAACTGAGTACGGAACATTTGGTTGCCGGTCTCAGAGATAGAGATACGAAGGGCACGGAAACCAAGGAATGGGTTCATTTCGTGTGGAAGGTCGAAGTAAGGAAGCTCCTTATCACCACCAATATCCATTGTACGAACCACAACAGGCTTGCCATTCATACCTTCAAGAACAGCCTTGTAAGCTTCGTATTGCTCATCTTCTGTTGGGAAGTCTTGCGAATCCATGTACAAGAATTCTGTACGGTAAAGACCAACTGCTTCAGCACCGTTATCGTTTACACCTTCAACGTCTTTTGGTGTACCGATGTTTGCTGCCAATTCAAAGTGTTTGCCGTCAGCTGTAACTGTTTGAGCATCTTTCAAAAGAGCCCATTCAGCTTTTTGCTTAGCATAGGCTTCACCAGCTGCTTTAAATTCTGCAATCACTTCTTCAGAAGGGTTAATCACTACATCACCTGTGATACCGTTAACAGCCAATACATCACCGTCTTTAACGATTTCAGTAATGTTATTTGTACCCAAAACAGCAGCAATTTCAAGTGTACGAGCCATGATAGCTGAGTGACTTGTACGACCACCAATGTTCGTTACAAAAGCTTTTACAAACTGTTTGTTTAATTGCGCTGTATCTGAAGGTGTCAAGTCATGCGCGATAACGATTGACTCTTCGTCGATAGTTGCTGGGTTTGGCAAGCGAACACCAAGCAAGTGTGCCAACACACGTTTTGCTACGTCACGAATATCTGCAGCACGCTCTTGCATGTATGGGTTATCTTCCATACCTTCAAAGATAGCGATAAACATATCCGTAACTTCTTTCAAACCAGTCTCAGCGTTTGTTTTCTTCGCACGAATTGTTTCCTTAATCTGACCAATCATTTCTGGGTCAGCAAGAACCATCAAGTGTGCATCAAATACGGCTGCGGCCTCTTCACCTAGGCTAGCTACTGCGTTCTCACGAATAACAGAAAGCTCGTTTTGAGATGCTTCTAGAGCAGCATCCAAACGAGCTTCCTCTGCATTTGTATCTTCAACTGTAACAGTTTCGAAGGACAAATCTGGCTGAACGAGTAGATATGCCTTAGCAACAGCAACACCATCTGATGCTGCGATTCCTTTAAGCATTTCTGTCATATTCTTATGCCAATCCTTCTTTTTCCATTGTTTCAGTGATAGCTGCGATTGCGTCGTCAGCATCAGCACCTTCAGCAGAGATTGTTACGTCAGCGCCTTGACCAACACCAAGACTCATAACACCCATGATAGATTTAAGGTTAACAGACTTTTCTTTGTAGTTCAAAGTGATGTCTGAAGCAAACTTACTAGCTGTTTGCACAAGCAAAGTTGCCGGACGTGCGTGGATACCTGTTTCTGCCACAATGTGGAAGTCTTTTGAAGCCATATTTGGATTCTCCTTTATTTTTACAAAATTGTGAGTTATTTGTGATAACCCTTACAAAGGACATTATACCACTTTTTGAAATCATTTTCAAGATTTTTTTACCTTTCTTTCATGTTTCTGTCATAAAAAGAGAGGTTCATTTTACTTTTTCTTCATTAAATAGAATCTATTAGAACTTCTGAAAATTGACTAGTAGATAGATGAGCAACGTCCAAAATTTTAGCAAAATCAAGCGTAACATTTTTATTTATAAAAGCGTCTTCCAAGGCCTGAATAATCAAAGTTGCCGCTTCTTTCCAGCCTATATATTCCAACATCATACAAGCCGAAAGCAAGAGGGAACATGGATTAGCCAGATCCTTTCCTGCAATATCAGGAGCAGTTCCATGTGTCGCTTCAAAGATAGCATGACCTGTCTGATAATTAATGTTAGCACCTGGTGAGATGCCTATTCCTCCGACCTGTGCCGCAAGAGCATCTGATGCATAATCTCCATTTAGATTTGTAAGAGCAACCACTTGGAAGTTTTCCGGCGCCAATAAAATCTGCTGCAGAAAGTTATCCGCAATAATGTCATTTACTACCAAAGTCCCCTCTGCAAGTTCTGTAGCAAATTCTTCTTTCGCCAATTCATAACCCCACTTGCGGAAACCGCCTTCTGTAAACTTTTGAATATTTCCCTTATGAACTAAGGTCACTATCTTCAGTTGATGTTCTAAGGCATATTCTATTGCAGAGCGAATGAGGCGTTTACTCCCTTCTTCCGAAATCGGTTTGATACCAATACTTGAAGATTCTGGAAAACGAATATTTACCACTCCCATTTCTTCTTGCAGAAAGGAAATGACTTTGGCAACTTCATCTGAACCAGCCTCCCATTCAATACCTGCATAAATATCTTCTGTATTTTCACGAAAAATAGTAATATCTGTCTTTCCAGGCTCTTTCAGCGGACTTGGCACTCCCTTAAAATAGCGAATCGGGCGCACACAGGCATACAAATCTAATTCTTGACGAAGTGCAACATTAAGAGAACGATGACCTTTCCCAATCGGCGTCCCCAAAGGACCTTTGATTGCAACTAAATACTCACGGATTATTGACAATGTCTCATTCGGCAAAGAAGTTCCCGTTAATTCATAAGCCTTTTCTCCTGCAAAAACCTCCCTCCACTGAATAGAACGTTGACCTGCATAGGCTTTTTTCACTGCAGCATCAATAACTTTTTGACTGACTGACCAAATATCCCTGCCAATACCATCTCCTTCAATATAAGGAATAACGGGACAATCTGGGACGATTAACCGTCCCTCTCTCATCAGGATTTTTTCTGCCATATTTACCTCTTTCCAATCGGGATGTAAACCAAATTCCTACCACCTAAGTAGGAAGAGCGCGGACGAATCAATTTATTATTTTTCCGTTGTTCCTGGACATGTGCAATCCACCCCGCCATACGGCTCATTGCAAAAATCAATGTAAAAATATCACTATCAATACCTAGCACATGGTAAACTGTCGCCGAATAAAAATCTACGTTTGGAATTAAACCTTTTTTGTTTTTAATAAAACTCTCTACTTCCTCTGACAATCTATAAAACGCTTCATCGTCTGTTCCGAATGTCAAATCACGCGCCATCTCCTTCAAGTACTCTTGACGAGGATCAACCGTTTTATAGACTCGATGGCCGAATCCCATAATTTTTTCCTTCGAATCCAGCTTCTTCTGCAAATATCTCTCGGCATCACCACCCTCACGAATAGCCAGCAACATGTCAAACACTCGTTCATTTGCACCACCATGCAATGAGCCTTTCAGAGTCCCAATTGCCGTGGTGACACAAGAATATAAATCCGTTAACGTTGATGCCGTGACACGCGCAGCAAAAGTAGACGCATTCAATTCATGATCAGCATGAAGCACCAAAGCTTTGTTAAACGCTTTGATTTGCAAATCACTCGGCTCCTCACCGTTCAGCATATAAAGAAAATTCGCCGCAAAACCAAGATCAGCCCGCGGTTCGATTGGAACCAATCCGCGTCTCAAACGAGCAAATGTTGCAATAATTGTCGGAACCTTGGCCATAATCTGAATAGATTGTTCATACAAAGCTTCTAACGAATTCTCCTCAGCGTGTACATTATATACTCCAAGGAGAGATACTGTCGAACGCAATACGCTCATAGGATGCAAATGTCGCCGCGATTGAATCAGAATACATTGCTCTACCGCATCTGAAATCGCATATTCTTTTCGCAGGCTTTTCTCAAAATAATTTAATTCAATCTGAGTTGGCAAATGCAGGTTCCACAGAAGATAGATGACTTCCTCAAAAGAAGCGTTATTCTCCATCAATTCAGCAATGTCATATCCTGCATAGGACAAGCGGTCATTTTCAATTGCACTGATTCGCGTATCACAGGCAATCGCATCTTTTAACCCATTCGTTTCTGTCATACCTTTCCTCCTAGTTTCTTTCTTACTACCATAGGTAAAATACCTCCGTGACGATAATAACGAATATCCGCCTCTGCATCAAACCGCACCAGAGCTTGAAACTCCTTTGTAACATCGTCTGTTTGCACATGGACTGTTACAATTTGACCAACACTGACATCTTCTGGCAAGTCGATTGTATAGCTTTCGTGTCCAGTCAAGCCAAGACTTTCTGCCGACTGACCTTCTAAAAATTGTAAAGGAAGAACACCCATCATCACTAAGTTTGAACGGTGAATCCGCTCAAATGACTCAGCAAGAACAGCCTTCACACCAAGTAAACTTGAACCTTTGGCTGCCCAATCACGGCTTGACCCCATCCCATAGTCTTTACCAGCAATAACAATACTACCGATACCAGCTTCCTTATATCTCATAGCCGCATCATAGATTGAAAGAATCTCATCACCAACTCTTGTCCAACCACCAATTTTTCCATCTGCCAGCTCATTCTTTATACGAATATTTGCAAAAGTCCCACGCATCATGACTTCGTGATTTCCACGACGACTTCCATAAGAATTAAAATCCTTATAAACAATGCCATTTTCTTCGAGATAACGAGCGGCTGGACTCAATCGTGCAATATTCCCTGCCGGGGAAATATGATCTGTCGTTACAGAATCGCCAAATTTAGCCAAAACAGATAAATTTTCCAGTGGTTTTATGGATAAATCTGCCTGCATATTGTCAAAATAGGGCGGATTTTGAATATAGGTAGAAGAGGAATTCCAATTGTAATTCTTATCTGTCTTTGTTTCAATCGCATTCCAAGCCTGACTATCTGTAAATACCTGTTGGTATTCTTCCTTATAAAGGTCACGAGTCACATAACGCTCAATGTAGTCATCTACTTCCTCACGACTTGGCATAATGTCCGCAAGGTAGACAGCTTGTTGCTTCTCGTCATACCCCAGCGGATCCCTTGTTAAATCTACATTCATATTTCCCGCAATAGCATAGGCAACTACTAGCGGAGGGCTCGCTAAGAAATTAGCTTTTACCAATGGATTAATCCGTCCTTCAAAGTTACGATTTCCAGATAATACCGCAGAAACCAATAAATCTTCTTCCTTAATCGCCTCCGCTACTTCGGGACGCAGATCACCTGAGTTACCGATACAAGTTGTACAACCATAACCAACCAAATTGAACCCTAAGGCATCTAGATAGGTCTGTAAACCTGATTTTTTCAAATAGCCAGTCACTACTTTTGAGCCTGGTGCCAATGACGTCTTGACTGTCTTAGAAACTGCCAGACCTTTTTCTACCGCATTTTTTGCCAGTAATCCTGCCGCCAAAAGGACATACGGATTGGATGTATTTGTACATGAGGTAATCGCCGCAATAGCAACATGACCTGTTTGAATTTGCTCCTCTCCTTCAACATACTTAACCGTGGCTGTTTTATCTAACTCTGCTTCCTCCAAACCAAATCCACGCACACCTACTTCACGTATTAAACTAGCCTGAAACTCTGCTTTTGCATCTGTTAATTCGATCAAATCTTGTGGTCTTTTAGGACCAGAAATAGATGGAACTACTGTCGATAAATCCAATTCTAAAACCTTGCTATAAGACGGAAAATGTTCAGCATCATAGAATAAATAATTAGCCTTAGCATAGGCTTCTGTCAACTCCACGTGCTCCTCCGAACGGTTGGTCAATCTCATATAATGTAAAGTTTCTCCATCAATCGGGAAATAGCCACAAGTCGCACCGTATTCTGGAGCCATATTAGAAACAGTTGCTCGATCCGCTAATGTAAGAGAAGATAAACCTGGTCCAAAGAATTCGACAAACTTCCCAACTACATTTTCCTGACGTAGAAGTTGAGTGACTTTAAGCGCCAAATCCGTTGCAGTGGCAACCTTAGGCAATTGCCCAGCTAGGCGAACACCAATCACCTCAGGGATAGGAAAATAAGATGCTTCACCCAACATTGCAGCTTCCGCCTCAATACCACCCACACCCCAACCAAGTACACCAATACCATTAATCATGGTCGTATGACTGTCTGTACCAAACATAGAATCTGGATAAAGCAAGCCATCCTTGTTGATAATAACATCGCTTAGAAATTCAATGTTTACCTGATGGATAATTCCTGTCGCTGGAGGCACTGCACGATAATTTTCAAAGGAATTCTCTGCCCATTTCAGAAATTCATAGCGTTCATTATTTCTTTCGAACTCTAAGTCAATATTTTTCTCCAGAGCATCTTCAGTCCCAAAAAAATCAACTTGAACAGAGTGGTCGATGACTAAATCCACTGGAATTTCTGGGTTAATCAATTCAGGGTTTCCACCTGCTTTCACCACCGCATCACGCATGGAGGCTAAATCTACCACAACAGGAACACCTGTAAAATCTTGCAAAATAACACGACTAGGTTTAAAGGGGATTTCTCCTTTAGGAGATGCCGCCTGATAATGAAGCAACTCCATTATGTGATTTTTTGTAACGTCTACGCCATCTTCTTTTCTTAAAAGACTTTCTAATAAAATACGAATAGTATAGGGAAGTGAATGAATATCCACTTTTTCTTCCGTTGAAATCGAATCCAATGCATAATATGAATATTCTCTCCCTTTATGAAACAAGCTTTTTCTATGTAATTTTTCCATATTTTATAACCTCTTTCAGCATTATTGAATAGTATAGTACAAAATGTAATATATATTCAATACATGTATAACTATAAATGTTATATTTTGTGACAACGTATGTTTCCTTCAAAATATTATGACATTTGCAGAAAAGCTAATCTATATTTTACCGAGAGATTGTTAGGGTTATCAAACTAAATAGAAACAGCTATGTAAACGCTATTTTTCGACTTAGCGGCAATGAGCGGAGGTACAATATATGGTGTTTTATAAAAATATTATGCACTATATTTTGTGATTTTAAATAAACTTCCTTCTTGACTTTAACCTTAAAATCTTGTATCCTAGATTGGTAACAAAATTGGGATTTTTTATTAATCCCTCATGGACAAAGGAGAAATTGAATGGTAACGATCTATTCAAAAAATGATTGTGTACAGTGTAAAATGACCAAGAAATTCTTGGACCAACATAGTGTAGATTATAAAGAAATCAATCTAGATGAACAGCCTGAATTTATCGATCACGTAAAAGGTCTCGGTTTCTCAGCTGCACCTGTTATCGAAACTGAAAATGATGTTTTCTCAGGTTTTCAACCAGGAAAACTAAAAGCCTTGGTTTAACTCCCTACTGTTTATAGAAAGAGATTGCGACTATGAGTTTAAAAGAGCTAGGCGATGTGTCCTACTTCCGTTTAAATAACGAAATCAACCGTCCTGTTAATGGGCAAATCCCACTCCACAAGGACCAAGAAGCGGTTAAGGCCTTCTTTAAAGAAAACGTCCTCCCAAATACCAAGCAATTTGATTCCATTTTGGACAAGATTGCCTTCTTATTAGAAGAAAATTATCTTGAGAAAGAATTTTTGGACCAATACAGTTCAGAATTTATCATTAAAATTGATCAATTCTTGAAAGACCAAAATTTCCGCTTCAAGTCTTTCATGGCTGCCTACAAGTTCTACAATCAGTATGCCCTCAAAACAAATGATGGCGCCTATTACTTGGAAAGTATGGAAGATCGTGTTCTCTTCAACGCCTTGTATTTTGCAGAAGGAAATGAAGAGTTGGCACTCAACTTGGCTAACGAAATGATTCACCTTCGTTACCAGCCAGCAACACCTTCTTTCCTCAACGCAGGTCGTGCCCGCCGTGGTGAGTTGGTATCGTGTTTCCTCATTCAAGTCACTGACGATATGAACTCGATCGGGCGTTCTATCAACTCTGCTCTGCAATTGTCCCGTATCGGTGGTGGTGTCGGTATTTCCCTTAGCAACTTGCGTGAGGCAGGTGCTCCAATCAAGGGCTATGAAGGGGCGGCTTCTGGGGTTGTTCCTGTTATGAAACTCTTCGAAGACAGCTTCTCCTATTCTAACCAGCTTGGGCAACGCCAAGGGGCTGGGGTAGTGTATCTGGATGTTTTCCACCCAGATATTATTTCCTTCCTTTCGACTAAGAAAGAAAATGCCGACGAGAAAGTTCGTGTGAAGACCTTATCACTCGGTATCACCGTTCCTGATAAATTCTACGAATTGGCACGTAAAAATGAAGACATGTACCTCTTCAGCCCATACTCAGTTGAGTTGGAATACGGTGTCCCTTATAGCTACCTTGACATCACAGAAAAATACGATGAATTGGTGGCAAACCCTCGCATTCGTAAGACAAAAATCAAGGCACGCGACTTGGAAACAGAAATTTCTAAACTGCAACAAGAGTCTGGCTATCCTTACGTCATCAACATCGATACAGCTAACCGTAGCAACCCTGTTGACGGCAAGATTATCATGTCAAACCTCTGTTCGGAAATCCTTCAAGTTCAAACACCAAGCATTCTTAATGATTCGCAAGAATACTTGACCATGGGTACTGACGTTTCATGTAACCTCGGTTCAACTAATATCGTTAACCTGATGAAGTCACCTGATTTTGGACGTTCTGTTCGTACAATGACACGCGCTTTGACTTATGTCACAGATCATTCACACATTTCTGCTGTACCATCTATTGAAGCAGGAAACAGTCAGGCGCATTCAATCGGTCTTGGTGCCATGGGACTTCATTCTTACTTGGCTCAGAACTTGATTGATTACGGATCAAAAACAGCCGTAGAATTTACCAACATCTACTTCATGCTCCTCAACTACTGGACCTTGGTAGAATCAAATAACATTGCCCGCGAACGCAAGGCAACTTTCCATAATTTTGACAAATCAAAATACGCAGACGGCACTTATTTCGATAAATACGTGACTGGTGACTACCAACCACAATCTGACCGTGTCAAAGAACTCTTTGAAGGGATTTTCATTCCAAGCGGACAAGATTGGGCTGACCTCCGTGAGAAAGTCATGGCAGATGGTCTTTACCACCAAAACCGACTAGCTGTTGCTCCAAACGGTTCTATCAGCTACATCAACGATGTCTCTGCTTCTATTCATCCAATCACACAACGGATTGAGGAACGCCAAGAGAAGAAAATCGGTAAAATCTACTATCCAGCAGCTGGCTTGGCAACAGAAACTATTCCATTCTACAAGTCTGCCTACGATATGGATATGCGTAAGGTCATTGATGTCTACGCTGCTGCAACAGAACACGTCGACCAAGGTTTGTCACTCACTCTTTTCCTTCGCAGCGAGCTTCCAAAAGAACTCTATGAATGGAAAAAAGAGAACAAACAAACCACACGTGACCTCTCTATCCTTCGTAACTACGCCTTCAACAAAGGTATCAAGTCTATCTACTACATCCGTACCTTTACCGATGACGGCGAAGAAGTCGGCGCAAACCAATGTGAAAGTTGTGTGATTTAAGACACTAACATTCATTGATGCTAAAGCATCTAATGAATGCACGGTACTGACTATTTGGTCAGTACCTAAGTGGCTTACTACCTCGAAAAGTCGTTAAGTTCGAACGACTTTTCTCAGGTCGTAACTTGCAAGGGTTTAGCTGTTGGTAAACCAACTAGCTAATCTACGCTAACCGCTATCGGCGGATTAGCTAGCTACCTCACTAACTCCGAAACTGAAGAAATATCGTCTTCAGTTTCGGAGTGTCGTAAGACACTAATGCTAAAGCATCTAATGAATGCACGGTACTGACTATTTGGTCAATACCTAAGTGGCTTACTACCTCGAAAAGTCGTTAAGTTCGAACGACTTTTCTCAGGTCGTAACTTGCAAGGGATTAGCTGTTGGCAAGCCAACTACCGTATCTACGCTAACTGCTATTGGTGGCTTAGCTTACTACCTTACGACACTGTCGTTCATGATGTAAAGCAACTAATGAGCGCTCGATTAAAAATCCCTTTTAGGGGATTTTTTTACAGGCTACTATCTATTTGTGATATAATATTTGAAGTATAAGAAAAAGAAAGAGAATATGATGGAAACCTACTACAAAGCCATAAACTGGAACGCCATTGAGGATGTTATTGACAAGTCAACTTGGGAAAAGTTGACCGAGCAATTCTGGCTCGATACACGTATCCCATTATCAAACGACTTGGATGACTGGCGTAAACTTACTGCTGAAGAAAAAGACCTGGTTGGCAAGGTCTTTGGTGGATTAACCCTCTTGGATACCCTTCAATCTGAAACAGGTGTCCAAGCTCTTCGCAACGATATTCGTACACCGCACGAAGAAGCTGTTTACAACAATATCCAATTCATGGAATCTGTTCACGCCAAGTCTTACTCTTCTATCTTCTCAACCTTGAACACCAAGTCTGAGATTGAAGACATCTTTGAATGGACCAACAGCAACGAATACTTGCAACGCAAGGCAAAGATTATCAACGAAATCTACGAAACAGGTACACCACTTGAAAAGAAAGTAGCCAGCGTTTTCCTAGAAACCTTCCTCTTCTACTCTGGTTTCTTCACGCCACTCTACTACCTTGGTAACAACAAATTGGCCAACGTTGCGGAAATCATCAAGCTGATCATCCGTGACGAGTCAGTTCACGGTACCTACATCGGTTACAAGTTCCAACTTGGTTTCAATGAATTGCCAGAAGAGGAGCAAGATAAACTCCGCGATTGGATGTACGACCTGCTCTACCAACTTTATGAAAACGAAGAAGGCTACACACGCTCCCTCTATGATGCAGTTGGCTGGACTGAGGAAGTCTTGACTTTCCTTCGTTACAATGCCAACAAAGCCCTCATGAACTTGGGACAGGATCCACTCTTCCCAGATTCAGCAGATGATGTCAACCCAATCATTATGAACGGTATCTCAACCGGTACATCTAACCACGACTTCTTCTCCCAAGTTGGTAACGGCTATCTGCTCGGTGAAGTAGAAGCCATGCAGGATGATGATTATCTTTACGGTTTATAATCAAAAAAGCAGTTCAATCCGAGCTGCTTATTTTTTATACTAAAAATACAATCATCAAATAAGAAATACCGTTGTTGAGCATATGTAGCGCAATCGGATAACGAATATCACGTTTGATCAGATAGAGCCATCCTAGATTGAGTCCCATCGTGAAATAAATCAAAAATTGAGGAAGGGTTGCCGGCATATGGACTAGACTAAATAAAGACCCCGTTACAACAAGATAGATTCCAACAGCCTTCATATCTGCCATTTTAGGGAAGAAATAGGTCGCTAAAAATCCACGGAAGATCAATTCTTCTAAAATGGGAGCAAAAACCACTACTGAGCTAAATGCAATCAAGGGATAAGCTGATACGAATTCGATTACAAGCTTTTGGTTTTCACTTTCTGGGACTGGTACAATAAATTGGAAGATAAAAAATGCAATATAGAGTAATATCGGCCATTGAATCTTTTGGAACCATGAAGCTGTCACACGATAGTCAACAGAATGACGTGGATAGATATACTTCCATAACAGAATAATGAGCGCAATAGAGAGAACAAGACCAATTATCGCACAAATCCAAATTGTACTATCAATCAACTGGGCAGGAATATCAGGAATCGTTTGTAAGGTTGGTCCTACCATTAGAAAACCTGAAGCAATTTGATAGGCAACAAAGTATAGAAATAGTAATGCAGCGTGTTTGATAAATTTCAACATATTCCCTCCCTACAAGCTCAAGTCAATAATATTATCGACCCGAACCAACTTGGTTTCAAGCTCCCCATTCGCTAATTCACGAGAAATTTTAACCCACTCCTCATCAACTGCCAAAATAGTGTATTCATAAGTAATAGAAAATTCCTCATCAAAGCGGATTTTGGCTTTACTTCCGACCAATTCTTTCAATAAAACTGACATCTGATTTTCTCCTTTTGTAGTTTTCTGCAATTTTTTACCCTAGCTTGCAATTACTTCACTTTTTTCCTATCTGATAGAGAATTGAAAAATAGAAATCCTACTAGAATCCATAAAAATAGTTCCATCCTATCCTCCTATATCAAGCCCAGACTTTGCATCAGTAGCATCAACAAAAATCCGAGAAGATTATTCAGACTGTGTAGAATAAGTGCATTGGTATATTTGCCAGAAATACGATAGGCGAGTCCCAGGACCAGGCCCATACCTCCGTAGACAACCCAAGATCCGCTATTGGTCGGATTGTGAATAAGTCCAAACAGAAAACTCGATAGCAATAATCCCACAATCGAATCCTTACCAAAGACTTTCCCCATAAGAATCCCTCTGAAAAGCAGTTCCTCCAAAACTGGAGCAAAGAAAACTGCAAAGAGAAATAAAACTAAGGTTGGCAAGCCTGAATTGTTGATAATTTCCTGATTGGCAGTCGTTTGACCGTATCCCTCTTCCAGCATAATCAATTGCCCGCCAATTATTTTCAGACCAAACATAACGATAAAGGCAAGGGCTACAAAACCAAAATTCGCACCTATCCCCCACTTCTGCTCACCTTTCCACAGACCTAATTTACCAGTCAAGATAAGACCAAGCACTACAGCAACCAACAAGAAGGCAGCAGCAATCAGAAGGTTATTCCCATCAAAATTTGGTAGAGTAAACATAGCCATCTGGGTCAATACATTAAGGGCAACGACAGCTAGTCCCACTAAGAGAAACTTCCAATTTTTAACCACATTCCAATCTTTGACACTTCCAAGTCTATTCATAGCAATCTCCTTCACATACACAAAATCAGTTTTCATTACTTTCTTTTTCGATCAATAGCAGAGCAGGCAAGCCCAAAACCATCGGCAAGAGGATATTCAGGGTTGACAAATCAATCTGCCCAGTAGCCAGCCACTCTCCGAAAATATAGCCAACTGCGTAGAGACCAAGGCCGATTAATAGGACAAGATAAATTTTCATAAAGACTTTCATGAGCTAACTCCATTTAAACTAAATAAGCTTGATTTTCTTACGGTTGACAATATAGAAACTAAGGAATCCAACAAGAGTCATCAAGACAACTGTCATGGGAGTGACAAACTGGAAATACTCGGCTGCAGATGTCCCGCTTTCCTGTGGAATTTGTAACTGCCAGAGACCAATACTAACTAACAGACCGTAGACAGCAATCTGTAGGGTTTGAAACAGAGTTCGTTTCATCATTTTCTTCCGAGCCAATTTCACATCAGCCTTTGCAACAAACAATTTATCCAGTCCCAACTGTTTGATAATGGCGTCCTGTTTGAATTGAGAATAAACCAACGTCAAGAAGAGGCTGATTCCCATGACATCTTCTCCCAGCGCAAAGCTAACTAGAAAGCTCAGCAGTGTCACTGTCATAAAGAGCATATACATATTGTTGCCGAAATTCGTCAAGGTCGCATAAGACACCTCATCTAACTCACCAACAATATCATAGAAATAACGAATTGCTTTGATGTGTACATTTTCCTTTTTCATAGCTAGTACCTAAAAACCTTTCATAACATTCTTATTTGAAGTAACGACGGATCATGCGGACCTGCATGACATTGATGTAAATGTGAAGAAAGGCAACAACTAGAAATGCTGTAATTTGTCGCTCCTGCAATAGCATGCTAAGTACAAATAGGAATAGATACAAACCTGGTAACACGATTTGATTCAAAGTGAAGACGATTTGGAAACTCATTTCGTAGTTTGCTTGTTTCTCCCCCTCGTCCATTGCCTCCATAAAATCCTTCACTTCTTTTACCGTAGCAAAAGCAGACAACTGATAGTCACGAATTTTCTGAGTTAATTTCATGATAAAAATCTGACCAATGAGAAGAATAACATAGAAAACTGCATCAAATATTGATCCGTACATGATCGCACTCTCTTCTAAGAAGGCAACACCAAAACCAAAACCTAATCCTAAATTTAAAAGAGTCAATGACGCAGCAATATTAAACATTATAATCGCATATTCTAGGTTACGATACATTTTCATATTTAGTTCATCTGCCCGTTCCTCATCCTCATCTGAAATCGAATGATAAAGTTTATACGATTGATTTGCCTTAAGCCCAAGATATACAGTTCCGGCGAAAATGACAAAAGTAACGATACGCAAACAAAATAGAAAGTTATCTAGATTGACAAAAGACGGCAATCCAAACTTATCAATCATTACTCCAAAAAAGCCACAAAATGCTCCAAAAATTGCCCCTAAAAACAAATAGGTAAGGTTCCTCATCCATCTTTGTTTTGTTGTAATTTGTTTCCCCTGTTTCATTCTCCAACCTCCACTAATTGAAAGACATTCTCCACATTTTCATTAAAAATTTGTGCTATACGCATGGCAATGACCACCGAGGGCGTATATTCCCCCCGCTCAATCAAGCTAATGGTCTGCCGTGATACTTCTGCTAACTTTGCTAGCTCTGTCTGATTGAGACCATCTCTGGCTCGCAATTCCTTGAGCCGATTTTTTAAGACATATTCCATGAGTTTTCCTTTCTAGGCTTGGTAGATAATCAAGCCAGTTTCTGTGTCTTCGACAGCTATATTTTCCTTGGCAAACTTGACCAATAAGAGATAGGCATAGTAGAAATCGCCTACACAAGCCACTGCATGCATAGTCACCAATATCAGATAAAGAGATACATCCATCCCCCAAAAAACTGCTACCATGGTCAAGCCCAAACTAATCACAACAAAGGGAGCCAGGCTAATCACTAGCATTTGCATCCTATTGTAGAGTGAACCTGGACTGGTCGCATAGGCCATGCCCGATTTCCATTTAAAACCAAACTTGACAGGATTTTCAGGACAAAAAATCTTGAAAAATAATCCATGAATAGCTTCATGCACAACTATTAAAAGAATATAGAGAGGGAAAAGCAACCATACCTCAGATACGGCCAGTTCCGAGTATTGCGAACCGTTAGCTATCAACCAACTGTCTATCATTCCAAATACAAAGGCAAATGGAAAGATGAGTACCACAGCAAGAATATTCAAGCCCCAGACAAACTTCTTATTTTCCATAATATTGACTTCATATAATTTCTTTTTCGCTTCCATGCTTCTTCTCCTTCATTTTCCTACAAGCTAGACTAAACTATATAGTCCTAGAGCAACTCCAATCAGTAAGCCAATAATACTTGCGCCTGCAATCACAATCGCTGCCATATCTGTTGAAATGTGTCGTTTCATAAGGTTTCTCCTATCTTTCCTTAGCTTTTTTCACTATTTTTCTTTTTGTTAAATTGTAGAGCTAACACTAGTGTCGCCAACAAAGGAGGAAAGAGATAACTCATTTCCGTCAAACTAAGATCAAATCCTAGCAAGGCTAAAATTTTAAACACCAAAATATTTATCAAGAAGAGTGCAAAAAACAGTAGGACTACTTTCATTCCATTTTTAACTATCTTGTTCATTTTTCTTCTCCTTTTCTCTGCTGAGAGTAACTTCTAAAAGAAGGAGAGAACTCGTCATCATCAAGAGTGGCATTGTATCTATCTCCTGACCAAATACAAATATTTGAACGAAACTATACATCAAGTATAGTGCAACTAGAATCTGCACTCCACGAACAACAGCTGTTCCTGAGATTAAAATTCCTTTTTTATTGTTATTGTTTTTCATAACTTTCCCCACTTACTTTCGACTAATTTTTCCTTTTACTCTTTTCTGATACCTAGTTTCCTCAAGCGCTCATCTGTCACTGCGATGGTGCAAATAGCAAGAACGACATGGGTTTTATCCAACTGCTACCACTTCATAATGTCAGCCAGCAGGACAAAAACAAGATAGATGATAGCGATAAGTTGTACAAAACGTTTGATGTCAATTTGATTTACCTTTTTCATAATTGTTTCCTGCTTTCTGTTTATTTACCTGATAAATTCGTTTTCATCTCTTTATCTTGATATCATTGTAACACTTCCTTTTCTTTTTGACAACTATCTTTGTCAAAAAAACAACAATTTTTTTCAAAAAGTTTATGAAGTTTGTCAAAATGACTAGAATAACGCGCAAAAAACTCTTCTATCCATTGGATAGAAGAGTTTTTCAGTATAGATTACAAGTTTTCTGCTACGCTGTTCAAGAGGGTTGGGATAGCAGAGGCATCGCTACCACCTGCCATAGCCATATCTGGCTTACCACCACCACGACCTGCTACGATTGGAGCAAGGACTTTGATGAGGTTACCTGCATGAACATCGCTTGATTTGCTAGCTACAAGGACATTGACCTTGTCACCGATTGCAGCAACCAGCACCAAGACATCTGAGTAATCTTTTTGTTTCCAGTTGTCAGCGAAGGTACGGAGGGCACCTGCATCTGATACTTGGACTTGGCTGGCAATGTAGCGAATGCCGTTAGCATCTTTGACATCTTTGAAGACATCACCAGCAGCGGCTGCCGCTGCTTTTTCTTTCAGAGCTGCATTTTCTTTTTGCAGATCACGAACTTGCTGAGCAAGACTTTCAACCTTGTTTGGTACTTCCTTGATCTGCGGTGACTTGATGGTTGCCGCTACTTCTTTGAGGGCATCTTCTTGGTCACGATAGGCAAGGAAGGCTTCACGGCCTGTTACCGCAATGATACGGCGAGTACCTGAACCGATACCTTCTTCTTTCAAAATCTTGAAGATACCGATTTCAGCGGTGTTGCCAACGTGGGTACCACCACAGAGTTCAACAGAATAATCACCAATTGTCACCACACGGACTTCTTTACCGTATTTTTCACCGAAGAGAGCCATGGCACCCATTTCCTTAGCTGTGTCAATATCAGTTTCAACTGTCACAACTGGAATAGCATTCCAAATTTGCTCATTGACTTCTTCTTCGATACGACGAAGTTCTTCCGCAGTAACTGCCTCAAAGTGCGTAAAGTCAAAGCGGAGGAAGTCTTGCTCATTCAAGGAACCAGCCTGCGTTGCATGCTCACCGATAATATTGTGAAGAGCTGCATGGAGCAAGTGAGTTGCTGTGTGGTTCTTCTCAACACCCTTACGTCGTTTTGTTTCGATTTCAAGTGTGTAGGTTTGACCAACTGAAATGCTTGCGGACAGTTCAACTGTGTGCAATGGTTGACCATTTGGTGCTTTCTGCACATCGATGACAGTCGCAACAATGTCTCCAGCAGCATTTTTCACAAAACCATGGTCTGCAACCTGACCACCCATTTCTGCATAGAATGGTGTTTGGTCAAAGACAAGGAGGGCTTGACCTTCTGAAACTGCTTCTGTACGCGCATTATCAGCCACAATGACAGATAAGCTTGCCTCAAGAGCTGTTTGACCATAAACAAAGGTAGACTCTTCTGTGATAGCAGCCAGGGTTTCATTTTGCATACCCATTGAACCACCTTTGACAACTGAAGCACGGGCACGGTCTTGTTGCTCTTTCATAGCCGCTTCAAATCCCGCAATGTCAAGGGTCATACCACGGTGCTCAGCCAATTCTTCTGTCAATTCTACTTGGAAACCATAGGTATCATAGAGTTTGAAAATATCACGACCATCAATCTCAGACTTGCCTTCTGCCGCCAATTTGTCCATCAATTGTTCAGCAAATTGTGAACCTGTATGGATAGTACGAGCAAATGACTCTTCTTCACTCTTAACAATCTTCTCGATGAAGGCACGTTTTTCAAGTACTTCTGGATAGTAGCTTTCCATGATATTACCAACTGTCTCCACCAGTTTGTACAAGAATGGCTCTGTAATACCCAAACGTTGACCATGCATAGAAGCACGACGAAGCAAACGACGAAGGACATAACCACGGCCTTCATTTCCAGGAAGGGCACCGTCACCGATAGCAAATGACAAAGCACGGATGTGGTCTGCGATAACCTTGAAGCTCATGTTGTCGCCATCTTGGTCATAGGTCTTACCAGAAATCTTTTCAACTTCACGAATGATTGGCAAGAAGAGGTCCGTTTCAAAGTTGGTCTTAGCCTCTTGGAAAATAGCTGCCAAACGCTCCAAACCTGCGCCCGTATCGATGTTTTTATTTGGCAATTCCTTGTATTCAGAGCGCGGAACCGCTGGATCAGCATTGAATTGTGACAGAACGATATTCCAAATCTCGATGTAACGGTCATTTTCAATATCTTCTTCCAAGAGACGGATACCAATGTTTTCAGGGTCAAAGTCAGTACCACGGTCAAAGAAAATCTCCGTATCTGGACCAGAAGGACCTGCACCGATTTCCCAGAAGTTATCTTCAAGCGGAATCAAGTGGCTTGGCTCAACACCAAGAGCAATCCATCGATTGTATGAATCCACATCATCTGGATAGTAAGTCATATAGAGCTTGTCTTTTGGAAAGGCAAACCATTCTGGGCTTGTCAAGAGCTCAAAGCCCCACTCAATCGCTTCATCACGGAAATAATCACCAATAGAGAAGTTACCAAGCATTTCAAACATGGTGTGGTGGCGGGCTGTCTTACCAACGTTTTCAATATCGTTGGTACGGATGGATTTTTGGGCGTTTGTAATCCGTGGGTTATCAGGGATGACTGAGCCATCGAAATATTTTTTAAGAGTTGCCACACCAGAGTTGATCCACAAAAGAGTTGGATCATTTACTGGGACAAGATTTGCTGAAGGCTCAACAGAGTGCCCCTTTGATTTCCAGAAATCCAACCACATTTGACGAATTTGAGCAGAAGATAAATTTTTCATAAACTAAGATACCAAGAGCGTTAAGAAAGCGAGAAGAAAATAGGAGACCAACGCTGTGCGCCAGCGCACTAGGCGGTCTATCTTTTTCTCGACGCTTTTAGCTCGGGTTCAATTCAGAAAATTATCTAAATTGAACCTTTCCTTTCATAAGTGATAGTTAGGCGGATTCAATTTAACGAAACAGTTAAACTGAATGATTATTTCACGATTAATTCGATGCATCTTCCATCATTTCGACGTAGTCAATTGCGACCACCAAGGAAATGACCAAATCTGCATAGGAGTCCTCCAATACAGTAACGGAGTAATGAGAAGTTAAATGAAAGAGTTCTTTGGAGATTTCGGCTACGAGCACACCATCTGGCCTTTTCAAGCGAAAATCCAAATCCCAGATATTTCCGTCTAGGATTAAACCTAGATTTTCCACAGTATAGCGATCCTTGAAAAAAGTAAATTCCTTTTGCAAGTAGAAAGATTGACCATCTGCCATATCAATGGTAAACTGGGGCAGGAAGGTCAAAAACTTCTTAGTAATCTGACAAACTTCCCCACCTCTGGAATTGGTCACAATAAATCGTTTTGGAATTTCGAGAAAAGATCCCTCCACTTGATAAGCAAGATCCCCAAAACTATCACAAATATCAAATTTTTCACCACCAAAAGTAAAGCGTTGTTTCACTTGAAATTGCTTCATGATAACCTCCAAAAAAAATAACAAGAAACCAAACGAAGGGCGAAAAACCGCGGTACCACCTTCATTCAATGACTTGTCATTCTCATTTCATAACCTATATTCAATTGTTCCATTAAGTAGCAAGATACTTGGCTTAGATGGCTCGCAACAACCGCCAATTTTCTGAACTAAGTAATCAAGTATCTATTCTTAATAAGTAAAGCGTCAATTATTGACCTGAAGAACTAGAAGATTCTGTTGTTGAAGAAGAGCTTTCAGTCGACGAAGAGCTACTTTCCGTTGATGAAGAACTGCTTTCTTCTGTTGTCACATATTGTGAAAGAAGATTTTGGAAGGCACTGTCTTTAACCTTAACGTTTGCTTTTTGGAGCGCTTCTTTCAGCACAGTAGCAACAAACGATGAATCACTTTGCTTTTGCGCCAAAATAATTTCTTTCAACTTATCCTTGTAGTCTTCCCATTTGGCAGATTTTTCTGACTTCGCTTCCAGTTTTACAACATAGTAGCTAGTAGTATAAGTTTTTAAGTCAACTGCAGAAACAATTGAAGTTCCTACTTGACCTGCATCCAAGGCAAAGACCGCTTTTTGAACTTCTGTAGGAACAGTTGTTGAAGTTGAATCGAATTTAACTTCGCCTCCATTGTCTTTTGTAGCAGTATCCGTAGAATTGTCTTTTGCCAATTGAGCAAAATCTGCACCTTCAGCTTGTGCTGCAGCTAAAACTTCTTTTGCTTTTGCTTCGTCTGTCAATTTAATGATACGTGCAGTCACTTCTGGTGTATAAGCGTCATAAGCCGCCTTGTAGTTCTCATCGGTCAATTCCTTCTCAGCAGCCTGTTTTACAGCATACTCAACTAATTTATTAGTACGGATTTGTTCTTTGTAAGTTTCTTGAGTCAAGCCAGCTGAAGAAAGAGCTGTTGCAAATGAATCACCATATTGCTCTGCCATTTTGTTATAAGCCTCGTCGACTTCTTTCGCAGTCACTTTGTCACCATACTGCTCTTCAAATACATTACTAATAATCATTGACAATAGAACTTGTTGAGCTTGAGAGTTTGTTTTTACCTTCTCATAAAACTCAGACACAGTAATCGTGTTGCCTTTCATCGTAATGATATCTTTATCAGCTGCATTGGAACAAGCAGCGAGTGTTACCGCAGCAAAGAGTGTTACTGCTCCCGCGAGAATTTTTTTAGTTTGCTTCATTTAAAGACTCTCTCCTTTTTTTCGTTAACCCTTTCATTATAACACAAAAGCTTAAAAACTTCTTAAATTTCTGTATGTTTTAAGTCAACATTTTCCCTATTTTTTCTCAACATAAGGAGACCGTCACTCATGGAAACAAGACTAGCAGTCACATCTGGATTATCCAAAGTCGCATCGAATAAACGTTGCAATCCTTTGTAAATAGTGCGCTGCCCTCTTCTGACATCCTTGATGTCCTTGGCAACATCTCCTCCTTGGAAGATGTCATCCAAAATGATTAAACCGCCTACTTTGACCTTTTTCAAGACTTCTGGTAAAAATACAATATATTTTGATTTAGCAGAATCCATGAAAACAAAATCATATGTGTTATCTGGTAAAGTCGGAAGAATATCCATGGCTTCCCCTTCCAGCAATTCAATCTGCTGGCGCTGATCATATTTGGCAAAGTTTTCCTTTGCAAAGCCAATCATTTCTTCATTTCGATCAATCGTTGTAATCTTCGAATGCGGGCTATTATCAGCCATCAGTAACGCAGAGAAGCCAATAGCAGTTCCAATTTCTAAAATACGTTTAGGTTGGAGTGTCTGCATTAGTAAGCGGAAATAGGCTACCGTTTCATGAGGGATGACTGGAATATTTTCTTGACGAGCAAACTCTTCCAGTTCTTTCAAAAAACCTGTATTTTGCGCCTGACGTGTTCGCATAAAATCCACAATTTCTTCCTTGACAACTGGACGGCGCATATTGTGATTTGCGTTTTTACTATATGATTCGACCATAGAATCCATTATATCATAAGCCGACAAGATTTTCTTCCTCAACACACTAAAAGGTAGGTTTCCCCACCTTTTCTTTACATATTTTTGGCGTAATCAATTCGATACCCTAAATTTCCAGCTAGTTCTTGAAGTCGAACAAAAGTCGCTTGCTTACTGAAAAAGAGATAGTAACTATCCGTGTCCATATCCACTGCCCCTAGACAAAAGTTTTCATCAAGATATTTGCTATCAACGACTCTTGCCCATTCTGAAATAGAGGCAGCTGGATTTAATCCATCTGAATCCAATTTGAGAGAAATCCCTGCATTGCGGACTTGATGAAGACGGTCAAAAAAGTAGATAAAATCTTCAAGATTATCCTTATAATCACGCACACAAATATAATTAAAATGCTCTAGTAATTTTATCAAGATTAACCAAAGATTTTCCTTTTCAGACTCCCCAACACGGTCCAAGAAATCATCGAATGAATCTGGTTCTAGGATGCGTTCGATAGAGTCTAGAATCTGATTCGGATCACTAGCAAAAACCACATCTCTAAGTTGGAGAAATAGCTCCCTGTCACCATTTGACATGAGGTCCGCCAGTTCAAAAATGTCCTGTAGCTGTTCTTCCGTTAACATAATACCTCCATTATGAATTTGAAAAATCCCATCTTATATGCGGTGCTACTTGCTCTAAAAAATGGTAAATATCATTAAAATCTGCACCATCAAGCTTATTCAAATTGACGACTGCAAGTAGTGCTCCCTTATTTCCTACGATTCGCAAACGTTTCGACTGATAGCCACGATAGACAGGAGAAACGATGTATCGAATCTCCGCAATCTCTTCTAACGAATGGCGCTGATAGTCTCCTCCTGCTCTGCTTTGATATTCTAAATACTCCTCATTCAAGACAAAGACAGCTCCCTGTTTGCGCAAGAAATAAGCATATAATGCTGACGGAATATTCAGCAATAAATAACACAATCCTGAAACCACTGCTGGTTCCGGCTTTGTCATTAAGCCAATTCCAATCAAGACCAAACCAATACTGACTGCAACTGGTACCACAATCGAACGTTTATAGGAAATCATATTAGAGGTGCACACCTTTCTCAACGAGAGCTTCTAATTCTTCCAAACGAGCTTCAAATACCTTGAAAGCATCGTTGAGGTAATCTTCCTTGGTCATGTCTACACCAGCTTTTGCAATGACATTGAGTGAGTAGTCTGAGCTACCAGCCTTCAAGTAGTTAAGATAGTTTTCTTTGTCTTCTGGACTACCATTGACAATTTTGTTTGCAAGAGCTGATGCTGCCGCAAAACCTGTCGCATATTGATAGACATAGAAATTGTAATAGAAGTGTGGAATGCGAGCCCACTCAAACTGGATTTCTGGATTTTCTTCTGCAGAAAGTCCGTAGTATTTCTCGTTTGTCTGACCGTACAATTCATTGAGGAAATCAGCCGTCAAGACTTGACCTTCCTGGTCTGCCTTATAGATAGCCTGTTCAAACTCGGCAAATTGGGTCTGGCGGAAGACTGTACCACGGAAACCATCTAGATAGTGATTGAGAATAGCAAAGCGTTCCTTGTCATCTTCTACTTCTGCCAAGAGTTTTTCTGTCAAAAGATTTTCATTGGTCGTTGAAGCAATTTCAGCCAAGAATAGGGAATAATGTCCATAGACATAGGGTTGAGTCTTACGAGTCAACATAGAATGGAGAGAATGCCCTGTTTCATGGATAAGAGTGTACATGTTATCCAAGTTATCCTGCCAGTTGAGAAGCATGAAGGCGTTGGTGTCGTAAGCACCTCCTGAGTATGCTCCTGAGCGTTTTCCTTCATTAACGTGGACATCAATCCAGCGGTTTTCGAAGGCTTCTTTTACAATAGCCGAATAATCCTCACCGAAAATTTCCAAGGTTTCTTGGCATTTCTTGAGTGCATCTTCATAAGAAATCTTGGTACTGAAATCTGACAATGGCGTGTACATATCATACATCTTCAAGTCATCAATACCCAAGAGTTTCTTACGCAAATTGATATAACGGTGCAAGAGCGGAAGGTGCTTGTTGACTGCCGCTACCAATGTATCGTAAACGGATTCTGGAATGAAATTAGCTGCAAGTGATGCGTGACGGGCTGAATCGTACTTCCGCAAACGAGCTTTCAGGTTATTGACCTTGACATTAGACTGCAAAGTCTTAGCATAGGTATGCTGGAACTGCTCGTAGGTACCGTACATAGCCTCATATGCTTCTTGGCGGACGTCACGGTTTTTAGACTCCATAAAGTGAATGTAGTTACCGTGTGAAAGGGGCACCAAGTGACCGTCCTCATCTGCGATTTCTGGGAAACGCAGGCTGGCATTGTCCAAGACTGAGAAGGTTTCAGCAGGTGATTCGAAAATCTCGCTGGTCGCTGCCAATACTTCTTCCACCTCTTGTGACAGGACATGGTCCTTAGCCGCTAAAAGTTTTTCAAATTGGTGGCTGTACTGAACAAGAGCTGGCTCCTCTGCCTTAAAGGCCTCCAACTGCTCTTCAGTAATGGCCATAAACTCAGGCTCATAGAAGGCAAAAGCCTGTGAAAAGACCGAATACAAGCCCATGGCTTTAGCTTGAAATTCCTGGTATTTGCCTTCACGAGTATCTTGGTCGTTCTTCATAGACGCATAGACATAGAGTTTTTCAATGCGACGCATAAGACCAAGTTGCGTTTCGCTGATTGTCAAAAGGCTCTTCGCTGAGTCGAGCAAGTGACCTGCAAATTCTTTTGTTTTTTCAGTTTCAGCTTGTAAATCTGCAAGTTCTGCTTCCCAGGCTTCATCTGTTGGGAAAATAGTGGTCAAGTCCCACTGGTATTTTTCTTCAATTTCGTAACGTTGTTTAGACATAATTAATCCTCCGTATCCTTTATTCTAACATAAAAAATCCCCTCTTTCCATAGGAAAGTGAGGGCTTATTGGTTACTATTCAACTGGAAAATAGTTTTTGGCATTCGCTATAGCAAGTCGCCACTAGGATAATAAAGTCTACAACCCTCACCAACAGTAGCATGACTAACATAAAATAACGAACATATTTTCAAAAGCAATATATACACCTCCATCAGCTATCTCTATTTACATTGGTTTTCTATAAATTATAGGTGGATATAGAACCTGTTTCTGCTTGTCTTCAATACTGTCGTAATGCTGGTCAAAATCCTGATAAACTAGGGTTAAATCTTTTTGTATTTGGGCAAAGCCAATGGCAGAGCGGGGTAGACGGATGTGGGGATACCATTCTTCTGCCGTCTTGGTTAGTAGATTTTCACCACGACCATAGGCTTCCGCCTGTAGGGCTAACCAATTGGGAGTTCTGTAATACAGCTGACGAGCAATGTAGCGAGGCAAATCCCTATCTAACGGGCAAGTAAGATGCGATAAAGCTTGCTTGGCAAATGGTAGACGCAATATTTCCAATAAATTTCCCTCGCCAAATGGAAAAACCTTTGTCAGACAGTGGACCTTACCTCGTAAGTCTTCATGAATAAGGTAACGAAGACGCAATTCTTTTTTCTCATCATCCAATTCCCAGAGGTGAAAACCCATGTTCATACTAAAAGAGAGGAATTGCTTGTGTAATTTGCTTAATCTTTCTTTTAACCATAGGCCTTTTCCCAACAGCCAGAGAACCTGAAGACCAGCTTCATGATAGGCTTGCGTCCTCACCTGCAAACGAGAAATGGGTAGACTGGAACACTGTACTTCCAAGGCTAAACGATCATTGACAAATAAATCAGCGACCTGCCCTATACTAGGCAGGCATTTTTCAAGTTCAACTTGTTCGGCATTGATTAACCAACTGTACAGACAAGACTTAAGGGACAGGTGCTGGGCCGACTCATTCTCGGAAAAGTAGTGGCAGTCCCGCAGGGTTACATGGGCAAAGTGCGAACGCAGAACTTTTCCGGATTTGTATCGGACCAGCCCTCCACAACCTGGACAAGAATAGCTACCTTGCGGCGCAGGATTTTCCAAGACATTAAAAACTTGTCCATCTTCATCAAGTGCAACTAACATAAAACCTCCTCTCTTTATTAGTTCGCAAAAAAACACCCAGCTATGCTGAGTGTTTGAATTTTCTTACCCAATCTGACTGCCGTTTGGCACAGATGGATCGACTGTTAAGAGTGTTAAATTGTCACCATGTTCGGCTGAGAGGATCATGCCCTGGCTGAGCAAGCCCATCATCTTACGTGGCTTAAGGTTGGCAACGATTTGGACTTTCTTACCGACCAACTCCTGCTCATTTGGATAGTACTTGGCGATACCAGACAGGATTTGACGGTCCTGACCATCACCTGCGTCCAGACGGAACTTGAGCAGCTTGTCAGAGCCCTCCACCTTGGCTACTTCCTTGACTTCGGCCACGCGGATTTCCACCTTGTCAAAGTCCTCGAACTTGATCGCGGCCTTCTCGTTTTTGAGTTCCACGTCAGCTGGATTCCACTCTTTTTCTTCCTCTGGGGAAATAGCAGAGCTACCACCCATTTGGGCTTGGATATAGGCGATTTCCTCTTCCATATCCAGACGTGGGAAGATAGGCGTACCTTTTGCAACCACTGTCAAACCAGCTGGAAGACCTGCAAAGTCAAGGTTTTCAAGGTCAAATGCTGTTCCCAAACCAAGCTGTTCCATAATGGCATTTGAAGTGGTCATCATGAATGGCTGAATGAGGTGCGCCACCACACGCAGACCTGCTGTTAAGTGAGCCATGACTGCTGCCAACTTGTCACGGTCCGCTTCGTCCTTAGCCAAGACCCAAGGTGCAGTTTCATCGATGTACTTGTTGGTACGGGAGATGATATTCCAAACAGCTTCCAAGGCGCGTGGGTAGTCAACAGCTTCCATATACTTGTGGTAGCTTGCCAAGTTGTCAGCTACAACTGCCGCCAAGTCCGCATCAAAATCTGTCACGTTGGCAACAAAAGTTGGTACCTGACCACCGAAATACTTGTTAATCATAGCAACTGTACGGTTGAGCAAGTTTCCAAGGTCGTTGGCCAGTTCGTAGTTAATACGACCAACGTAATCTTCTGGTGTGAAGGTTCCGTCAGAGCCAACTGGCAGACTACGCATGAGGTAGTAACGCAGTGGATCCAAGCCGAAACGCTCGACCAACATCTCTGGATAGACCACATTGCCCTTAGACTTAGACATCTTGCCATCTTTCATGACAAACCAGCCATGAGCAACCAAGCGGTCTGGCAACTTCATATCCAACATCATGAGCATGATTGGCCAGTAAATGGAGTGGAAACGAAGAATGTCCTTGCCAACCATGTGGTAAACTGTTCCATTCCAGAACTTGTCATAGTTGGCTGTTTCTTCCTGACCATAGCCCAAGGCAGTTGCGTAGTTGAGTAGGGCATCAATCCAGACATAGACAACATGCTTTGGATTGGACGGTACGGGCACGCCCCAGGTAAATGAAGTACGCGATACGGCCAAATCTTCCAAGCCTGGCTCGATGAAGTTTTTCATGATTTCATTGAGGCGGCCGTCTGGCTGGATAAAGTCTGGATGAGCATTGAAGAACTCGACCAACTTATCCTGATACTTGCTGAGGCGGAGGAAGTAGGACTCTTCTGACACCCAGGCAACCTCGTGACCGCTAGGAGCGATACCGCCTGTTACCTTGCCGTTTTCATCTCGGAAGACCTCTTCTAATTGGCTCTCGGTGAAGAATTCCTCGTCCGATACGGAGTACCAACCAGAATACTCTCCCAAGTAAATGTCGTCCTGCGCCAGCAATTTTTCAAAAACAGCCGCCACCACTTCCTCGTGGTAATCATCAGTCGTGCGGATAAATTTGTCGTAAGAGATGTCCAGCAAGTTCCAGAGTTCCTTAACGCCAACCGCCATGCCGTCAACGTAGGCTTGCGGAGTCAAACCTGCCTCTTTTGCCTTCTCCTCAATCTTCTGGCCATGCTCATCCAGCCCTGTCAGATAGAAGACCTCATGCCCCATAAGGCGTTTGTAACGAGCCAATACATCGCAGGCAATGGTTGTGTAGGCCGACCCGATGTGAAGTTTTCCAGACGGATAATAAATCGGTGTGGTAATGTAAAACGGTGTTTTTGTCATGTTTTTTTCCTTTCAAATTCAGAGCAAATGAAACCCTGTTATTGACAACATCCTATTTTATCATATTTTCAGCTAAATCACAAAGCGGTTCTAAATACAAGCCAAGTCGAAAGCTAATGTCTATCTTCTCTATAAAATTATAGTTTTGTTCTTGTCAATTGACGAAGAGCGAAAAACCGGTACCAGTTTGGAACTGTTTCCGGTGTTCTTATACAATATTGAGCTGTTCAAATACATTTTTCAAATCAGCTATCATTTCTCGATGAAAATCTAAATAATAGGTTTTCTGGTCAGAATCTGGTAATTTTTCAATATCAACTAAGATTGCTTGATAACGATGGAGAATTTTCTTACCAGCTTCTTTATCTATCTCGTCAATTTTACCAATACCTGCTGCTATTTCATCCAAACTGTCATATTTTGCAAGTACATCCTCTGTCCACTCACGCTTATCTTTGTTAAGTGTGACAATCTTTTCTGTCAGCCAGTCTTCATAACTTTCCTCTTCTGTCACTAGTGACTGGCTCGCAGTAGACTTAGACACTTGGGCAATTCTGCTTGAACGAAGGTAATTCCGATAAAACCAGACTGCAAATAGGATGGCTAGAATGATATTGACCGGGAAAACAAAGCTAAGGGCGAAGAGCACGGTCAGCCACAAAATCAACTTCACATTTCTTGCGTTTTTCTCTGCTCTCCTGTTCTTCTCTTCCCAATCATCCAATATAGACTGGGCTTGGGCAGTATAGGTTTCAACCAATTTTGCCAGCCGTAACTTTTTTTCTAGGTCATCTTCTAGTTCCATTGCCAGATAGGCTTGGTTGGCACGAGCCTTGGCTGCCTCATAGGTCTGGACAGTCGCCAAATATTCCGCACTGCTATTCATCTGATGAAGGATACGATTTGTTTCCCCTTTAATAAAAGTCCGATCTCTTGATGTTAATTTACGGTAAGGCATTGATTTGCTCCCTAAAAATTAGTTGTGTGCCATAATATACTAATTACTATAGAAGACGGTCATCAGATATACATTTTCTTCCTACCTCCTCACCCTCCTCTCCATCTCCTCCATATCATAGTCAAAAAGGAGGTCATGGTAGTCTGTAAAGAGCTCCAAACGTTTATCATCATCTAAAATAGCAATATCAACTCCCCGATCATCGTAGCAATGATAGATGATATTGTCCTGACTAGATAGGAAGAGAACGGAACTTGATAGATAGTTAAAACCTCCATGGTCGGCTTTGACAATCTCCCTCAACAAAGCCTTCAGGTCCTGGTCGGTAACTGGAAAGAGATAGCGCTCAAAGACTAGCACATCTCCCGTCAAATCCTCCACTTCTATCAACTCAGGCTCAGGAAGCTTGTCGAAGTTAAATTTCGATGAAAAATGCCAGAGGTAGGTGTCTATATCCCTATCTTCCTGTCGAAGGAGCGAAAGGAGCACATAGTCGTATTCTGAACTAGCCTGCTCAAAAAGTTCTACTGCACGTGCATAGGCTCTTTCAAGATAGATTGCTCTTGATAATTCTTCTGCTTCGTCTGCAGGCCCGATTTCAAATCTAAGAGCAAGAGGTGTGCCATAAAAGAATGGGCCCACTAGTCGATTATCTTTCAGTTGAAAGGACTTCAGCCATTGATTCAATTCCATATACTATTCTCCTTATATAGCTTTGTACTATTCTACCATATACTAGGAAATTAGGTCTAGTCTTATTTGGAAAAATGTGATAGAATAGTGAACTAGTAAAGTATCTAGTAAAAGGAGGTCCTATGAAAACCGAATTTATCAATGAGAAGGCTCAATCAGCTTTCAATCTCAACATCGTCACCTCTCCTATTGTAGCTATTATTTTGTTGCTAGTAGGAGATTCACTAGGAGCTGTTATTTTCACTCCAATAAGCTTTTTACTCCCATTTAGCGAGACCCTTTCTGTAAGTTTTGAACTATTCGCTTTCGCTTTTATCAGCCTGATGGTCATTTTATGGGCACGGTATATTGAAAAAAGCCCGTGGGTAGGACTTGGTTTTACTAAAAAAGGTGCGGGAAAAGATTTTCTACTCGGGTGGGGAATCGGAGCTGCAATGCTGACCACTTGTACACTCATCATGTGGGGATTAGGCGCGATTGAATTTACAAGCATCCAGTTCTCTACAAAATTAGTCGGAGAATTTATTATCCTTATCCTTGCCTGGTCTATCCAAGGTACGACAGAAGAAATTCTAACAAGAGGATGGATGTTCTCATCACTTTCCGCTAGACACAATATTCCTATCGGTATCATTGTTTCTTCCCTCTTCTTCACATTTCTCCACCTCGGAAACAATGCTATTTCACTCATTCCAATTTTGGATTTAACCCTATTTGCCGTTCTTGCCTGCCTCATTATGCTCAAAACTGGCAACATTTGGGTGATTGGTGGCTTACACGCTGCGTGGAACTGTTTCCAAGGGAATGTTTTTGCTTTCCCAGTCAGTGGCTCCGATGCTGGTCAAGCCTTTATTCAAATCGGTATCACTGGTCCTGAGTGGCTATCTGGTGGAAAGTTTGGCGTAGAGGGCTCCGTCATCAGCTTGCTTGTCCAAGAAATAATGATTTCCTGGTTGGTTTACGATCTCTATTTCAAGCCCAAAACAAACTCCCTATAATCATAAAAGACTGTTAGCTACTCTACAGCTGACAGTCTTTGTTTTTTCAATTTTTCGTAGAAAATAGTCCTAGATAAATGATAGTAAGGAGTCACAAAAAAAGATAACAGATGAAGGGTCAATAATTCTCCAATAAACCAACCTAAAAAGGATAAATCTAACCAGATACGTTGCCAATAGTTCCCTTTCATCAAGAAACGACTTTCCCTAAATACAGCCAGGGGACCAGTATAACTAGCATTATCCAAATGGTCATACAAGACAAAAACAACCTGTGAGTAGGTATAGTAGACAACAAGGTAACTAATCATTCCTAGCAGGAAAATCGGAGCCCCTATCTTCATTAATTGACTAGGCTGATGAACTGCCAGCTCTGCCATTGCCCCCGGAGATAAGACCATCAAACTACTCATTGTGAAGCCTTTAATAAATAAAGCAGCCCCTAGATTAGCTGGAAGTCCAGCTATAAAAAGAAGCAAATAATAATAAAGAAAAGTGGTACAGATAGGCTTCTTCCATTCTGTCTTTAGAAAGGAAAAACTATCTTTTAAAGAAAACTCCTGTCTATCCCCTCTCAACAATTCCAATAAATGAAAACAGGACAGACCGATGAACAGCTGTAACAACAGAGCGAAGCCTAACTCACCTAAATAGGTCAACCTGATCGAAGAAACCAATCGCCCTTCCACAAAAGCACTGTTTTGACGGAGCTCTAGAAATGTCAGTAGGCGAAAAATTGTTACTGGTACAGCATAAACAATAGATAGCAAAATGGAGGGCAAAAATAGTAGTGTTGTACCTCTTGTCCGCTCGCGAGTCATCATCGCTCTTGATACTATATCACTCGTCATCATCACAATTCCCCTCCAATTTTCTCTCCTTATTTATAAAGTCACGTCGCAAATATTCTATCAACATCGGACTACTTTACCATCCTACTATTAGTATAAAACTTTATCCATTAATTTTCCAGAACATCTCTTAAAAACAGGAAAATCCCTCCAAAATACGAAGGGATTCCTAATAATTTGTTATCTCCATACTCCCTAGGCTACTGTGGAAGAGATAACTGATTTATAAGTTGAAAACACCAATGGATTCTTGGCCTTCAAATCTTCATAAAATATAGTCTGACAAGTCCAATAGTATGGATATACGTAAAGTCCCAAAAACCCAAACGTCAAAAGAACTCCAATAAACCAGCCAACAAAAGATAAATCCAAGAGGAAACGGCGCCATTTATTCCCCTTCATCAACTGCCAGCTCTGACTGAAGAGTTTAAATGGTGAAGAATAGGTATTGTTTTCCAAATAATCATAGAGAAGAAAAGAGACCTGACTGAGCCCATATCCTACGAATAAACTACAAATAATCCCTACACATACCAGTATTAATCCTGTTTGAAAATAAGACGAACTGAAAAAAGCTGAAAAATCAGGCTGATAATCAATAGGAGCACCAAAGATGACAATAGTACTATAGAAAGCTAAACCTATCAATATCATTCCAAGAACAGCAGGGAAACTTGCTAAATACAAGACCAGCATTTTCAATAATGTCGTACTAAAAACTGGTAAAAAATTTTTCCCATCTAGTAAAGTGAAACACTCCGTAAAGCTAACCTTGGTTCTTTGCTTTCTCACCAGTCTTATTAGTTGAAAACAAGCTGTCACAATTAAACATTGTGCAATAAAATCAAATATGATTGACGGGCCAACAGAAATAAAATGATGAGTCCAAGTAACACCATCTTTCACAATAGTTGTGCCCCAGGAGAAAGTACCAGTTTGCCCCCAGATTTGTTTCAAGCCAAATTCTGCCACTCCTGACAGAAAAGAAATCAAAACAGGTGCCAAAAACAAGGTTATCATCCCATCTGTTTGTTCACGAATAACCGTTGCTTTAGCTCGAATATCGCTATTAGACATTGCGTTTTCCCTTCCATATATTTGTATCGTTATATATATTATACTATTTTATTTTTAAGTTTTCCATTATTTCTATAAAAAAATTGTACAAAAAATCCCTTCAAATAAAGAAGGGAAATCTATTATTTTGCTTCCGAATGACGATAGCCATAACAGAAGTAAATCAAAATTCCAACGACCAAGGATACTCCGAATGCTAACCAAGTATCTAAACTATACTGGAACATAAATGAAAGACAAATAATAATTGAGAGGATAGGTAACAAGGGAACAAGAGGTGTTTTAAATTGTCCATCTTTTGGCAAACCTTCGACTTGACGCAGACGAATAATACCCAACGCCAGCATGATCAAATAAGCTAAGGTACAGATATTGAGGAAGGAAGCAATACTTGCTAGTGGGAAAATACCTGCACAAATGGCTGCAAAAATCCCCACAAGAATGGTCGCATTCTTAGGAACCTTGCTTGTTTGTGTTAATCGACTCAATGATTTCGGTAGCAAACCATCACGACTGATGGAATAGACCATTCTCGACAAGGCGTAGGTCATCGAAATACATACTGTAATCAATGTTAGGATTGCTACAATAGAAATATAACTCGCTGCCCAATCCAATCCAACTTCTCGAAGTGCAAAAGCTACCGCATCTGCCACATTCAACTTAGTATAGTGAACCATACCAGTCAATACTAATGTCACTACAATATAAAGAATTGTTACAATGGATAGAGACAACACGATTCCCTTTGGTACATTCTTCTCAGGTTTTTTCACCTCATCAATCGCTAATGAAATAGACTCAAATCCCAGGAAGGCAAAGAACATGAGAGACGCTCCCGCCATAATTCCTGCCTGTCCACCATAAATGGCACCAAAACCAAAAGGAGAGAAGTTCGACCAGTTTTCTGGTTTGATAAAGAATAACCCTACTAAAATAAATAAAGCCAACGCTGAAAATTTCAAAACTACCAAGGCTGAATTGAAACGAAGAGCTGCCTTAGAATTAAGCAAGACCACTCCTACCACAAAAATCAAGACGAGAACTGGTAAGAGGTCTACATAGGTACCTGCAGCGGGGTTAAAAGTTCCATTCAGAGCTGTCGGCATAGCGATACCAAAATTAGCCAGGAGTCCTTTCAAATAAGCTCCCCAACCAGATGCAACACTCGATACAGCAGTCAAGAATTCCATGATTGTCAGCCAGCCAGCAATCCAGGCAGGAAATTCACCAAAAACCGAGTAGAGATAACCATAGGCACCACCGTTAGTCGGTATACGCGAGGCAAATTCTGCGTAAAACAAGGCTGTTAGTCCGACTGAAATTGCTGCAATAACAATTGAGATGATCAGAGCTGGCCCTGCATACTGGGCTGCTGCCAAACCAGTTACCGTAAAGATACCTGTTCCAACCATCGAACCGATACCTAAAAATATCAAATCAACTAAGCCTAAATGCCGACGCATTTGACTATGGCGACCGACTGCTTGTTTTTTTCTAAATAAACTCACAAAATACTCCTTCAGAATAAGAATAGGGATACTCGACAGAACAAGCTACGGATTCCTGTCAAAGAACCACAACGCCCCATTATACCATAAGTTGAAATATTTCGCATGGGTGACGACAAGCAAAAGAGCAAGGCTTTTCTACCTCACTCTTTCTTATGATTATTCTGGATTAACCTTAAAGTTTTTAAGATAATTTTTCTTATCTAACTGACCGCTAAAGTGATCTCCTACCTTGATAAATGGTAATCGATCTGTACTATCTTCCGTTGCTTTGACTTTGTAAATCTTGCCCTCAGACTCAATATAGTAGATTGTCGCACCGCCAATTATTTGACTCGCTAAAGCTTCTACTTTTCCACTGATAACCTCAGTCTGTTCACCAACTTCTCCATTTTCAGTCACCGTCAATCCTGAAAGGCTAGAAGCATCCGTTCCTGTGACTTGAGAAATTAAGAGCGCAATATCGTTGTTAACAGTAACCTGTTGATAATCTTCGGCATCAACAAGAGCGTATGATTTAACCAAGCCGGCATCATCTTTCAAGGATACTAAATAGTAGGCTGTATCTGCCAACTTAACCAGGCTTGGAGCAGTGGCTTTATAGCCTTTTTCCTGCACTTCACCTTCTGCGGACTCTTGCGCTGCTGTTTCAGTCGCCGAAGCCAATTTGTAGTTGGTAATTTCACGAGTTCGCATATTGACAAGAATAAATCCAAGGTTGGATGAATCAGCAGTTGCTGAGGTGATACCTGTGTAGAGATAAATATCTGAGCCGATAGAAATATAATTATAGCTGTCTGTTGTATTTTTCACACCAGTTTGACTGAAAATGGTATTCCAGAAACCATTTTGATAAGTATAGTGGTCATCTACACGGCTGATAACATTGTTTGCCGAATAAACACGGTCTACCCACTCTGGAATATCTTCCAGACTATACTTCTTACTTTCGCCTGTTACTGCATCCAATACAATAGCACCAATCGGATCATTTGATGAAAGTCCAAATTTTGGCTCGTAAATCGTTGCAATATAATATGGATTTCCTTGGTCATCCACTTCGAAGGATGGTTTCCCAAAAATAGTTGTCGGGTATTGCAGGCGAAGATGACGTAAGGTATCATTCAGCAAAAATTCGGAATCTGAATAGTGCATGGCTTTGCTCAACTTGGCAAGTTCTGCCTTTCCTGTTGTCTGATTAACCTTCACGTAGTAACCAATCCCATCTTGATGGTTGCTCAGCCATTTCCAAAAATTCTTATATTCTAAAGGCGATACACGGAACGGTTGCTGACCGATAGTAATCTGGCGATAATCATCCGAAATGCCAAACTGGGAGACCTTGTCAATGGTACCTAGATAAGTATCACCGATTTTTTCGGCTGAGGCACGATCTAGGAGGGCCAATTTGGATATGTCTGTTTCAGGAAAATCTGCTTTAAAATCCGCATCCTTGACGCTTATGACAGCAGCGTAATCCTTAGCACGAAATACACGTGAGTTGATAAGCCCCAACCCCAACAAACCCAGGACAGCCAATACCCAAATTCGTCCCAACCATTTTAAGTAAGCTGGCAGTTGCGAGGTTTTAATCTGATAGGTATCTACTGGTCTCTGGCGACCGGAAATCTTGGTCACCTTTTGAAAAGCACCTTTGGAGCTGAACATGGAAAGTATGAGCCAAACCAATCCGACAGATTGAAGGAAAAATATCCAGAAGTCCACACTCAAAATATTTAAAGCAGGCAACTGGTACCAGTAGTAGATTAGCATTTCCAAAACTAGGGCTAACCAGGCAAAAACAAATAATTTTCTTTTCATAATAACCTCCTTGACACAGATTTATTAGTTCTATTGTATCACAATTTTAATGTTATAATACAAGAATTATAAAAATTTTTTCAAGTTTCCATATTCGCCTGCAACTTTTATTTTTGGTATAATGTAAAACAGTAACAGACTAGAAAAGGAAAATTATGAAACTCATTTCTTGGAATATTGATTCTCTTAACGCTGCATTGACTGCAGAGTCTCCTCGCGCCCTATTATCACGCGCAGTCATCGATACACTTGTGACAGAAGACGCTGATATTATCGCCATTCAGGAAACAAAATTGTCAGATAAGGGACCGACTAAAAAGCATCTAGAAATTTTGGAAAGCTACTTCCCTGGATATGCCAATACCTGGCGTTCATCTGTAGAACCAGCTCGCAAAGGCTATGCTGGTACGCTCTTCCTCTACAAAAACCATCTAACTCCAATCATTACCTTCCCTGAGATTGGTGCTCCAACAACCATGGATTCTGAAGGGCGTATCATTACGCTAGAATTTGATGACTTCTATGTCACACAAGTTTATACGCCAAATGCTGGTGATGGCTTGAAACGGCTTGCTGACCGTCAAATCTGGGATGTACAGTATGCTGACTACTTAGCAAAACTTGATAGCCACAAACCTGTTCTTGCAACAGGTGACTACAACGTTGCTCACAAGGAAATTGACCTTGCTAATCCCGCAAGTAACCGTCAATCTCCAGGATTTACAGATGAAGAACGTCAAGGTTTTACAAATCTTCTAGCAAAAGGTTTTACAGATACCTTCCGCCACTTGCACGGTGATGTTCTCAACGCCTACACTTGGTGGGCACAACGTAGCCGCACCAGTAAAATCAACAACACAGGCTGGAGAATTGATTACTGGCTTGTCAGCGACCGCATCGCCGACAAAGTAAGTAAGTCAGATATGATTGACTCCGGTGCTCGTCAGGACCATACACCAATTGTGATGGAGATTTCATTCTAACAGTGGATATTAATACTCAATGAAAATCAAAATCAGACTAGGCGACGCAGATGCAGATAGAACTGAAGTTCATCAAATCAAGTCAACAACGTCTGATTTTGATTTTCGAAGAGTATAACCTGATTTCAATTATCAGATAACAGATATTAAAGGCTTAAAACCCGTAGGTCTATTGCAAGGGTTTTGAGCCTTTATTTCTTATCACTCTACCTTGTTTTAATCCGCTCGATTTGAAAACGGTGTCATTTTGTGGTAAAATAAATATATAGATATATATTAAAAGGAGGGATTATGGACCACAAAATTATCGAACGCAAATCTCTAACTGTTTCCTCTGTTGTGAACGGTTTATCTGGACTAGCAGGTATTGCCGTTTATATCATGACTGACCTAAACGCCCTCCTCCTAGACGGAGTCTTTTCTCTAATAGCATTTATTTCGTCCTTAGTTGCAGTTTACATATCGAAAAATAGCCATCGGAAAACCGAGACTTTTCCTCAAGGACTGTATTTTCTAGAACCTCTCTACGCTATCATGAAATCTCTCGCAACTCTACTACTCCTTGTATTTGCTGTACTTGAAACTAGCGCGACAGCCTTTGCTTACTTTGTTCATGGAATCGGTCATCAAATGACTACTGGTCCCGTTCTCCCTTATACCATAACCATGTTTTTTGTCTGCATGGGGCTTTACCTATACAACCGCCATATGAGTACCAAAGTCAATCATCTGTCTACTATCATATTAGCAGAAGCAAAAGGCAACCTTGTAGACGGACTCATTTCAGGTGCAATTGGAATTGCAATTCTTCTGCTCTATCTTGTTCCTATCAACTCTTGGTTCGGCTTCCTGCATTATACTGGCGACTTCTTTTTGACACTAGCACTAGCAATCATTTCATTTAAGGAACCTTGGAACTTATTAGTGGCATCTTTCAAGGAACTTGCCAACGGAACAATCCATTTCCCTGAGATACATGATTCTATCTATCAGCTATTGGAGCCTTACTTAAAGGAAGATAGCAATGATGTTGAAATCCATATTTTCAAACAAGGCATGAAGATTCGCGTTAAAATCAATCTCCACAATGTCCATCACGAAATTATCCAAAAACTCTTAGAAGATAAGCCTCAGATACTCTATCTTTTGAAAAAACATCATGAATATATTTCAATAGAATATGCGCTATAATAAACAAAATCTCGGCTTATAAACCGAGATTTTCGTATTTTGTTCGATAGCCAATCTGTAAGATTTTACCATCCTGAATCAGTAGGGGACGCTTAATCAGCATACCATCATTAGCTAGAAGATTAAGTGCCTGCTCCAAGCTAAGACTATCAAACTTATCTTTCAAGCCTAATTCACGATAGCTATTCCCAGAAGTATTAAAATACTTTTTCGATTCTAGTCCTGTCGCCTCCATCCAAGCTTTTAGCTCTTCAGCACTAGGCGGTGTTGACTTAATGTCAATAGCTTCAAATTCCAATCCCAAACTCTTCAGCTCCGCCTTTGCTGCTCGGCAAGTCGAACATTTTGGATACTCATAAAATAAAATCATCTTTCACCTCAAATTCTGGATTCTCATGTCGCAAGAGCCAGATTTTCTTATCCAGTCCACCTGCATAACCTGTCAACTGTCCTTTCTGATTGAGAACTCGGTGACAAGGAACAATAATAGAATAAGGATTACGCCCAACTGCACCTCCTACTGCCTGACCAGAACGAAGGCCTAGTTGCTGAGCCAGTTGTCCATAGGTAGTCGTCTGACCAATCGGAATCGTCTTCAATAATTGCCAGACATGCTCTTGGAAATTTGTTCCCACAGCTTCTAATGGAAGGTTTGAAAAGTCCACCTGATCCCCTGAAAAATACTTGTCAAGCAATCGAGCTGTCTGGTCTAAAATGGGATGGGAGGCTAAAATAGCTTTCTCATTCAAGCCTCGTTCAAAATATTTTTGTCCCTCAAACCAGGCCCCTCTCAATCCCTTATCACTAGCAATTAATGACATGGGGCCAAGTGGACTGTGATAGATTTGTTTATACAGCATGATTAGTTTTTATTCTGAATGACACGCACTTTGACAATTGCATCCGTTGCTTCAAATTTAGCAACCAACTGCTCAATTTTCACTTTATCCGCTTCATCCAAATCAAGTAAAGTATAGGCATAGTCACCTTTAGACTTATTGATGATATTATCGATATTGATTCCCAACTCAGATACAGCCGTTGTGATCGTTGCTACCATATTAGGAATATTCTTATTAATCAAGGTAATACGATACGGTGCATCTAGGAATTGTTTCACATTTGGGAAGTTAACTGAGTTGATAATTTCACCCGTCTCCATAAAACGACGAATGGTCTGACCAGCAGCAATGGCACAGTTGAGCTCTGCTTCCTCTGTTGACCCACCAACGTGCGGGAAGACGATAATGTTGTCCTTGTTGAGCACTTCTTCTGTCCCAAAATCCGTGATATAGTTCTTGATAACTCCTGCCTCAATTGCTTCAAACAAATCAGCATTATTAACCAGTTCACCGCGGGCAAAGTTTATCAAGGTTGTCCCTTTTCTCATTTGACCAAAGCTATCCGCATTGAAAAGTCCTCGTGTCTTATCTGTCAAAGGAACATGAACAGTAATGTAATCCGCATTGGTAAAGATTTCTTTCAAGTCATCCACGCGTTTGACATGGCTTGAAATGGTCCATGCAGTTTCTACTGATACATAAGGGTCGTAACCGAGAACATTCATTCCCAAACGGCGGGCATCGTTGGCAATACGCGCACCGATAGCACCAAGTCCGATAACACCAAGAGTCTTACCTGAAATTTCTGTCCCTGCAAACTGCTTCTTACCTGCTTCAACCTGCTTAGGTACATCATCTCCTGACAATGTATTTGCCCATGCCGTCGCTCCGATATAGTCACGTGCTGACAAGAGGATGGAAGCAATGACTGCCTCTTTTACGGCATTGGCATTGGCACCTGGAGTGTTAAAGACAACAATACCTTTCTCTGTTGCCTCTTCGATTGGAATATTGTTAGTCCCTGCACCAGCACGGGCAATAGCTTTTAGATTTTCAGGAAAATCAAATCCATGCAAATTTTCAGATCGAATAATAAAGGCATCTGGATTTGCTGCATGATCTCCGTCAATCTGGAATTTATTGCCCAATTCCTTAAGACCAATTTGATTGATATTGTTAAAAGTACGTACGCTAAATACCATTTATTTTTACCTAAAAAGGGGAGTGGGAAAGAACTCACCTAACTACAGAAGAGTTTGTCAACAAGTCTTTATTTCTAGTTGCTGAGCTGAAACAGTCTATTCCCAGACTGTTTCACTCCCACCCCCGCACAGCTCAAACTGTCTGGGAGACAGTTTAAGGTTGGAGATAAGGCGAACTCTGTTCGCATCAGTCGTAGTGGTCAGATTTGGAGTGTAAAACACGAACAAATCTGCCAATCAACCACTGCGCTGAGATGTTGACCCGAACCTTGAGAAGTGATATGAAGCTTTTGCCCGGTCCTTTTCTTTCTTTATTTCATTAATTATTTCCGAGTAACCAACGGTCGTCTTCACTGATTTCCTGATAAAGACTCCGCTCGCTCTTTTGCTTGATTTTTTGATAGGCTAGACGTTCTCCATCTATTGGGACTTTACCACAATAGACATAGCCTAATTTTTTTAGAATGTGCTGCATTATCTTATTCTGCTCGTGGGTATCACAGCGGAAATCAGGTCCTTTTTGACCTTCAATTAAACCTTGCAAAAAAGTTTGTATGATTCCTTGACCACGAAATTCGTCAGCTGCTGCAATTCTATGGAATGTTGTATATACAGGATGATTATGCTGCCATTTTCCTTCATATATGGCCTCATATTCTGCTTCTTGACCACGATGAACGGCGGCATAAGCTGCCACCTTACCGTCAACTATACCAACGTAACCTCTGCCAGAAAGAATGTCATCAAAGATATTCTCTTTATTAGGATACTCTCCCTGCCATTGATTGATACCGGAGGTTGCTAGAAATGCACGAGCATCTTCAAGAATATTAACAATAGCCTCCATCTCATTTGGATGTGCTAATCTAATTTCCATTACGCATTCTCCGCTGCAAATTTTTTCATGAATTCAATCAATTCAACCACACCTTGACGTGGGAAAGCATTATAGAGCGACGCCCGCATCCCACCTACTGAACGGTGACCTTTGATGTTTTTAAAACCAGCTGCTGTTGCTTCTTTGACAAACTTGGCATCTAATTCTTCACTTGGTGAGACAAAAGGAATGTTCGCTACTGAACGCTCTTCTTTTTTGCGAACAGGGTTTGTATAGAAATTAGACTGGTCGATATAGTCATAAAGCAAACCAGATTTTTCACGGTTGATTTTTTCCATCTCATCAACACCACCAATTTCTTTTACCCATTCAAAGACGAGTTTAGAAATATAGATAGAATAAGCTGGTGGCGTATTATAAAGAGAGTCATTTTCTGCTTGAATACGGTAGTCCAACATGCTTGAAAGCATTGGTTGATCATTGAGGAAGTCCTCACGAACAATCACCACCGTCACACCAGCAGGACCAATATTTTTCTGAGCGCCAGCATAAATCATGGCAAAATCTTCAACATTATAGCGAGCCGCTAAGATGTTTGAAGACATATCAGCAATGACTGGCACACCATTGGTGTCAGGAATATCATAAACTGCTGTTCCTTCAATAGTGTTATTTGTTGTCAAATGCACGTAAGCAGCAGTTGGATCAATATCATTTTTATCGAAGGTTGGCAATTCTGCATAGGTAATATCTTCCGTTGATCCAAGCAAAATTGGTTCAAAGGCAATTGTTTTAGACAGCTTCACAGCCTCAGTATAGGCTTTTTTACCCCATGAGCCACCTACAAGATAGTAGGCTTTCTTGCCTTGAGCGAAGTTGAGGGGAATCATTGTGAATTCCAAAGAAGCTCCACCTTGCAAGAAAATAACCTTGTAATTATCTGGAATGGCCATCAATTCACGAAGCGTTGCCTCAGCACCTTTAATAATATCATCGAAGTCCTTGGAGCGATGCGACATCTCCAAAACGCTCATTCCCGAACCATTGTAGTCCAAGAATTCAGCTTGGGCGCGTTCAAGTACTGGTTTTGGCAATACTGCAGGACCTGCAGAGAAGTTGTAGATTGTCATAAAATCCCTCCATTAAGTTAGTCTGTTCATTATATCACAAATATTCAGACAATTCCATAAAATATGATTATTTTGTAAAAATATTCGGATTTCTTATATTTATTCTACTTTCTAAAGCACCTCTTACTTTTAGCCATAAACGAGCCACTTGCCTCACAGGGATTTATCAGGTTTCAATGAAAATTTTATGACCAGATTTGACTGTTTGGGGAGTGTCGCCAATTGCTATCTGCATATTAATACTCAATGAAAATCAAAAGTAGCTTAGCTTGGATATAGTTGAAGGCTGGAAGTATAGAGAACTGTGTTCGCGTCATTAAGCCGAAGATATAACTCTGTTACTTTCTCATTTCAAGGTAACAGGCTGAAAAGATCCACTGGAGCTTTTCACTCATCAAGGCTCTTGACAACGGATAATTTTGATTTTCGAAGAGTATAAAATTGCATAAACATACAAAAAACTAGGCCTTAACCTAGTCCATGATATATATCGTATACTTCTTGTTTTTTGAGTTGGTAGCGTTTGGCCACTTCTTTGATAGCCTGATTAGGTTTTATGCCACTTGCAATTTCTCTTTCTACCTCAGCCTTCAAGTCTACTTCGTCAGCAGAAGGATAGACTTCCTCACCAGCACCCTCGACAATAATCAAGCATTCTCCCTTAAGTGGATTTTCTTCCAAATACTCTAGTAATTCGGAAATGCTTCCTCTCTGGTATTCTTCGTATAACTTGGTCAATTCTCGAACAACCGTTACCTGACGATCACCATAAACTGTCAACATATTTTCTAAGGTATCTGCCACACGATATGGAGATTCATAGAAAATTTGCGTCTCAGGATAGGTCTTTTTTTCTTGGAAAAATTCTTTTTGCTGCCCCGATTTTCTCGGTAAAAATCCATAAAAAATATGTGGCTGGGGTGCCAAACCAGATGCAATCAAGGCTGTAATTCCTGCCGATGCTCCTGGAAGTGCTACAACAGGAATATCTTCCGCAATCGCTGCCCGTACCAGGTCATGACCAGGATCCGAAATGGAAGGTAGGCCTGCATCAGAAACTTGCGCAATGGACTGACCAGATTTGAGCCAATCAATCAAAACTGGAATTTTTTCATGGGCATTGTGTTCGTGAAAGGATATTTGCTTGGTTTCTACTTCAAAATGTTTGAGTAGGAGGCCTGTATTTCTCGTATCTTCCGCTGCAATTATATCCACTTCTTTCAAAATCTGAACAGCTCGGAATGTCATATCCTGTAAGTTTCCAATAGGCGTTGGCACCAGATATAAAGTCCCAAAACTCGTCTGTCCCTTAAATGATTTTTGTACTTTCATCCTAATCTCGATTCAATAATTCTACACAGAACATACAAGGTTCATCATTATCCCTACGTTGACCATAAGAGAAGGTACAAATATGGAAACCATCTTCGTAAATATTCTCCAAATTCTCCTTACCAAAGTTGGAAGATTTATGGCCTGTCTTATCTTCTTTTTCCAAACGTTCGCGCAACTTGGAATTTTCCAAGCGGAGGGTCGTATTTTCATCAATAACTCCCTGTAAATGCTTTTTGATAGCATCCACTTCTGCCAACGTGGTTAGAAGATTCTGCGAAAAATCATCTAGGGCATCAAAAATTTCTTTTTTATCCATTATCTCCCTTTCTTTTATTTTACAGAGTTATATACTCTAGACTATTTTGTAGACTTACGTTTGCCTGCCACATCTTCTTAGCCTTAAGAACAGCATCCATTTTTTCACGTACATTTGCCGATTCCATCATTTTCTCAGATAATATCAGACTCAGAAGGTCAAACAAACGTCCCTGCTCAGCTTTTTCCACAGCTAAAGACACTAGGATTCCAACTTGCAAATAAGCACGTGTAGGCTCCACCAAGAGCAAGTCTGTAAATTTCTTTGTCTGTCCCATCAAATCTAAAAAGTTTTTATTTTCTGCTAACTTTTTCGCTTCTTCTTGACTTGAAACCAGTTGAGCTAAGAGATTCGCTTGTGTTTTTAACAAGCCCTCCTCTTCTAACATTCGCTCCATGGCCGGAATATTTTTAGGAAAACCTATAATCTGTGTCCGACTCTTGATAGTAGGAAGGACAGCTTCTTCCTGATTGGTCAATAAGAAGATATGAATGGCTGACTGAGGTTCTTCAATCACTTTTAGCAAAGAGTTGGCTGCGTTAGCATGCATTTTCTCAGCATCACGAATAATGAAAACCTGCTTATTGGATTCAAATCCAGATTGTGAAAAATTCTTAACTAATTCACGTATCGTATCTGTTTTGATAACATTTCCCTGCGGTGCAATAACAGTAAGATCTGAAAACTCATTTGCTTCAATTAGGCGACAAGACCGACATTTCTGACAAGGAAGGACGCCTTCTTTCTCCTGACAAAATAACGATTGACTGAGAAAAATTGCCATATCAAAACTAGCAAAGTCACCTGAAAATAGATAGGCATGCGCCAAACGTCTCTGCTCTAAAATTGTCACAAAACGTTGAAATACACTGGGTTGTAAGTTTCTAAGTTCTTCAATCTTCATGTTCTTTCTGCAAACCGTTTCTTAATGACCGCCAGAGCATCTGCAACAACAGCCTCTAGTGGCTGACTGGCATCAATCTTTACAAACCGCTCTGGTTCCTGCTCTAAAATACTAAGATAGCCTTGACGCACCCGTCTATGCATATCTGCTTTTTCCATATCCAAGCGATCCACATCACGGTCAGCATTGCGGGCAATTCGAGCCAGCCCCTCTTCTGTATCAATATCAAAATAGAGGGTTAAATCTGGCTTTAAACCATCTGTTGCAAACTGGTTAAGCCAATGAATGTCATCTATATCCAAGCCCCGTCCAAATCCTTGATAGGCAATAGAGGAATCGATAAAACGATCAATCAAGAGCAATTTCCCCTGTGCCAAGGGTGGAAGAATCTTCTCTTTCAAATGCTGACGTCGTGCTGCAATGAACAATAACAGCTCCGTCTTATCATCCATTTCAGTATTGGCAGGATTGAGAATTATATTGCGAATTTCTTCTGCAATAGCCACCCCACCTGGCTCTCTAGTTGTGACTACTTCTGGCCCCAATTCCTGCAAGGCTGGCAATAACTGTTGCAATACCGTCGTTTTCCCTGCCCCATCTGGACCTTCAAATGTAATAAAAAAACCGTTTCTCATCTTTCCCTCGCTCTTAGTACCAGTATGCACAGTTCAGCACTTCACTTGTGAAGACTGGTTCTTAGATATTCATTCCATTTTACCAAAAATTAGTCAAAAAATCACTTGAAAATTGACTTGTTTTATAAGGAGAAAATCTTTTAAAATTGATATATACACATATTCGGAGATGCTTATGGTTCGTTTGAAAAATATTTTACTTATTTTGCTTGGTGCAGGGCTATTTGCCTTTGGGCTAAATTATTTAATCATGCCCAATCGTCTATTCGAGGGTGGCGCAACTGGATTGACGCTGATTATTTACTACCTTTTTCATATTCAACCTTGGATAATGAACATTGTGATTAATATTCCATTGTTCATCCTCGGGTGGAAAATACTCGGAAAGAAGACTCTCTATCTCAGTATCTTAGGAACCTTTAGCGTTACCTTTTGGTTGGCCATTTTTGAAAAAATCCATTTTTCAATCAATCTACAACAAGATTTGATACTCGTTAGTATCCTGGGTGGGATTCTTATGGGACTAGGATTAGGAACCATCTTCCGTGCTGGCGGAACGACTGGGGGAAGCGATATTATTGCTCGTATAGGTCATAAATTCCTACCTTACTCCATTGGACAAATCATTCTTGCAGTTGACATCCTCATCCTAACTCTGATTGTTATTGTTTTTAAAGACCTCCGAACAGTTCTATATACTTTAATGATGGTTGCTATTGCTTCCAAGGTTATTGATTTTGTCACGGAGGGCGGATATGGTAGCAAGGGGGTTATGATTGTTTCTCAAAAATCTGACCAATTGGCTCAGGCTATTGATTGTGAAATCGAGCGTGGTGTCACCTTTATCAAAGCACAAGGTTTCTACAGCAAAGCCGATGTCAACATGATTTACTCGGTCATATATAAGAGCCAACTCCAAGAGATGAAGGAGCTTATTCACCGCATTGACCCCCACGCATTTATCACCATTACAGACGCACATGAAGTACTCGGTGAGGGATTTACTTTAGATCGAGATAAAAAACCAATAGAACGCCATTAAACAAACCTGCAGTTTCGCTGAACTGCAGGTTTTATATTATTGATTGGTTTCAAGTGGTTGCTCTACCTCAGACTGTGCTTCTTTGCCTTGCTCCAGCAAAGCAGCAATGATTTTTTGATCGCGTAGCTTAACAGAATCGTTGATAGTCTCTGCTGACCGTACAATAGCTGCCTCCAACTCCCGACGTTTCTGACGCCCTTCATCTATAGCTGCAATAATGCCATTATTTTGGGCAACCAAACTTTCTGCCAATTTGGTAACAGATGCTACTGAAAGGGTCGGATTCTGAGCTGTGCGTTCCATCATCGGGATGGCTTCTTTTGATGTATCCGCAAGCATTTGAAGGGCAGCATTATTAGCATTGACAATCGCATCTGCTGTCTGGCTAGACTTGATAGATTGTTGTAAGATGCCCAACTGTGCAATGGACAATTTCATTGTTGGAATAGTATTGCGACGTAACATCCCAAGGCGCTGTTTCATATCCGAAGAAACCTTGACCAGATTACGCATCTGCGGTGTCGTTGTCCACGCAACATACAAGCGACTCATATACTCAGAATGTTGTTGTTCGAGGATATTAGCAACCTCTGTTACACGTGCCAACTTCTCAGAAGCTACTTGATAATCGACTGTAGTCGGTACTAAAGTTGCGAGGTTTTCTTGTGCCAATTTCGCACGCTCTGCCGCTTCTTGACCAGTCGCTTCAATAAAGGCGATGACCCCCACCAAATTCTCGATAGACTTGGTATTGTTTTCAATCAAAAGCTCTGCAGAAACAATATTGCGCGCCAACACCTCTTCCTGCTTGACCACACTGGCTGCCATGCTATCCATTTTCTTTTCAATAGTCTGCGAATCAAAATAAAATTCCTGCAAATCATTTTTGGTCTGCTTGAACAGGCGTTGGAAGAAACCTGGTTTCTTTTCTAATTCAGCAGTTGTGGAAATGTCCTTATACTTAGCCACAAAACCATTCAATTCACGGTTGGTATTGGCCAAAAGCTCATCCACTTGTGGAATTTCAATCTTCTTCTGTTCTGACAGGATGTGATTGACCGTGGCATTGACTTCTTCTACCGCTTCCTTACCAAAATCCAAGAGAGCATTTTGATTAGCTAAGAAATTATCCACCAATTGGGGAGCCTTGGCACGAATACCTGTTTGTTGTTCCGGTGTCAACTGTGCCAAGAAAGACACTTTTGAATTATCTCCAGTCGGAGTCGCTTGAATAAGCTCTGTTGTCTTATCTTTAGTTGATAAACTATTATTAGCAATCTGATCAATATCGAAATTAAATCCTGACATCTTCTCTATTCCTCTTCTCTTTTCATCATACGCAGACTGACTTCAAAATCTTTCATATCCGCTTCGTTAAATTGTTTGATGGTATCATCCAAATCCTTATCAAACATTTCCATGGCTGATTTTGCCTGCACCAATCGTTCTTCTGCGTTAAAATAATCTTTCGGTGATTTTTTAATTTTCAAATAACCCTGTAAAATATCATTAAACCGATTCATATTGGCCTCATGGATAGCTGTCAATTCTTCCCGCTTATCTGTCGCCTTTTCCAGCTTTTCAAGAATAACAAGATTGTCTCTTTGAATATTACAATAGGTTTCTAAAATTTCAGGAGCTAAATCCGCTATCATGCCTTGTTCATCCATCACAGCATTACCACCAGTAGAAACCTGTGTGTCAGTCTTTTTTTCTGTTTTAGCTTCTGGCAGTTTTAAATGATATTTTAGTTGCAAGGTATCTACAACTTCTTTACTTTCATATCCATTCAGATATTTTCCAACTTTTTGATAGAGCTGATCTAATTCAAATAATTGTCCTAACAGTCTGTTTCGCAACTGTAACACAACCTTATCCTCACCCTTTTCCACCAAGAGCTCTTGATGCTTTTCATAGCCCGAACGAATAGATAGCGCTAATACCTGCAAGCGTTTTATAGAATCTCTATTCAAAAAACGCTGGATAGCCTCTCTCTTGTAAAAATAGCCAATTAAGAGCCCAATGGGCAATAAGATATACCAGAAACTCATGACAAAACCGATTGCCAATAAAACAAGGAGGGCCACAAGTCCTGAATTATTTTTACCATATTTCTTATACTTTTTATATTTGTGCCCCATAGAGCCTCCTCATACGTGATATACTTTATTATATCACATTCCCCTAAAATACTAGAATGATAGCTAAAGAAAAAAACCGAGAAATCTCGGTTTTTAAATGTTTTTAGCAACAGTCGGAACCAAGCTATCCACTTGGATACCTGCACCCTCGAAAAGAGTTCGAACTTCTTCAACATCAACTTTTCCGTCAATCTGCACTTCGATGACAACTTTTCCAGACTTGGTAGCAAGTTGCACAGTAGATACAATATTATAATCCTTATCTGCCACCAATCGAATAATTTTTTCTAACTCCCCTGCCTTATTTTCAACAAGGAACCGAGCGCGTACTCCTTCTTCTCCATAACCTGAGACATGAAGAAAAGCTGCAAAAATATCACGATCAGTAATGACCCCATATAGTTGACCGTTGTCAACAACTGGAAGAATCCCCACTTTGTTTTTATACATGAGATAAGCAGCATCTTCCAGACTAGCATAACCTGAGACCGTGATAACATTCTTAATCATCACATCCTTGACCTTAGTCTTATTCAAAAGGTAGTTCATCTCGTAAATAGATAGGCTAGTTGCCTTCGATGGACTAGCTTCTGCGATCGTTCCCTCAGTGACCAAACCAACCAACTTATCATTTTCAATAACAGGTAGACGGTGCAAATCCTGTTCACGCATAATATCTGCAGCGTGTGCAATGGTTGTATCTGGTGAAATATAAACAACTTTACGGGTCATAAAATCTTTAACAGACATAGAACTTCCTCCTTTGGTAAATCATACTTTATTATACCACAAATCCGAAAACGATTTCAATATTTAATGAAAAGAAATGAAAATCAATTCTTATCCAGCACCTTGAAAGGAATGTGGGAATAATCTCTGTGCGTTTTTAAAAACTCCAAGGCTTCTTTTTTTACCTGTACGAGATTGACACCTTGGGCATTGGCTCCATAGACACAGCCACAATAGCACTGGCGATAAATGTCATACTCTTCACACATTTGAACTGAACGCTGATAGCCTCCATTTTTCTTAAAGTCACTCGGAAGATACTGGGTATCGTATAATTTCTGCACCTCAATCCCAACAGCATTGATGGTCTGCGAATTCTTATGTGGACTGATTGTCAAAGCCGAACCAAAATAGTCAAAACCAAGCTCAACTGCCTTCTCCGCAGTCTTATCCAACCGATAATCATAGCAAACCTTACACCGATCTCCTCCCTCTGGCTCATTGGCAAGATGCTGAGTTTTCTTGAAAAATTCCTGAGGGCTATAGTCAGCTTCTAGATAGCCTACCGACTGTCCAGTTTTCTGATTAAATTCTTTGACAAACTGGGCCGTCACGGCTGCCCGCCGCTGGTACTCCGCCTTTGGATGAATATTGGAATTCGCAAAATAGATGGTTACATCTGCATATTGAGTCAAGTACTCCAATGTATAGGTCGAGCATGGGGCACAACAGACATGCATGAGAATTTTCGGTCGAAGCCCCGCTTCCTGCCACGTGCTTGCCATTTTTTGAAACACTTTATCATAGTTAACCTTTTGATTCGGTGATAGAGTCGATAAAATCTCTTCAACTTTAATCATACAAACCTCCAAATATACATTCATTATACTATATTTGAAGCTTACTGCATAGATAGTAATAACGAGGGAGAGTGCTTGAGAAGGATCCCCATTTCCAACCTAAAAAGGTACCCAAAATGAATAAAAGGAAAGACCGTCTGCCGACGGTCCCTATTTCCGACCTAAAAAGGTACCCCGGACCTTGAGATAAAGAAAACTGCCTGCCGGCAGTTCCCATTTCCAACCTAAAATGAGGCGTCAGCCTCATTTTAGCCACCCAGATATGCTTTTTTGACTTCTTCTGAGGCGAGGAGTTCTTTTCCTGTTCCTGAGAGGACAACTTTTCCTGTTTCTAGAACATAGCCACGATCTGCAATAGCGAGAGCTTTGTTGGCATTTTGCTCAATCAAGAGGACAGTTGTTCCTTGTTTTTGAATATCTTGGATAATATCAAAAATTTCTTGGATAAAGATCGGAGCCAAGCCCATTGATGGTTCATCAAGGAGCAAGAGCTTTGGTTGGCTCATTAGGGCACGTCCCATGGCCAACATCTGTTGCTCACCACCTGAAAGGGTAGCTGCATCCTGGTTTTTACGTTCTTCCAAACGTGGAAAACGAGCAAAGATTTTTTTCAAGTTTGCTTGGTTTTCTTCACGATTGTTACGAAGGAAGGCACCCATTTCCAAGTTTTCCATAACAGTCAAGCCTGCAAAAACATGACGACCTTCTGGGACTTGTGATAAACCGTCTGCTACGATTTTACGAGCAGGGACTTTTTGAATCTCATTTCCAAGGAAAGAAATTGTTCCAGCTGATGGACGAACAAGTCCTGAAATAGTACGAAGGATAGAGGTTTTACCAGCACCATTAGCGCCGATAAGAGTTACAACTTCACCTTCATTAACCTCAAAGCTAACATCTTTAACAGCTTCGATAACACCGTAGTTAACGGAAAGATTTTTTACTTCTAACATTGCCATTAAGCTTCACCTCCAAGGTAGGCTTCAATTACACGCTTGTTATTACGAATTTCTTCTGGTGTACCATGAGCAATCAAACGACCGTACTCCAATACGTATATACGCTCCGTCACTTCCATAACCAAGCTCATATCGTGTTCGATCAAGATGATCGTAATACCAAATTCTTCTTTGATCTTACGGATAAGTTGGGTCAATTCTGCCGTTTCTTGTGGGTTCATACCAGCTGCTGGTTCATCCAAGAAAAGAATTTTTGGTTCAGTCGCAAGGGCACGAACGATTTCCAAACGTCGTTGTTGACCGTAAGGAAGGTTTTTAGCTAATGTATCTGCATCTCCATCCAAATCGAAGATTTTCAAAAGTTCAAGCGCTTTTGTTTTCAACGCTTCTTCATTCTTATAGAATGCTGGAAGACGGAAGAAACTTGCAAATACTTCTGATTTACCATGGTTGCCAAGACCAATCAAAACATTTTCCAAAACGGTCATATTTTTGAACAAACGAATGTTCTGGAAAGTACGACCAAGACCAAGCGAAGCAATTTTTGATGGTGCTTTACCGTTCAAAATAGTCCCTGCAAGAGAAATTGTCCCCTCGCTTGGCTCATAAACACCTGTCAAGAGGTTGAAAAGAGTCGTTTTACCAGCACCATTTGGACCGATAAGACCAACCAATTCCCCCTCATGAAGTTCCATGGTCACGTCACCAACGGCAGTCAGGCCACCGAAGTTCTTGGTTAAATCTTTTACTTCAAGTAATGCCATTACTTAACCTCCTTCTTCTTGAGTAGAGCTGCTACGCTGAATTCCTTAGTTCCCAAAAGACCTCCAGGACGGAAAATCATCAAGAGAATAAGAGCTAATGAATAGATAATCATTGAAATATCAGAGTAACTCTTGAGGAATACGTTCAAAATACCAAGTACAATGGCTGCTACAAAGGTACCTGTGATAGAGCCCAAACCACCCAATACAATGATAATCAAAACGTTAACGGAGGTCATAAAGGCAAAGTCTTTCGGAACAATTGTCCCAACGTATCCTGCATGGAGACCACCTGCAATGGCTGCCGTCATGGCACCAAATACAAAGGCTGAAACTTTCACAAATGTTGGATTGACACCTACAGATTCTGCCGCAATTTCATCCTCACGAACAGAAATTGTAGCACGTCCCATCGGACTGCGCAAAAAGTTAACTGTCACCAAGGTTGTGATGATTACAAAAATATAAACTAAAGGCCAGCTTGTAAAGAGTGGAATAGACATAATACCTGCTGCACCATTCGTTACACTACCACCATTGATAATTAAAATACGAATAATCTCTGCAACACCAAGAGTCGCAATTGCAAGGTAGTCACCTTTCAAACGAAGGGTTGGAATACCAACTAAAAGAGCTACTGCACCTGAGATTAACATCCCAACAATCAAGGCGATAGCAAATCCACCATAAGTTGGCATCATTTTCCCAAGAATACCTACTGCATAAGCACCAATAGCCATAAAACCAGCATGACCAAGTGAAAATTGACCTGAGAAACCAACAATCAAGTTTAAACCAACTGCCAAGATAATTTGAATACCGATTTGCTGAACAATCTGGATGTAGTAAAAATTCAGAATCCCTGCTGATACAAGACCTTGAATAAGCCCAAAACCAGCCAATAAGATAGCCAACCAAATCGCATTAACTTTTAAATTTTGCTTCATGGTTACACCTTCTCTTTCACATTTTTACCAAGAATACCACTTGGACGCACCAAGAGGATGATGATCAAAACAGTATATACGATCGCATCACGGAAAGTATCGAATTCAATCACATAGGTGAATGTTTCGATGATACCGATAACGAAGCCACCAAGTGCAGCACCTGGAATAATACCGATACCGCCCAATACTGCCGCTACAAAGGCTTTCAAACCTGGAGTCATCCCCATCAAAGGCTCAATCTGGTTGTAGTAGAGACCTAGGAGAACACCCGCAGCACCCGCAAGAGCTGACCCAAGAGCAAAAGTAAAGCTGATTGTACGGTTTACATTGATCCCCATAAGCTGAGCTGCATCGCTATCTACAGAGACCGCACGCATGGCTTTCCCCATTTTTGTACGTTTGACAATTAATTGAAGAGCGACCATCAACGCAAGCGATACACCAAGAATAATCAACTGGATATTGGTAACAGAAACTGGACCAAGGTTAAAAGTCACAGCTTCGATTGCTTGTGGAAAGGCTTTTACGTCTGCTGTAAAGAATTTAATCATAGTGTATTCCAAGAAGAAGGATACACCGATAGCCGTAATCAAAGCTGCTATACGCGTTGAATTACGCAAAGGACGATAGGCTAAAAACTCTATAACGACACCGAGAATAGCCGTCCCTACCATCGCTAGAATGAGGGCAACAAAGAAACGCGTTCCACCATCTGCAATAAAAGTTAAATTATTTAATAGGAAGTACCCCATAAAAGCACCCATCATATACAAATCACCATGGGCGAAGTTAATGAGTTTGATAATTCCGTACACCATGGTATAACCAAGGGCCAAAAGGGCATAAACAGAACCAAGAATCAAACCATTGACAAGTTGTTGAAGCATAGGTTCACCAATCTTTCTAAATATTTTTCGAGCTCAATAGCATTGTTACATTATACAAAATTTTCTGAAAATAAGCAAGTTAGATAGAGAGTTTAATCATTAAAATTACAGAAATTTTAACCAAATTTTATATCCGCATGTATACTATTCTACACATTCTGACAAGTGAAAAAGAGGGAATTCCCTCTTTTCATCCACTATTAGTCAATAGAGATAGTATCTACAGACGATTCTTCTCCGTTTGTTAAACCAACAACATAAACTGATTTAACGACATTGTGCTCTTTGTCAACAGACATTGTACCAGTCACACCTTCAAAGTCTTTCAGAGCTGCAAGATTAGTCTTCACTGCTGCTGAATCAGCTGCACCTTTTGCTGCTTCTGCTGCCATGTAAACTGAGTCGTAAGCTAGAGCTGAGAACATTGATGGCTCTTCATTGTATTCTTTCACATAGGCATCATAGAATGCTTTTGCTTTTTCACTTGCTGATGTTACAAATCCAGAAAGGTAGTAAACATTTGATGCTGCTGATGCAGTTGCCAATTCAGTAAATTGTGGTGAGTCAAAACCATCTGAACCAAGAATTGGCTTGTCAATACCCAAACCGCGTGCTTGCTTCACAATTGTACCTGTTTCATTGTAGTAACCAGGCATGATGATGGCATCAAATTCTTTATCTTTCAATTTTGTCAAAGCAGCTTGGAAATCCTTATCGCCAGAAGCAAATGTGATTTCTGAAACGATTTCTCCTTTGTAAGCCTTCTTGAAAGCCTCTGCTACACCCTTACCATAATCAGAAGAGTTGTCAAAGTAAAGAACAACTTTCTTAGCTGACAAGTTCTCAGTAGCGTATTTAGCCATAATTTGACCTTGATACCCATCTGTAAAGGTTGTACGGAAGAAGTATTCTTGTACCTCACCTTTATCGTTCACAACCAAGTTTGTTTGAGTTCCTGAAGGAGTAATCATAGGAACACCAGCAGATGTCAATGCTGGAATAGAGGCTGCTGAAGCTCCTGATGTAGCAGGACCAATCACAACGTTTGCCCCTTCACTTGCCAAGCTTGTTGCAACAGTAGCTGCCTCTGCTGTTTCAGACTTGTTGTCTTTTGTAATCACTTCGATTTTTTTGCCGTCAATACCACCCGCAGCATTGATTTCTTTCACGGCAAGGTTGGCACCTTTTTCCTCTGTTTGACCATAGGATGAAACAGCACCTGACAACTCCAAGTTGTAGCCGATTTTAAATGTATCACCTACAGAAGAACCTGCGGCTGAAGTATTGGTTGTCGAAACATTACCACATGCAGCAAGTAGAGCTGCAGAGGCAAATGTAGCAAGCGCTACTGCAAATTTTCTTGTTTTCATGAAAACTCCTTAAATCTTTCTTAAATTTTACGATGTATCTAATATACTGAATTATCTGAAAATTGTCAACAAAAAAAGAAAAAATTTTTAAAATAAAAAATTAGCAGGTATGTATCCCCTGCTAATTCCGACTATCCTGCGACTGATGGTTCTTCATCTCTCCATAGATTACCTACAAAGTTTTGGTCTAATTCCTTAATGTACGAAGGAACCACTTTTTTTACAAAACGTTCCTTTTTCAATTTTAATATGGTAGCTTCTACTAGTTCTTGATCCATATACACCAAAACATATCGCAATCGTTTGGAATGGTAAACAATATCTCCATATTGGCTGAGTTTACGTGCATCACGATTGTAGTGTAAATAGACAGTTAAGCAGGTGCGATTTTTCTTCTCAAACATGTCTTCTCCTCTAAAAATTCTCTTTCTATATTATACCGTTTTCAATGATAAATGAAAAGCTCCAACTACCTGTAAAAGAGTTGGAGCTAATAGGAATAGTCAGTGTTATTACATATTTTTCGCTGCTTATTTGACTTTTGTATTGTCCATAATCTGGTCAATAAAACCGTAAGCCAAGGTTTCTTCTGCTGACATCCAGTAATCACGTTCTGCATCCTTATGGATTTGCTTGACTGTCTTACCTGAATTATCTGCCAAGATTTTTTCTAGCTTATTACGTGTTTTTAATAGGTGTTCTGCTGCAATAGCCATGTCTGTTTGCTGAGTGCCACCACCTGTTCCACCCATCGGTTGGTGAATCATGTACTCTGCATTTGGCAACATGAAACGTTTGCCCTTGGCACCGCTTGATGCAATGATGGTTCCCATGCTCGCAGCTGTTCCCATAACGATGGTTTGAACATCAGCTTTAATGAAATTCATCGTGTCTACAATGGCAAGACCTGCTGACACCGATCCCCCTGGCGTATTAACATAGAGGTAAATATCCTTTGTAGGATCTTGGGCATCAAGGAAAAGCAATTGTGCAATAATCGAATTAGCCATGTTGTCCTCAACTGGTCCTGTCAACATGATAATGCGATCCTTGAGCAAACGGGAATAAATATCATACGAGCGCTCACCACGGCTAGTTTGTTCAATAACTACTGGAATCATAAAATTACTCCTTTTCGAGATTTTCTGTACCCATTATATATGAATAGTCAAAATTGGTCAAATAAAAAACACGATTTCAGGAAATGAAAAAGAAACCAGCAGAGCTGATTCCTTTTAATCAATTATTTTGTACCGAACAAGCGGTCACCTGCATCTCCTAAACCTGGTACGATGTAGCCTTTTTCATTGAGTTTTTCATCCAAAGCTGCTGTGTAAATATCAATGTCTGGATGTGCATCTTGAAGAGCTTTTACACCTTCTGGAGCTGAAACAAGAGCAACAAATTTGATATTTGAAGCACCACGTTTTTTCAATGAATCAACTGCAAGAATAGCTGAACCACCTGTAGCAAGCATTGGGTCAACTACAAAAATATGACGTTGATCAATGTCTTCTGGTAATTTCACAAGATACTCAACGGGTTGAAGGGTTTCTTCATCGCGGTACATACCGATGTGACCAACTTTAGCTGCTGGTACCAAGCTTAGCAAACCATCAACCATACCAACACCTGCACGAAGAATTGGTACGATAGCTAATTTTTTACCTGCAATTTGTTTCTGAACTGTTTTAGTGATTGGCGTTTCAATCTCCACATCTTCAAGTGGCAAGTCACGCAAAACTTCGTAACCCATCAGCATCGCGATTTCATTAACCAACTCACGAAAATCCTTTGTTGAAGTAGATGTACGACGAAGGATAGACAACTTATGCTGAATGAGTGGGTGTGAAATGACTTGGAATTTCCCCATGATGATAAAACCTCTCTTTTTTGTTTTTTCTATTTTACCAAAAAAATTGAAAAAATGCTTGAGAATATGGCAAATTTATTTATTTTTTGAAAACGATAGCTTCAAAAGGTCTCAACATCCCTTTATTAATCGCCTCTTCGTTTTCATAATTGTTCATGAAAATAGAATATTCTTCCACAGCTATAGTATAAGCCTGCTCCTGGCTTGAAAAGTTTACTAATATGATGAAATCATCCTGTTCATCATATTTACGGTAGGCCATTATCGAGCTATTTCCAGTCTCCATCACTTCATATTTTCCTTCAGACATACAAGGATACTCTTTCCGAAGAGCAATTAATTTTTTATAGGTATAGAAAAGCGATCGTTTGTCTGCAAGTGCTTTTTCAACGTTGATGTCTTTGACAGTATCTCCCAAAGCCAGCCAGGCTTGACCTGTACTGAAGCCCGCTCCTTCTGCCTCTGTCCATTGCATTGGACGGCGAGCATTATCACGACCTTTGGCATTTATAGAAGTAATCAATTCCTCCTTGGTGAAGCCATTTTCAATCCGTTCCGCATACATGCGACGTGTTTCAATATCGTCCGCTTGGCTAATATCCGTAATCGGTGTATTAATCATACCAATTTCCTCACCTTGGTAGATATAAGGTGTCCCTGACATAAAATGAAGATAAATAGCCAACATTTTACCACTTAGCTCACGAAATGCAGGTCGATCATCACCGAAGCGAGAAATGGCACGAGGTAAATCGTGGTTATTCCAGAAAAGCGAGTTCCAGCCTTTACCAACCAGTTCAGTCTGCCATTTGGATAGAACCTTATGTAGACGAGCTGGATCAAGCGGTGCCAAATCCCACTTTTCTTTCCCTTCCTGCTGATCAAGTCCTACGTGTTCAAATTGGAAAATCATCGAAAATTCTTTTCGGTCAGGATGCGAATATAACTGAGCATTTTCTGGATTGGCACTCCAGGTTTCCCCAACAGTCACTAAGTCATAAGCACCAAAGGTTTTCTCATTTAATTCCTGAATAAGAGGATGGAGAGTCGGTCCATCGGCTGTAATTAATTTTTCTGGTTCTTTTCCAATCAAATCAATCACATCTAGCCTGAAACCACCGACACCTTTTTCAATCCAAAAATTAATCATATCCCAGATTTCTTGTTTCAGAGCAGGATTTTTCCAGTTCAAATCCGGTTGCTTAACAGAGAATTGGTGGAGGTAGTATTTGTTCAGATGTGGAACGTATTCCCAAGCGGAGCCTGAAAAGGTCGAGCGTAATTCATTCGGCTCATCAGCCCAAACATAATAATCATAATAGGGATTATCTGGTCCTTTGAGGGCTTCTTGAAACCAGAAATGTTCATCCGAGGTATGATTGAGCACTAAATCCATGATTATTTTGATATTGCGCTTATGGCCTTCTGCAATCAGCTCTTCCATATCTTCCATGGTCCCAAATTCTGGAGCAATTCCTTGGTAGTCACTGATGTCGTAACCATTGTCATCCATGGGGGACTGATAAACAGGACTGAGCCAAATAGCATCAATTCCAAGCTCGTGAAGATAATCTAATCGGCTGATAATCCCTCTAATATCCCCTACTCCATCTCCATTTGAATCTTGAAAACTACGAGGGTAAATTTGGTAAATGACGGACTTCTTCCACCAATCTGTTTTTTGTATTTCTGGCATTTGATTGATCCTTTCTGTACAATCTTATTTACGCAAGAAAAAGAGGAATCCCCCCTCTTTCTATATAATCATATTATAACTCAATTGTGGTAATTTTTCCCTCTTCAATTTCAACAATTTCAAAGGATTTTTCTTTTAGGTTTGCTGTTAGACGGGCAGACACCCCTGCATCTTGATTATTCCAGAAAATTTCCATACTTGTTTCATCCAACATCTTAACAGATAACTCTCCGTCGAAAGCTGGACTTGTATTGCGGAATTTAAGGAGTTTGAACAAGGATTGTACCACTGGCCGTTGCACTTCCTGCTCAATTTCTTCCAAATCATAGTAATGGCGATTGATATTGCGGCCTTCCTTACTTGATTCCAAAAGCTCAATATCATTTTCACCTGCTAGTAAACCAACGTAGTAAATCTGTGGAATACCTGGTGCAAAGCATTGGAGAACACGCGCCAATAGATAAGCTTGATCATTATTGCCAAGAGCAGAATAATAAGTACAGTTAATCTGATAAATATCCAAATTATTATAGGCTTCAGTGCTATAAATTTTCTTCACATTGGCACCTTGTGCATACAAGGCTTCACGGGTCTCCTCTGTCTCCTCATCCGTCAGCAAATCCTTAACATCCACAACACCGATTCCATCATGTGTATCAAGAGTTGTAAATTGCTTGCGAGGGCAAATCTCCATCCAGTGAACCAGGCGATTGACATGACCAGAATACAAAGCGTGGAGAACTAGCATTGGCAAGGCAAAATCATAAACATAATAATCTTGCTCGGCAATTTTCTGCTGAATGGTGTAGTGTTCATGAATTTCTGGTAAGATTTCTACATCTTTTGGTGCCAATAACTGACGTGGAAAATGGAGCATTTCCCAAATATCAGGCTCCACAAAGAAACAATTGGTTCCGATTTTTTTATTGGCATAAGCAAAGGCGTCCAAACGAATAATCGAAGCACCATGCTCTGCCAACTGTTCCAAATTTTCTTGGATGAAACGACGGGTTGTCTCCGTTGTCACATCTAAATCAATCTGCTGTTCATCAAAGGTACACCACACCTTCTCTTCACTACCATCAGCAAATGTTGCAATTCGATATGGAGCACGAGGTTTACGCTTATAGATCAAATCAACATCTTCTTGCGTTGGCTCACCATTTGGCCAAAAGTTTTTATAGCGAATAAACAAATCCGCATAAGCTGATTCATCTTTCTTTTCAAGAAAATCAAGGAAATAAGGAGATTTTGCAGAAATATGATTGATCATAAAATCGAACATCAGATAATAGTCCTTGCTTAGTGCTTCAATATCTGACCAATCTCCAAATGCAGGGTCCACCTTTGTATAGTCCATTGGCGCAAACCCACGGTCACCTGATGATGGGAAAAACGGCAGAATATGGATACCTCCCACAACATCCTTTAATGGACCTTCGAGGACTTTTTTCAAATCTTTAAGATTCTTGCCTAAACTATCCGAATAGGTAATTAACATAGCTTGATTTTTAATTTTCATAGACTTTCTCCTTTGTAAGCCTTTTCTTTTTTGCTATTTTATAAAAGGTTGAACTAGTCAACCTTAGTAATTATTTGACAGAACCACTTGTCATACCTGAAATAATATGTTTTTGGAAGATGAGGTAAACAAGTAAGATTGGGATAATTCCTACAACATAGGATGCAAATGATGGGCCATAGTCACTAAAATACATACCTTGGTAATTGTATTGGAAAAGTGGTAAGGTCCACATGCTTTGATCACGATTCAAAACCAAGAGCGGCAAGAGGAAATCATTCCAGACCCAGAGGGCATTGATAATCAAAACCGTTGCATGCATGGGTTTCATGAGTGGGAAAATGATTTTCCAGTACATAGTAAATTTATCACAGCCATCAATAGCTGCCGCCTCATCCATTTCTTCAGGAACAATGGTCTTAATATAACCGACGTAGAGGAAGAGGGCCTGAGGAACTGCATAGGTCAAATATAGAATAATCAAACCGACAATATTGTTCAAACCAAGGCTTGACATTAATTTGGTCATTGGGAGCATAATCACTTGGAAAGGTACAAATATCCCAATAATCAAGAAAAAGTAGATAAAGTTAAACACTGTCTGGCGTTTCATTTGACGGGCTACGGCGAAAGCTGCCATTGGAATAACAAGTAGAATCAAGCCAATTGCTACAATCGTAATCAAGGCTGAATTACCAAAATATTGTACAATCCCATCATTAAACAGGCGTTCATAGTTGCTCAAAGTAAACTCTTGTGGCAAACCAAAGAAATTTCCTGTAATTTCCTTTGTTGGTTTAAAAGAACTGATAATGGTTACCAATAGTGGAATAAACATGAACAATATCCCACTAAAGAGAACTAAGTAAACCCACCAATTTTTCTGTTTTTGATTATTCATGTCTGTCCTCCTAAATTTCAAATTTCTTCGAAATTCTCATCTGAATCAATGAGATGACAATAATGAAGATGAAGAGTACTACAGCCAAAGCATTGGCATAAGAGAATTTATTGTCTACAAAGGCATAGTTGTAAACGAGTAAACCCAAGGATTCTGTTTTGCCATCTGGGCCACCACTTGTCAGTGCAAAGATAAGGTCAAATGCTGTCAAACCTGACTTCATTGCCAAGATGAACACCATACTGATAGATGGTAATAAGAAAGGAAGTTCAATATTGAAGAACTGTTGAGAACGACTTGCACCATCAATAGCTGCTGCTTCCTTCACATCTTCTGGAATACTTTGTAAGCCAGACAGGAAGATGATAACTGGCATAGCCAATCCTTGCCAGAGAGCCACAAAAAGTACAGCTGGAATAACAGTATTTTCTTGTACCAATAAGTTTTCCATCAACCAATCGATATGAAGGATTTCTCCAATCTGTGTAAAACCATAGTTGAACAATTGGACAAAAATCAATCCTAAAGTGACTGTGGATAGCACTGCTGGGAAGAAATACCAAGTTCTAAAGAAACCAACAGCTTTAATCTTACGATTGAGGAGACTAGCCAACCAAATCCCTATAACAATTTCTCCGATGACCAAACCAATGGTGAAGATAATGGTAAAAGTCATGGATGTATAAAAATCAGGATTCTTCAAGATATCTAGATAGTTTTGAATACCTATCAAACTAAAATCTGATGTCAATCCATTCCAATCCGTCAAGCTATAATAGATACCTGTAAATAGAGGATAGAAGAAAAAGATTAACTGTAAGCCAATTGGTATGGCAACAAATAGATAGGGCCAATATTTGGCAATAAATCCTTTTTGATTCATCATGGTACTCCTTTTGATAAAGTTATAGTTGCTTAGTCTCAGTTCAAGGAATCCCATAGGGTTACTAAAACTGACACTAGGCAACTATAAGGAGGCTAGGCTACAACTAGCCCCTGCTTATAGTTTTCCTGGATTATTTTTTCATTGGATCAAAGAATGCGTTCAGTTTTTTCACTAATTCTGCTGAGTTAGGATTTTTAACCATTTCAACAGTGATGTTCCAGAACTCTTCTTCTGATTCCCATTCAGATTGCAACCAAACTACGTGTTTGTCAGTGAAGGCATATTGCGTCACTCCAGCAGTTTCTTCAAACTTACCTTCTGTTTCAACGCCTTCTACAGAAGTTGGCGAACCATCTACATCATAGTATTTCTGGATAACTTCTGGACGAGAGAGGTATTCTAGGAATTTTTTAGACTCTTCTGGGTGCTCTGTATCTGCTGAAATAGATAGAGCAAGGTCAGCTGCACCGATGGTATAGTCGCCACCTTCTTTATCGCCAGGGAATGTAAACATACCATATTCAAATTCTGGTTCTTGTTGGTTTACAGCTGTAGCTGCCCATGTACCTTGTGGAAGCATGAGAGCATCACCTGCTGCAAAGGCTGCCACCGCATCTGCATAGAGCGCGCCTGTTGCCCCTTTTTGTCCATTGTCTTTCAACAATTGCAAGCGTTCTAACACTACTTTTGTTGTAGCATCATCTTGAATCGCTCCCTTTGCACTGCGAATCAGAATATCTTCTGCACCATCAAATCCACCCGCAACAGTTACCCAAGCTAACTGATGGTAGCCGTTCAATGACCAAGCATCGTTCAATGAAAGAGCAAACGGTGCTACACTGCCATCAGCCTTGATTTTGTCTACCAAAGCCACAAATTCTGCATAGGTAGTTGGAACTTCGAGCCCCAATTCTTTGAACTTATCCTTATTATAGTAAATTCCGTAAGCATTAGCTGTCAAAGGAAGGGTATAATTTTTTTCGTTAACAAGATATGGTGTTACAGCACCATCTTTTAGATGACTGAGACCTGCATCATCACCAATTTCTAGGAAACGACCATCCGCTGCGTATGCTTTGAAGTCCGCATTTTGTGGATAAATGTTAATCACATCTGGCGCTTCATTGTTGGCCATACGGGTTTTCAAAACAGTTCCTGCATCTGGTACATTTGAAAATTTAACATCAATCGTAGGATTTTCCTTTTCGAAATCATTAATAATTTCCTGAAGGGTAGCTTGCATTTCTGGTTTTTGTGAGAAATATTCTATTTCTACCTTATCGCTACTACTTGCATTCCCACAAGCAACCAAAAAGCTGGCAAAAGCACAAACCGATGCACATTTTAAAAATATTTTCATTTTCATTATAAAATCCTCCTAGATTTTGTTAAAAATATATTGTACACTAAAATAATCTTTTTGAACATGTGGCATTGTAAGACCAATGTTCATCAGTTCATCCCCGTAGAATGTTTCTCCCAATTGAGGGCATTCATACAAGGCATCCGGGTCTAGCCCCTTCAACCGAACATGAAGCAAAGGCGCTTCTGGCTTGGCAAGAATTTTTACAAATGTAAAGACCGTTTGATTCTTATCTTGACTAACATAATTGGCAGCCCAAGTATTGCTCGTCTTTTTCAGACGGTAGAGCTGACCGAATTGTATAGTTTCACGAATGGAGTGATAGGTTTCGATTTGCTGACTGATTTCATCCAATTCCTTTTCCGAAAGTTTCGTTAAATCCAGCTCGTAACCAAATGCTCCTCCCATCATAGCCACATTGCCTCGTGTAGCAAGAGGTGTGATTCGACCAACCTGATGGTTTGGAACTGCAGAAACGTGTGCACCAATTGAGGAAGGGGGATAAATCAAACTAGTACCTTCTTGAATAGATAAGCGCTCAATCGCATCTGTATCATCACTTGCCCAAGCTTGTGGCATGTAATACATGATTCCCAAATCATTACGACCTCCACCGCCTGCACAGGATTCGAAAAGAATATCTGGGAACCGCTTGGTAAGGTGGTCTAATACACGGTAGAGACCTAGCATGTAACGATGGTGGAACTCAAAGCGCTGGTCATTTGCTAAACCTTCAGGAATATTGGTGATATTACGGTTCATATCCCATTTTACATAAGAAATATTGGCTGATTCTAATATGGAAGAGACGCTATCAATGATGTAGTCACAGACTTCCTGCTTGGTCAAATCCAAAACTAATTGTTCTCGGCTGTAGATTGGTAAGCGTCCTTCTGTGCGAATTGCCCAATCAGGATGCTCACGATAAAGATCGCTATCAATAGAAATCATCTCTGGTTCAAACCACAGTCCAAATTTCATGCCAAGCTCATTTATTCGCTCTGCTAAACCATTCAAACCATTTGGCAACTTATCCAAATTGACTTTCCAATCGCCCAATGAACTTTCATCATTGTTTCGTTTACCAAACCAACCATCATCCAGAACAAACAATTCAATACCAGCTCGACTTGCGACCTGAGCTAACTGTAAAATCTTTTCTTCTGTAAATTCGAAATAGGTCGCTTCCCAGTTGTTGATTAAAATGGGTCTTGGTTTGTTTACAAACGATGATCGAATGAGGTGTTTTGTGATAAAGTGATGACTATTTTGTGTCATGCCAGTAAATCCTTTATCAGTATATGATAAGAGAACTTCTGGAGTTTGAAACCGGTCATCCTTATCCAATTGCCATGAGAAATAGTGACTTTCCAATCCTAATCCCAATCGACTGGTTTCCATGGCTGTCGTTTCGACAAATGCTGTAAAGTTGCCACTATAGACAAGGTGGGCCGCATAAACATCGCCCTTGTCCTCACTTGCATCGGGTGAGGCTAGTGCTAAGAAGGGTGTTCTTGAGTGACTTGAAGCACCTCGAATGCTACCAATCGAATACTGACCTTTTGTCAATGGGGTCTGTGTCCACTCTTTTTCATAAGCATAGCGTCCTGTCAAGCTGTGAACAATGAAATCTTGATGTGGAAAATCAAGAGTTGCAGACAAGACCTTCTCTAGTTTGCATGGATATTTGCCAGTTTGAATTGTAGCTGACCGTGCGAGATAAGAAGCTTCTTCAAAAACAGAATACTGAAGTGTTACGGTAACATCTGTCAACTGATCATAAAGATCAATTTCAAGACTCTCTACCTCTTCTTGATTTCCAAAACTTGCTGGTAATCCCCTCAGTTCTTTTTTCCCCTTGTATAATCGATACTCTTTGTATTTTAGGTCAAGAGTAACCCCAAATTCGTTCCGAACATCTAGTGCTGAGGTTCTAAAATCTCCCAGACCATTGCTAGAATATTCGAGTGGGAGGACATCCAATGAGTATGTCCTGTCCCCAGTAATTGGACTCGGAGAAAACGATCGATCTAAATATGTTATTTTGTTTCCATCGCTAAATTTTTCGATTTTTTTCCCAAAATAACGATGAACCAGATCTCCTGTTTCCAACACTTGGATGATATAAGAGAATTCTCTTGTTTTCAGGTGAAAAATCTGTTTTTCATTATAAGTCTCAATCACATTCATCTCTCCCATCTCTTCTTTATGCTATTATTTTACAAAATGAAAACGCTTTATTTAATAGCCTTTTGTATTTAAAACATGTTATAATGTTTCCTAAGGAGGAGTAAGATGAATATTCTGAACATCTATAACGAGCTTGATAGTCACAACTTTGACCTAAATGTAGACCATTACGGTGCCGAACAATGTGACAAGGGCTATTCCTTCGGTCCTACTATCCGTAATAATTTTGTCCTGCATTTTATTACAAAAGGAAGAGGAAAAATTCTTGTTGATGGAAAAACAAGCTATCTTGCTGCAGGCGATTTATTTGTTCTTCCAAAGGATGTTTCCATTTTCTATCAAGCTGATGATATAGATCCTTGGACCTATATATGGGTTGGTTTTAGTGGTTCACGAGCAAAAGACCTACTGAATCAAAGTCAACTGCTAGAAAACTACTACCTCCACTCCAATCTAGAGTCACCAATTCTAGGCTACATGCATCAGATTAACCATGTTCAGATGCATCCCATCCCCTCTATCACAGAATTGGTCTTAATTGGCTATCTCAATCAACTCTTAGCAGCACTCATCGAGGAATTTCCAAGTGAAACATTAATTAAGCCTGAAACACAAACCAAGCATTATGTTCAGCAAGCCATCAAGATGATCCATAACCACTATGCTCATCCAATTAAAGTTTCTGAAATAGCAGATTTTCTAGCTCTAAGCCGAAGCTATCTCTATAAAATTTTTAAGCAGGAAACTGGCTATTCTATCAAAGATTATATTTTACAAGTAAAAATGAATCGTTCTTGTCAACTATTAGAAGATGCTTCTCGGAGTATCACTGAAATCGCCTATTCTGTCGGCTACCAAGACCCTCTTACCTTCAGCGCGGCCTTTAAAAATTATTTCCATATGAGCCCGACAGAATTTCGAAAAACACAAAAAAATAAGGATTAGGTGATTATACTTACACCTAGTCCTTATTTCTTTATCCAAAAACCTTACCAAGTCGCTGACAAGCTTCTTCAATGACATCAAATGGAGCTGCCACATTCAGACGTGCATGGTGCTTACCTTCCTTACCAAAGGTCAAACCATCATTCAAAATCAACTTCGCTTTACAATGAAGAATATCAAAGAGCTCCGCATGCTCTAACTCATAAGCAGAAAAATCAAGCCAGATGAGGTAGGTTCCCTGGGGCTTCATGACCTTGATCCTTGTATGGGTTGTCAAATACTCCTCAACAAAGTCTATATTTCTCTCCAAAATAACCTTCAACTCCTTCAACCACTCATCTCCATAAGTGAAAGCAGCTTCCGTGGTTAACAAGCCAATCGTTGGAATCTCGTGCTGATTATTTATCAATTGACGCTTAGCGAAAGTCTTGCGAATGCTTGGATTTTCAATGATTGCAAAGCTATTTTTTGTACCAGCAATATTGAAGGTCTTGGTCGCAGATGATAAGATGATTGAAAACTCTTTAAAACTTTCATCCACTGTGTTAAAGGAATAATGCTTGTGACCATATAAGGTCAAATCTTGATGGATTTCATCTGAGACAAGGATAACACCATGTTTCTGACAAAGACGTCCAATCGCCAAAACTTCCTCTCTTGTCCAAACCCTACCACCTGGGTTGTGGGGATTACAGAAAATATAGAGTTTAACTTGATTCTCTACAATGTCCTTTTCAAGCTGGTCAAGATCAAGCCTAAAAATACCATCCACATCAACTAGTGAATTGGTGACTAGCTGACGATTGTTTAATTTGACAGTCCGTGCAAAGGGTGGGTAGACTGGCGTGTTAATTAGGACTGCATCCCCTTCTTCGGTCAAAGATTGAATAGCTACAGATAAAGCAGGAACAACTCCTTCGATGAGTAGGATGGATTCTCTTTCAATCTTATAGCCATGCTGTCTATCTTCCCAGTCAATAATAGACTGATAGAGGCTATCACTAGCATAAGGATAACCAAAAACATGATGATCTGCGTAGTCACGGATAGCTTGGCGAATTTCTGGAAGTGGCTCAAAGTCCATATCTGCAATCCACAAGGGTAAGAGTTCTTTATCCGTCTCTACCTTTCTCCATTTTTCTGCATGCTGGGATAGGCGATTCGGACTATCTATAAAATTATACTGTGTCATATCTTATCCCTCCAAGGCTGTTTTTAAATCTGCAATCAAGTCTTCCGCATCCTCTATACCAATAGATAAACGAAGTAAATCATCTGTCAAACCGTAAGAATGACGGGTTTCAGCTGGAATATCTGCGTGGGTCTGAGTGGCTGGATAGGTAATCAGACTCTCTACTCCACCCAGACTTTCAGCAAAGGTAAAGACTTTCAGGGTGTTGAGAATATGGGGAATCCGACTTTCATCTACCACCTTAACAGAAATCATCCCACCTTTTCCTGTGTAGTAAACTTGCTTGACTGCTGGACTCTTCTCCAAATAGGCAACAATTTTCTGAGCATTTTGTGTCGCCCGCTCCATTCGAAGCGAGAGGGTTTTGAGTCCACGCATGAGTAAGTAAGAATCCAGTGGAGATAGGGTTGGCCCCGATGTATTTTGGTCATAAAAGAGCTTATCATATAGGGCTTGATCATTGGTCATCAAAGCGCCAGCTAGTACATCATTATGCCCAGATAGGTACTTGGTTGCTGAATGTAGGACAACGTCCGCTCCTAGAACAAGTGGATTTTGATAAATAGGGCTATAAAAAGTGTTATCGACAATTACCTTAGCACCTTTGGCATGGGCGATAGCCGAAACCTTAGCGATGTCAAACTCCACCATGAGTGGGTTGGTCGGCGTCTCCAGATAAACATAGTCTGTCTCTTCGGTGATGGCTGCAATCAGCTCCTCCTCGGTGTTTGCATAGGTAAATTGAAATCTACCGATACTCTCTTGCTCATTGAACCAGCGGAAGGAACCACCGTACAAATCACGCGCCGCTACCACTTGACTCCCTACAGGAAAACCATTAAAAAGTAAGGCCAGAGCAGCCATTCCCGAGCTCGTTGCTAGGGCATAGTCGGCTTTTTCAATAGCTGCCAAAGTCGTCTCTAGACTGGCACGTGTCGGATTTTTTGTTCTCGTGTAGTCATAACCTGTCGATTGACCAAACTCAGGGTGTTGATAGGTCGTCGAAAGGTGAATAGGGGAAATCAATGCCCCAGTTTTTTCATCGTTATTGATGCCAGTATGTGCCAAAATCGTATCAATCTTATAATCTATCATAACATCTACTCCATTCTAACTTACAATCTAGTCTAGCATGAAATAGGAGATTTGGTGTGAAAAATATCCAAAAATACTTATAGAAAAACAGCAAGCTTTGTTATAGTTTTTATTTATAACAATATCTCCCCCCTTACATATACTTGCTGGATTATCCATTATTAATTTGATATAATGACAAAGAGGTGGTCATTATGAAAATCAGATTCAACAAATACTTCTACCGTTTCAGTAATTTTTATTCTATGGTATTTTGGATTTGCTTTCTGCTACCAACTGCCAATGATAGCTTTGATCAGTGGCCACTCTGGTATACAAGCCTAATTCTAATAATCATTCCTATTCATATTTTCAGGGCTTTTTTCCTCAACGAAGAAAAGGAGCTCACTCGCATGGGCTACATCTTTCATTTCGGAATGATTGTACTGATTATATATCTTAGATTCGTGCTGAGTAAGTAGAAAGGAGTCTACTATGTTTAAGAACTTCAATACAGCATTTTATCGAACTTGGGAATTTTATTTCTCCATTCTTTGTATCCTACAAGTGATTTATGCTGCTGTAAATGGACCGTTTTGGTTTATCCATTTTCTCAAGCTTGGAATTGGACTTTATGCTGGTTATCTAGCTTTCTTTAAGTCACGTAGCTGGATTAAAAAAACATGGCAAATTTATCTGACGATTGGATTGATTGCTAGTTGGATAATCATTTCCTTCTTTGTATTGTGAGGATTTTATATGTTTAAGGAATTTAATAAAGAATTTTATCGGAGTTTGAATTTTTATTTGATGATATTGTTGTTGCTGGGGAGTGTAGGAGAATGGCTAGACAAGGGACCTAGCCTCTGGCTTGCACTCTTGCTCTTTGCTACTGTCGGTACTGCCCGTAGTGCCTTTTGGTCAAAAGAATGGACCTTGAAAGCAAATTGGCAAATCTATCTCTGTATCGCTTTCTTACTGGTTGGGGCTTGGATTGAATTTTTTAGTTAGATTGAAAGGAGCGTGATATGCGCTCCTTTTTTCTTCCAAAATGGACTGAGATTTTCTGCTAAAGATGGTATAATAATACCATGCAAAAAATTGAGTTATTAGACGGAGAGCGGATTGACCAGCTCTTCTCGACAGATGTTCAGATTATTCAAAACCGGAAGGTTTTTAGCTACTCGATCGACAGTGTCCTCCTTTCGCGTTTTCCAAAAATGCCTGCTCAGAAGGGGCTGATTGTTGACCTTTGTAGTGGAAATGGGGCAGTGGGCCTCTTTGCCTCCACACGCACCAAGGCTCAGATTATTCAGGTCGAGTTGCAGGAACGGTTGGCGGACATGAATCGCCGCTCCATCGCCCTAAATGGTCTGGAGGAACAGGTATCGGTCATCAATGACGACTTGGCAAACCTGCCCCAGTATAATTTGCGGTCCAAGGTTGATTTGATGCTCTGCAATCCTCCCTACTTCAAGGTAGACGAGGGTTCGAACCTCAATGAAAGCGAGCATTATCTTCTGGCAAGACACGAGATTGCAACCAACCTAGACAGCATTTGCCAGGTGGCCCAACAGGTGCTCAAATCCAATGGTCGCTTGGCCATGGTCCACAGACCCGACCGATTTTTAGATATTTTGGACACACTAAGAACCTACAAACTTGCTCCCAAACGTATCCAGTTTGTCTATCCCAAGGCCAGCAAGGAGGCCAATATGTTGCTGATTGAGGCTATCAAGGACGGCTCGGTGGACGGGCTGCACATCCTGCCACCTCTGGTTGTCCATGAAGAAAACGGCGACTATACTCCGGCTATTCATGAGATTTATTATGGAAAATAAGGCCTACTTTTATGTCTTGGAATGTGCCGACGGGAGTCTTTATACTGGTTATACGACTGATGTGGAGAAACGGCTTGCTACCCATAATCGTGGGAAAGGGGCCAAGTACACCCGCGGACGCTTGCCTGTCAGCCTGCTCTATCAAGAAGCCTTTGCTAGTAAGCAGGAAGCCATGTCCGCCGAGGCACTCTTTAAGAAACGCAGTCGGCAGAACAAGTTAGACTATATCGCAGAAATGCAAAAAAAGCCATGCTCCAAATGAAGCGTGGCTATTTTTTTATTAGAAATGTAGTAAAATTGTATCAATTTTCCCCATAGCTTCTTCAAATATCGCTTGAGCCTGGCTTGGATCAGCCGATTGTCCTTCGATAAAGACCTGATGGATGTCTTCAAAGCCCAGAAACTCAAAGATAGATTTGATGTATTGGGCTGCTGGATCTTGACCTGCGTAAACTCCACCATTGGACTGGATATGCAACAATTTTTTGCCCTTGACCAGACCGATAGAGCCCTCAGGTCCATACTTGAAGGTCAGTCCTGCAACGTTAATGGTATTAATCCATGACACTAATTGACTTGGCACATTGAGGTTCCAAAGGGGATTGACCACGACAATCTTATCTGCTGCAAGAAATTGTTGGGTCAAGGCATTGTAGCGGTCCAACTGCTCCGCTTGTTCAGGACTGATTTCTATACCTTTTTTTGCTGCTCCCATAGCCTCTAACAAGGACTTGTCTAAGGCGGGAATCTGGTCTTCAAAAACATCTACTACTTCAATCCGATCTTCTGGGTGCAAACTGGCGTACCGAGTTTGAAACTCTTCCAAAGCCCGCAAGGCGTAGGACCTTTGTGCGTCGAGGGGGTGGGCCTTTACAATTAATACGGTTGCCATTGTTCATCTCCTTTGTTACTAATTATTGATAGTTCCATTCTACTCTTTTTTATTTGAAATTCAAATCATTTGCTCAAAGCAAAAGGCTGGTCTCCCAGCCTCTGCTTTTTTAGATTGTTTTATTATTTTAAATAGGTGTAAGCGACACAGTCCAGGCTATCAACGGCTGTAAAGCCAATTGCCTCATAGAAAGATCGCGTTTTCTCAGTATTGTCCGTCAAGAGATGCAGCTGATAAATCCCTGAAAAGTGGGTAATGGCCTGCTCCAAAAGCTGACGCCCAATTCCTTGTCGCTGATAGGTTGGCAGAACCAAGATGTCCTGAATAAAAACGATTGAATGGCCGTCACCAACTGCTCGCAAGAGACCCACTAGACGATTACCGTCAAAGGCCGCAAGAACAAACAGGCTATGTTCCAAAGCCTTCTGTAACACGGCAGGCCGGTCAGTATAATTTGTCCAACCAACTGAAGCATAGAGTTCAAGGACAGCTTGAAAATCGAGTTGAGAATGTTGTTTGTAAGTAATCATGATCTTCTCCTTTGTATTGTTTTTTAGAATACAAAGGCTTTATCCATTGTCAAAATGCCCATGGTCTTACCTCCTGTTTTGCTACTTCTAGTATAACAAAAACCGCTCCAATTAGGAAGCGGTTTTAAGCTTATCTCTCGCCTTTATTACGGATAACAAAGCCTGTTTTCTTTTCACTTGATGTGCGTTGGTGTGGTTTTTTGTTGTCCTGACGGCGGTTGTCACGTTTGAACTTGTCATCACGACGGTTGCGGTCGTTACGATCACCACGGCGTCCTCCGCGGTCTCGGTTGCGGTCACCGTCACGACGGCCACCACGATCACGGTCGCGACCACCACGGCCACCCTTGCCCTTAGCTTGACCAGGTGCAAACTTGAATGGCAAAGGTTTTTCACGCGCAATTTCTACCTCTGGCAGGCTTTCTGGATCCTGAACAGTCAAGGTCAATACATAAAGCGCTAACTCTTCAGGGGTAAATTCAGCTGCCAACTTGACTGCATCTTTCTTGAACTTATCGAAATTGCTACGGATAGTTTCATCCGCCATTTCGCGCTCAATCTTTTTCAAAGCAACTTTCTTCTTAGCTTCGAATGCTTCCTGAGCAGTTGCTGGTTTGAGACCTTTCATACGTTTCTTGGTCAAATCTTCGATGATTGCCAAGTAGCCCATCTCGTTTGGCGAAACAAAGGTAATAGACTGACCTGATTGACCTGCACGACCTGTACGACCGATACGGTGAACATAGCTTTCTGGATCCTGTGGAATATCGTAGTTATAGACATGCGTTACACCTGAAATATCCAATCCACGCGCCGCAACGTCCGTCGCAACAAGGACGTCAATCTGGTCATTTTTAAAATCACGAATAACACGTAGACGTTTGTTCTGATCCAAATCTCCGTGGATACCTTCCGCACGGAAGCCACGCAATTTCAAACCACGAGTCAATTCATCAACACGGCGCTTAGTACGACCGAAGACGATAGACAATTCAGGCTGGTCAACGTCCATAAGGCGTGTCATGGTGTCAAATTTTTCATGTTCTTTGACACGGATATAGTATTGGTCAACGTTAACGTTGGTCAATTCCTTAGCCGCAATCTTAACGTGCTCAGGCTCTTTCATGAATTTGACACCAATACGCTTGATTGGCTCTGGCATGGTCGCAGAAAATAGGAGAGTCTGGCGACTTTCTGGCACACGTTCAATGATCGCTTCAATATCGTCCAAGAAGCCCATGTTGAGCATTTCATCAGCCTCATCAAGAATGAGGGTTTCAACGCCGTCAAGTTTGAGGGCTTTGCGTTTGATCAAGTCCAGTAAGCGTCCTGGTGTACCAACAACGATGTGGGCACCTGAGCGAAGGGCCTTGATTTGTTTTTCAATGCTTGATCCACCGTAAACAGAGCGGACTTTCACACCCTTTTCACGACCAAATTTGAAGAGTTCTTCCTGACTCTGCACCGCCAACTCACGCGTTGGAGCAATAATCAAGGCCTGAATTGCTTGATTGTTTGTATTAATCTTGTTGAGAGTTGGCAAACCAAAGGCTGCAGTTTTCCCTGTCCCCGTCTGCGCTTGACCAATCACATCTTTTCCTTCCAGAGCAAGCGGAATGGTCTGCTCCTGGATTGGTGACGGCGTTTCAAAACCAGCCTTCTCAACGGCAAGCAAAATATCTTCTGATAGATTTAATTCAGTAAATTTCAATGTATTCTCTTTTCTAAAAGGCAGTGCGAAGCTACCTTATCTAACTTTTTTTGTAACAAGATATCAGGGTCGAACCACTGATATTGGATTTGTAACTTACCAAGTATAACACAATCTAACAATAATAGTTAATATTTACCTTTAAAAAGTCAATAATACGTTTTCATGAGGAGTCCATCATTTTTATAGACATTTGAACTAGCTTTGATACATAGACACTTTCGGTTTGCCTTACTCTAGTACCAGCTCCTTGTCTGAAAGTTATACTAAATCAGACATTGTCGACTTAATTTGATGAACTTCAGTTCTATCTGCATCTGCGTCGCCTAGTCTGTTTTTGATTTTCATTGAGTATTAATTCATTCGACTATAAGAAAAGAGAAAACTAGTTATACATGCACAACTGGGTTTCTCTTGTATTTTTATTTATGATTATTCTTTTTCAATGCTTGCAAGAACCAGTCCAAACTTTTACTGATAATGACAACCATTACCAATGTCCAAAATGTTTTTACAAGCCCAATTTTAAAAGCCAAAGGAGTTACCACAAATACATCAAAAATGAGAATAACGGTGGAAATCTTCCATTTGAAATATTTATTACACAACAATGCAATAATATCACTTCCTGCCGTGGACCCGTTTCCATAAATGACTAGAGCCATTGATAAACCTGTCACCAATCCCGCCAAGAGAGCAGAGGGAATCAGGGGCAACCATTTTATTTGCAGAAAAGTCGTATAATGCATGGTTAAGGACATAGTAGCAACCGCTAAGAAAGTATAGAAAACCGTTAACTTACTCAAAAAGCGATAGGCTAATACAATCAAAATCCCATTCAAAACAAAACTGGACAGACTTGTTTCAATCCCTGTCGTATAAAACAAAAGTAGGGTAACACCAGTAATCCCACCTTCGCCAAATTCATGTGGAATGATGAGCATATTCAAAACAAGGGCATATAGGATTGCCCCAAAACATATCAATAAGCAGTCTCTCCATTTTATCTGCATCATATCCTCTCCTCACAAACATTCCACCTTAGTATATCAAAAAAAGCAGAAAGCGGATAGCCACTTTCTGTACTTTTTTCCTATTTTCCTAAGACTGCTGAAGCCAGTGCTTTTTGAATAGCAATAACACTCTTATCGCTCTTAAACTGAAGAATTTCAGCAGGTTCAACAGCCGATGAAATCCATATTTTCAGCTCAGCATCTAAGTCAAAATGACCAGAGGTTTCTACCGTAAAACGTGAAATCGAGCGGTAAGGAATCGATTTATAAGATACCTTTTTCCCAGTCATTCCTTGCTTATCGACCAAAATCAATCGATATTCTGTAAAAACAATCAAATCACGAACCAGACTAAATGCCACCTCAACCTGTTCATTATCCAGTAGAACATGCTCCAATTCCTGTTCAATCTTATCATTATCCATTTGCGAGGCATTACCTAGTAAACCTGAAAATAGTCCCATAATATGGCTCCTTTGGTATTTTTCTATAGTATAACATAAAATAATGAAAATAGGCTACTTTGTCCTTGGCAATCATACGTCACAACACTTCCGCTCCCCTTCTTCATCTACTTCTGTAAGGCGAGGAGGCTCGACACTTCTTCCTCACCTCTGTACACTAATATAGCCATTGACAGAGCAAACAAACTATAGTATATTGAAAAAGGGGGAACAGAAGGAGAATATTATGGAAAACACAGCTACTCAAGCTTTCGAAGAACTCGTTGCGGAACAGAAAAAGAAACGTAATCGCATTCTTGGAATAATCATCACTGTCTTTACGACTATTATCGTATTTTTTGCCTGTCTTGCATTATTCAAATATAATAGTGGCAACATTAGCGGTACATGGCGCAATTCCCAAGCTGAACAAGACATTGTCGAAACCAGTATCAAGGAATTGCAAAATCAACTTCCAGGTATCGATAAAACGTGGATTGATGCAACTTATACGATGACAGTCGTAGATAAGAAAGCTGTCTTCACCGCTACAACAAGCTTTGATATTCCTAAAATCGCAAAATTAACCTTGGATCAAGCTTACAAGGTAATGTTAGAGGAAGCACAAAAAGAAGCAAGTTCTCTAGGAATTTCCGTAGAAGAATACTTAACAACCGCTCTCGGAGCAGACTATGAAAAGCACTTGAAATCATTTCTACCTACACAAGCTGAGGCGGAAAAAGAATTTCATAAGTACCAAGACGAGTATGCTAAAGAACTAGGTGCCACATACAATCAAGAAACTGGTACTATCTCAGCTACCTTTTTCGAGGGAGAAGTCGATCGGCTCTTCCATACCGTGACCATTACAAAAATTAATGACGCAGCTATCAACCAGCTAACTACATATGATATTGCTGTAAAAGATATTATTTCCTATTCTCGCAAGGGAAATACCACCATTATTAACGGAAATGAAGAATTTACTCTAGAAAAATAACAAAACAAGGACGAGTTGTACAAAGCTCGTCCTTTTATGATTTTCATATCAAGATGTAGCCTATATACTCAGAAGCTTGTAATGCTTAATTGCTTTAAGGACTTTAAACATCATAACTCAACCTTCTCATCAAAAACGGATAAGAATGATTCACTTTGTGAATGAGTAACCACTATCAACAATTTCTCTTTAATATTAGAAAGAGTCTCTGCAATAAAAGCCTCATTCTCACTATCTAACCCCGTTGTTGGTTCATCAAATAGTAAGACCTCCGCATCTCTATAAAGGGCCCGCGCCAAATCAAATCTCCGCTCTTCACCACCCGATAGTTGTTTAGAGGAGGATAAAGGTGTATCGAATCCAGCCTCCTGTCTCTCAAACCAGTCCAGCAACCCTACTTGTTCTAAACATTTCAGGGCTTTAGCCTCATCCAAAGTTTCAAACAGTGTCAAGTTATCTCCTATAGTTGTTGCAAAAATAGCTGTTTTTTGTGGTAGATAATACATCTTATCAAAATAGGAAGCCTGAGCCACTTCTGAAAGATTAATCTGATTTATGAAAATCGCCCCCTCATCTGGTGATTGAACACCTAGCAAGAGTCTCAGCAATGTCGTCTTCCCACTACCACTTTTACCAACGATAGCATATTTTTTATCAGCAAGAAATTGATAAGAAAAGTTGTCAAATATAGGGTGTTGTTGATTATGGGAACTAACCCTATCTAAAGTTAAAGTCCTTATAGGTTCTGTCAACTCTTGTTGGACTTTGTCTTCATGTGGTTGTCCTTTCAGAATATTCGTCAATTCTTCCACGACCGTTCGACTAGCAAGATACTCTGTAATCAGTCCTGACATGGTTTGAATGGGACTAGCAACCGTTCCCATTAGTGTGGTCATAGCAATCAAGTCTGAAATTTTCAGCATCCCTTGGAAAACAAAGATACCTCCAATAATCCATGAACCAGAATAGACAATACTACTCAAACCGTAAGATACTGCATAGGTTTGAGATTGCTTTTTGGAAAATAGGATGGCTCTTTTAGCGTATTCTTGACTAGAAGTCTCTAGGTTCTTTTCAAAGACTAGCGTAATATTACTAATACGTATGAAAGAAAATGCTTGTACAAACTCACTAAATCGTTTTAAATAGACATTTTTCTCTTCTTGACTTTCTTTAGTCGTATGAGCCAAAATTTTATTATTTATCAACGGTGCTAAGAAAGGGATAAAACAAAGCACCAACATGATAATAGTCATTGTTCCTTGCAAGTAAAGTGCTCCAATTAAGGAGAAAGTAAATACAAGGACACTCGTTACCATTGATAAACCTGGTATTAAAAAGCCATTTTCTAATACATCTAAATGATTCACTAAAACACTTACCCTATCTGAGCTTGCTTTTTCTTCAAATTGAGCAATATCCTCTACTGCATAGGTTGCAACCAACTCATTTCTTGTCAATTCCATGATACGATTGACCAATTTAAACTTGAGATAGCGTGGTAAATAATCAAAATAAATATCACAAATGAAGAATCCAACTGCTATAAGAGAACTTATCAAAAATACCTGCTGATTTCCAGACAAAGCCGACTCAGAAACCCGAGCATAGACGAAACCTGTCGCTGCTAAAATCAGAGCATAAACAACTGAAACCAAGCTATAGATAAAAAATTCTGAACGACACTTTTTTAGGTAATGGAACATTGCTATCGGCACCTCCGATTGATTCGAGTATTTGCTTTTAATACAATTATATTAAAATATTGTTTTTTTTGCAAAAAATCCCCCATAGAAGCGAGGTAAAAGAAAAGGATCGGATTAACCGAGCCTTATTCCTCTATTATTTCGAGTAGATAGTGATTTTCAAAGCTGATTACTGACTTTACGCAAAGAAACTCAAGAATAAAACTAGGCAAGGAGCTGAAGATTGAACTAGAGGTTCATCGAAGCAACTTAACGAAGTTTTAGCTTGATTTTCAAAGCTGAACAGCTGTAAGCTGATACCATCAGCTCCCATCTCCCACCTTTCACCTCGCTTGACATCTCTAGGCTCAGGCTGAAACAGTTCCCCGAACTGTTTCAATCCACCCAGACTTTATTCAACGGTAAACTGACTGCCGTCAGTTCCCATCTCCCGATAGCAAACATCTCCCAGATGTTTGCTACATCTTCTCTTCCAACTCCACATCCGGATATTTGTCCGCGAACCAGCGGAGGGCGAAGTCGTTTTCAAAAAGGAAAACTGGTTGGTCAAAGCGGTCTTTGGCTAGGATGTTGCGGCTTGATGACATGCGTTCATCCAGGTCTTCTGGCTTGATCCAACGGACAGTCTTTTTACCCATTGGGGTCATGACTACCTCGGCATTGTACTCGCCTTCCATGCGGTGTTTGAAAACTTCAAACTGGAGCTGACCAACGGCACCTAGCATATACTCGCCTGTCTGGTAGTTCTTGTAGAGCTGGATAGCTCCTTCTTGCACCAGTTGCTCGATTCCCTTGTGGAAGGATTTTTGTTTCATGACGTTTTTAGCAGAAACTTTCATAAAAATTTCAGGGGTAAAGGTCGGTAGCGGTTCGAATTCAAACTTGTTCTTGCCTACGGTCAAGGTATCTCCTACCTGATAGGTCCCTGTATCGTAAACCCCGATAATGTCACCCGCCACTGCATTTTCCACATTCTCACGAGATTCTGCCATGAACTGCGTCACGTTGGACAACTTGGCTCCCTTGCCTGTACGAGGCAGGTTAACTGCCATACCGCGTTCAAATTCGCCCGAAACCACACGGACAAAGGCAATGCGGTCGCGGTGACGAGGGTCCATGTTAGCTTGGATTTTGAAGACAAAACCTGAAAAGTCCTTGTTGAGCGGGTCAATGACATCCCCTGTCGTTGTCTTGTGACCATGTGGCTCTGGAGCAAACTCCAAGAATGTATCCAGGAAGGTCTGCACACCAAAGTTTGTCAGGGCTGAGCCGAAGAAAACAGGTGTCAAATCGCCGTCCAAAATCGCCTGTTCTGAAAATTCATTCCCAGCTTCCGCCAAAAGTTCAATATCATCTAGAACTTGTGCATAAAAGGGGTTAGAACCAAAGAGCTTGTCACCCTCGTCCAAGCTTGCAAAACGCTCATCACCTCGGTAGAGTTCCAAGCGTTTGTTATGAAGGTCATAGAGACCCTCGAAAGATTTCCCCATACCAATCGGCCAGTTCATCGGATAGCTAGCGATGCCCAAGACTTCTTCCAACTCCTGCAACAAATCCAATGGCTCACGGCCATCACGGTCCAACTTGTTGATAAAAGTGAAAACAGGAATGTTGCGGTGCTTCACAACCTCAAAGAGCTTTTTGGTCTGGGCCTCGATACCTTTGGCAGAGTCCACCACCATGACAGCCGCATCCACCGCCATCAAGGTACGATAGGTATCCTCAGAGAAGTCCTCGTGCCCTGGTGTATCCAAGATATTGACACGCTTGCCTGCGTAGTCAAACTGCATAACAGAGGAGGTAACAGAGATACCACGTTGTTTCTCAATATCCATCCAGTCAGACTTGGCAAAATTACCAGTCTTTTTCCCCTTGACCGTACCTGCTTCACGAATCTCACCCCCAAAGTAGAGCAACTGCTCGGTAATGGTGGTCTTACCCGCGTCCGGGTGAGAGATAATCGCAAAGGTGCGGCGTTTCTTGATTTCTTCTTGTAGTGACATAATGTTTCCTTTTCATTTTTTTGTATTTTGATTCATAGCAGAGCTGAGCTCTTATCTTATTCGATTTACATTGGATTCATCCTTATTCTTTACTAGACAACTCTCTTATTATATCGGAAATAAGGGAATTTTTCAAACTATTGAAGAATAGGTCTACAGACCTATACTGTTGTATTATAAATATGTTACAATAAGTATGAGATGCATTCTATATACTAGAAAAAGAAAGATAAAATAATGAACAAAAAAATAAAAGGTTTATCAACCAAGGAAGTACAAGAACGTATTCAAAACCAGCAAACCAATCATTTTAAGACAAAGACCAGCGCCAGTAATTGGGAAATCTTCAGACGAAATGTGTTTACATCTTTTAACGCACTCAATTTTGCCATTTTCTTAGCCTTACTAGCTGTTCAGGCATGGTCCAACCTTTTCTTCTTCGGAGTCATTGTCCTCAACGCTGTTTCAGGAATGCTGACAGAATGGCGGGCACGACGAATGATTGACAAACTCAACCTGATGAACAAGGATTTTATCCGAGTTGTTCGTGACGGCGAGACAATCTCTATTGCACCAGAAGATATTGTCTTAGATGATGTTCTCTTGCTGTCTGCTGGCGAACAAGTTCCTAGTGATGCTATTGTTTTAGAAGGTATAGCCGAGGCAAACGAGGCCATGTTAACTGGTGAAAGCGACTTGATTGTGAAAAATAATGGGGCTGAATTATTGTCTGGTAGCTATCTAGTTAGCGGACAGATTTATGCAAAAGTCATCCATGTTGGCGCAGAAAACTATGCCAATAAGCTCATGCTTGAGGCGAAAACTCACAAACCTATCGTCTCTCGTATTCTTTACAATATGGATAAAATTGCTAAATTTACAGGAAAAATTATCATTCCATTCGGACTCGCTCTTTTTCTAGAAGCCTTTTTCATCAAACTTCTTCCCTTAAAAGACTCAGTTATTACCAGCTCTACTGCCCTACTAGGTATGTTACCAAAGGGAATTGCTCTGCTAACCATCACTTCTCTCTTAACTGCCGTTATCAAACTTGGAATGAAAAATGTCCTCGTACAAGAAATGTATTCCGTCGAAACACTTGCCCGAGTTGATGTTCTTTGTTTGGATAAGACCGGAACGATTACTCAGGGGAAAATGACCGTCGAAAACCTGCTCCCCTTAAACAACCATTATTCACTTGACACTATCCAACAGATACTCGCTACCTATATCCAGACAAGTGAGGATACTAATTCAACAGCTCAGGCCATTCGAAAAGAATATGGTGATTTAGAGCACCACTATAAAGCTAGTCACATCATTCCATTTTCTAGTGATAGAAAATGGGGAGCAATGACAATAGAAAACATTGGTCGCATTTTTCTAGGGGCACCAGAAATGTTACTAACACAAAATCCTCCTTCTGTTTCTGAGGCACAGGCTCGTGGTTCCCGTGTCCTGATTCTTGCGCTTAGCCAACAGTCCCTTCCTTCTTCTCAAAATCAGCTACCTGAGAATATTGAACCTCTAGCTCTATTAGAAATTGCCGACCCAATCCGAGAAGACGCCGCAGAAACACTAGCCTATCTTCGCTCGCAAGAGGTGATACTAAAAATAATCTCTGGCGACAATCCTGTGACTGTCTCACACATTGCTAAGGAAGCTGGATTTGCTGACTACGATAGTTATATCGATTGTTCCAAAGTTGACGACGAAGCACTAATTGCCAGAGCTGAAACAACCGCCATTTTCGGTCGCGTATCCCCACATCAGAAAAAATTGCTCATCCAAACCCTCAAAGCACAGGGACATACTACTGCAATGACCGGTGATGGGGTCAATGATATTCTTGCACTACGCGAAGCTGATTGTTCCATTGTTATGGCAGAAGGCGATCCCGCTACTAGACAAATCGCTAATCTAGTCCTCCTAGATTCTGAATTTCGAGATATTCCTGAGATTCTCTTTGAGGGACGACGCGTTGTTAATAACATCTCCCACATTGCTCCCATCTTTCTTATCAAAACAATCTACTCTTTCTTACTTGGCCTTATCTGTATCGCTAGTATCGCCCTAGGTAAAGCAGAATATTTGTTAGTTTTCCCATTTATTCAGATACAAATGACCCTCATTGGTCAATTTGTTGAAGGTTTTCCTCCTTTTATCCTAACCTTTGAACGAAATATCCGCCCCGTAGAAAAACATTTTCTCAGAAAATCTCTTCTCTTAGCCCTACCAAATGCTCTCATGGTTGTTCTCAGTGTCCTTATTTTCCATTTACTGCAAGTCTTTGGATACTTAAACTTGCATGACATGCAAACCCTCTCTTATTATGTTCTTGGTTCAACAGGTCTACTGGCTGTCATTCGTGCCTGTTTGCCACTGACAAAAGCTCGACTGGCTCTTATTATTTATTCCGTTTTCGGTTTCTTCATCAGCTCCCATTTCCTACACGGTCTGATTGAAATCCACCCCCTAAACAGTCACACATTGCCAATCTATTCTGGATTAATGCTTATTTTTATCCCTGTCTTTTTCTGGATTAGCTACAAACAAGGCGCATTTAAAAACTAAAATAAGACTTGAAAAACTAATTTCAAATCTTATTTTTTCAATATCTGCGAATTCATTTGTTTGCTTTCTTTTTTCAAATAGGCAATCAGCATAGCTTGTATACTCAAAATAGAGAAACAGAGTAGGCAAGTTACCAAGAAGAAATTCAAAGGAAGATTATTAGTATTCACTAAAGGTGCCTGTCTTAAAAATCCATAATTTCCACCAGTTAAAAGAGCTACTCCTAGAATCAGCATATTCATAATAAGCGTATATTTCACTACCTCTTTCCCCTTCAACATCTCCCCTTCTAAATCAGATAACAGGTACAACATACAATTAACGGTCAAGGCATAGTGGCCAATAACAAAAGTAAAGAAGGTAAGGTGTGGGAAAGCAAATGGATCAAATACCGGATGAATAAAGGCCGAAAGCGATCCGAAAAGACCGAGATAAGCAAAATAACGTTTCAGAGGTCCGGGCTTCGCCCAAAGAATAAAGAGCATGGCCAAGCGACAATGATAAAAAGGAAGACTCTCTGAAAGAGGAAAATCAGCTACGATATACCAAGTATAAAGGGAGACAATCTGTATAAATTGAAGCCACCAAAAAACAATATGAAACCATCTTTTTTGATAACAACGAAAACAAAGACGGAGCATGAAAAACCAAATAATCATGAGAAACAGATGTTCCAATACGTTCAGGTTCGGTGCTTCAGAAATCTGATTGCTAAAAAAATCACTCATCTTTATTAAATTCCTCTCTTTTCTCAGAAGTTAGTATATCAACTTTTCGATATTTTGACAAGACTTGCTAAAAAGAGAGGTCTTGCCTCTCTACTTTTCTATTGCTTCCACCACTTTTCCAAGGTTCATAGAATTAGAGCCTTTAAAGAGGATTTGGTCTTTCCCACCAAGGACTTCCTTGACTTGCTTCACCAGGTCTTCAAATTGGTCCTGCTCTGCATTTTTCCTAAAGAAATAGACTTTTCCAATCGGAAACATCTGACTAGCCAGCTGGGCCAATTCTTCAATGTCCTGACCGTAGAAAATGACGGTGTCTAGCACATCAGGCGACAGGCTTAGAATCATCTGATTGTGGAGATCGACTGACTGGCTACCCAGTTCTTTCATATCTGCTAAAACAGCGATTTTCTTGCCGCCTTCATTGGCTGGAATGCTAGAGAAGGTTTCCAAAATCAAGCGCATAGCGGTTGGATTGGCATTGTAGACATCGCTGAGTATGTCGGCTCCGTTGGCTGCTTTTTTCCACTCGGTGCGGTTGCGGGTCAAGTTAAGACTGGCAAGGGCCGACTTGATGGCCTCATCAGGCACACCCAAGGTCTTCCCCACATAGCTTGCTACCATGGCATTGGTGGCATTGTACTTGCCCGTTACTGGGAGGAAAATGTCGCCGTCCATAAAGTTGACGGTGAAGGTTAGGCTATCTTTTGACTCGACCAGACTGGTCACCTGCAAATCAGCCTGTTCACCGAAACGAATGAGTTCTACATGGCTCGGCAAGAGCTTATCCGCAATCGGATCTGCTGGAATCAAGAGTTTACTACCAGCTGTCATTCCATCCGCAATCTGTAATTTTCCTTTGGCGATCTCTTCACGTGAGCCGAAAAATTCCAGATGGGCTTCTCCAAAAAGGGTAATAACTGATAGACTTGGTTTGGCAATTTCAGATAGGAGATGAATGTCTCCCAAGTGGTCTTGGCCCATTTCCAATACCAGTTTTTCTGTATCGTCAGGCATATGGAGGACGGTGTAAGGCAGACCAATTTCGTTGTTGTAGTTGCCTTGTGTCTTGTAAGTCTTGTAAGTCGTCGCCAGAACATCGTGAATCATGTCCTTGGTGGTCGTTTTACCGTTTGAGCCTGTCACAGCAATGACTTCTACCCCTGTTTTCTCTAGGTAGTAGGCCGCTAATTGTTGAAGCGCAGCCAAGCAGTCATCTACTAGGATGTGGGGAACATCAAGGCTGACTTCCGAAAGGGTTACTGCGCAGCCATTTTCAAAAGCTACAGGAATAAAGTCATGACCGTCACGCGCACCCTTTAGGGGAACAAAGAGGTCGCCAGTTGTGACGAGTCGGCTATCGAACTCGACCTTGTTGAGTGCTGTATCAGGATAAAGACTAATATCATTTTTTGCGCCCAAGACCTGAGCGACTTCGTGTAAGATTAATTTCATTGTTTTCTCCAATAAACTAAAAAAGAGCTTTCGCTCTTTCTATTATACCACTTTTTATCGAACTTGAGTGAGGACACCATCTTTCATCTCATATACCTTGTCACATTTTTCAATCATGCGCTGGTCATGCGTTACCATGATGATGGATTTGTTTCGTTCTTTGGCTTCCTTCACTAATAACTCAACCACTTCAAAAGCACGATTACTGTCTAGACTGGCTGTCGGTTCATCAGCAAGAATCAAGGCTGGATCATTGTAGAGCGCACGGGCAATAGCTACACGCTGCCGTTCTCCGCCTGACAAATCCTTAGGAAACTTGTTTTTGAGATGGTCCACACCCAATTCAGATAGAAGCTCATTTCGCTTGCTCGGATCAGCTTTCTTATTGACCTTATCAACCAAGGTTAATTGTTTTTCGACTGTTAAAAATGGGATCAAATTGGAAGCCTGCAAGACAAAACCAATGTTCTTATAGCGCAATTTGGCACGTTTTTTCTCAGGTAAATCAGAATAATCCGATTGATTGATTAAAACACGACCTGTTGTCGGCGTTTGTAAACCACCTGCCAAGGTCAAAAAAGTTGATTTCCCAGACCCGGACGGTCCGATGATTGCGACAAATTCGCCTTCTTCAATGCTAAAATTAGTCGGTTTAAGAGCCGTAATGGTTTGACTGCCATCTTGGAAGGTCTTACTAATATTTTCAAAAATAAGTGTTTTCATAACAACCTCCTAAGATAGATTTCGTAATGGATCTACCTTAAAGATAGAACGTACAGAGAAACTAGCACCCAATAGGGCAAATACAACTAGTGCTAGGCCGATTACAATATAGAAGGTCCAGTTATTCTCAAATGGAACAGCGCTTGGCAAGACAAGGGATGACAAATAAGTTCCAGCCAATCCAAGGACGGTTCCCAAACCAGCAAGTAGGAAGGTTTGAGCCAGTACAGAACCTGAAATATAGCCATTTGAAAGACCTTGAATTTTCATCAAGCCAAAAATCGGTGATTTCTGTGTTGTCAAAACAAAGATAAAAATACCAATAACAATGGCTGAGATGACAATCAAGAATCCTATCATAAAGCCAAAGGTCATATTTTGTGCCTTATATCCTGGCAGATTTTCAATAAAGTCTGCAATGGCAACTTTTTCCAGCTCATCTGGTACAGAAGCGACATCTCCACGAACGACAATGGCACTAGCAAGATTACTCGTTGCTGCTTGTTGTTTATCAGCCTGCATCAATTCTGCAAACGCCGTAATGTCCATATAGACAACAGGCGCCACTCCAAAATAAGCATTGTCTGTATAACCTACAATGGTCACTTTTTCATCAGTTCCCGACAGATAGACTTCATCACCTAGCCCAAAACCTTCTACTTCTGACAAGGTTTTGTCTACAACGACTTCTCCCGTTTTTTCATACAAACGACCTTCTACAATATTTGGGACGATAAAACTATCAGACTCAACGGCAAAGATGTTTACCTTTTCTTTTTCGTCTGAGGTGGCATTTTCATCCACATAGGCAACTCCAGCTTGTTGGCGAATCAAGGCTTTGTCACCAGCGTCCACCCGATCAAGCAAGGCTGTATCAATTTTTGAAGCTGTTATCAAACGATTGCTTTCTGAATTAAGTAAGACATAATCTGCCTGCCACTTGTCAACAGCTGTTCTATTCTCCTGCATGAGACCATAAGCCAAACCTGTCAGGAAAAAGACCAAGTAGGCTATAAGGACTAGCAGGCCCAAAATCAAGCCGTAACGCAACTTATTTTGTCGCATTTCTTCAATTGCTAAAAACATCTACTCCACACTTTCTAAGACATAAAAACTTGTCTCAAACTTCAAGTCTTCCCTCAAAAGATCTTTGACTTTACATTTCTTTTCCACATAGGCAAGAATCTCTTTCTGCTTTTGCGCTGAAACCGACTCTCCAATTCCAATCAACACCTCAAAATGCTGATTGTCCAAGCGACTCTCCACCTGAACAGGCATGGTTTTATTGCCTTCTTGGCTGGCATAGTAGCCCTGCACACACATGGTCACACAGGCAGCTAAGCCAATGTTCACAAGGCTTACGGGAGTTTCTCCCTGCTCTGTTACACCAAAAGTATGAACTGGTTCTCCATAACCTTGAGAAACTGCCTGAAACAGACCTTCCCCTTTTACCGTCGTTTGATACATAAACACCTCCACATACTTGAAACCATTCTATTCTTTTTTGCAACCCTTTGCAAGAATGTGAACTAGAAAAAGATTGGAAATTTTCCAATCCTTTTCATTCTCATTAAATCAAATGACTTTCACGTTTTTCAAACATTTCCTTGGCCAAACGAACAAGCTCTTCAATCAAGTCTGGGTAAGCAAGTCCCATATTATCCCAAAGGAGTGGATACATAGACCACTGAGTAAAGCCTGGCATGGTGTTGAGCTCATTCAGGAAGATGTCTCCGTCTTCAGTCAGGAAGAAATCACAGCGAGAAAGGCCACAACCACCGATAGCACGGAAGGCCTTGGCAGCATTGTCCCGCATGGTATCCATGATAGACTCATCAATCTTAGCTGGAATTTCCATGGTGATTTTGTTGTCGATGTATTTGGCATCGTAGTCATAAAAAGCAACGTCTTTGACTACTTCACCAGGAAGTGTCGTTTTCACGTCAGCATTTCCCAAAAGACCAACCTCAATCTCACGCGCATTAACCCCCTGCTCAACGAGGACACGGCTGTCATACTTGAAAGCCAGATCAAGCGCCTTACGCAAGCCAGCTAAATCCTCTGCCTTAGAGATACCGACACTTGATCCCATATTAGCTGGTTTTACAAAGACCGGATAAGTCAATTTTTCTTCAATCTCTGCAATCTTATCGTCGATAGTTTCACCCTCGATAACTGCCACATAAGGTACTTGGGAGATTCCTGCTGATTCAAGAACGCGCTTAGTTGTAATCTTGTCCATGGCAACGCTGGAAGACAAGATGTTGGTACCCACGTACGGCATACGAAGTACTTCCAAGAAGCCTTGAATTGACCCGTCTTCTCCCATTGGTCCATGAAGAACAGGGAAAACGACTGCCTTTTCTTCATAAATATCGCTCGGACGGATTTTTTGCTCTTCAACAATTGTCGCGTTTGTCATGAGTTTTTCATCGGCAGACGGTGTTTGAGAAAACTCTTGCGTCTTAATAAAGTCCCCAGTTTGTGTGATGAAATAGGTTTTGACAAAAAATTTATCATAATTGATGGCACGCATGACGCTTTCGGCAGACAGAACGGATACCTCACGCTCTGCAGAACGCCCACCATATAGTAAAATCAAGGTTTCTTTTGACATATATTTTCCTTCCTGTATCAACGCTATTACTCTTAGTATAGCATAATTTAACAAATCATATCTATCCTATCTTAAAATTAGGAACGTATCTAACTACAGAGCAGCTATAGCTCTGTACGGTTTTCAATAGCCCTCAACAGGGTCACTTCATCTGCATATTCAATATCACTGCCTACCGCTAAGCCACGAGCTAGTCGGGTTACTTTGATTCCCGCAGGTTTGAGGACACGTGATATATACATAGATGTAGCCTCTCCATCTGCTGTTGCATTGGTCGCCACAATAACTTCTGTAACCTCATTGTCCATCAGGCGAGTGAGAAGGGTTTTCAAATTAATATCATCTGGTCCGATACCATTCATGGGGGAAATCAAGCCATGCAAGACATGATAAAGACCGTGGTATTCTTGAATATTTTCCAAAGCTGTAACATCTCGACTATCCTCTACAATCAAAATAGTAGATTGGTCTCGCGTTGAGTCCTGGCAAATGGCACAGGGGTCCTGATCTGTCAAATTACCACAAATAGAGCAATAAGATAGGTCTCGCTTGGCTGCCAATAAATTTTTCGCAAATTCATTAACGACATCATCCTCCATGCCAATAGTATAAAAAGCTAAACGGGTAGCCGTTTTTATACCGATACCTGGCAATTTAGAATAACTATCAATTAACTTGGCAATAGGTGTAGGGTAAAGCATAAGCCTCCTTAATTCATTGGGTGAAGTGATTGATATAAATTGATAATTTCTTGAGTAATTGTCTTAGTAGTTGTTGAACTTTGATTGGTCAAATTTGGTAGGACAACTGCTACCGCAATTTGAGGATTATCACTAGGTGCATAAGCAACAACGTTGGTATTGACCGCAGTAACCACATCCCCAGAAGCTGTCGTTGTATAGGTTTCGGCTGTACCAGTCTTGGCACTGATGGTCACAGCCGCACCACGACCGATAGCACTACCTGTATTAAAGCGCCCACTACCATTGACAACTTGGTAGAAACCTTGACGAAGAAGAGACATATCTTCAGCGGAAATATTAACCTGATTCATCTCCTTACCAGATACGGTTTCAATTAATTCTCCCAAACCACCTTGGGCATTATTCCCATAAATTCCCTCAACGAGGTGTGGAGAAATCCGTGTTCCATTATTCGCAATGGTCGCTGCATACTGTGCCATCTGCATCGGTGTATAGTTATCAAACTGTCCAAAAGCGTTGGTAATAAAGTTGGCTGTCGAATACTCTTCCGGTAAAAATCCTGTAGATTCGAGTGGCAGGTCAATACCTGTTGACGCACCTAAACCATACTCTGCAAAAGTCGAACGAAGCTTAGTCATGGCATTTGTCAATGTATCGCCATCATTCAAATACATGTTAGCTGAATAGGTCTGACCAAGTAGTCCTAAGGCAATCTTAACCATGTAGACGTTAGAAGAATATTCTAGAGCCTCTGTCGCATCAATATTAAAACTACCATAGGCCCCATACCAAGATGTAATTGGTGCTGAACCTGCAAAATATATTGGTTCGTCTAACTGCACTTGATTGCCACTGATAACTCCATTTTCCCAACCAGAGCTGATTGTCGCTCCTTTGACGATGGAACCTGGTGTGAAAACACTTGTAATAGTACCAAGGGCATCTTCTGTTATGCTACCTGCTCCTTTTTCATGACTGTATCCCGACATGGCAAGCACCGCACCTGTTGAAGGTTCCAATGCGACTGCATAAACTCCTTCCGAGTAAAGTGCACTACCAGTAGCCAGCTCACTTTCAAAGTATTTTTTCAAAATAGCATTGACCCCATCTTGAAAGGCTAAATCAATAGTCAGTTTAATATTATTTCCCTGCTGCCCTTCTTGAATTGTCTCAATACTTTCGACATTGCCATTTCGATCAAGGTTGATTTGTTTTTTCTCACGTTGACCTTGTAAGACTTCTTCATATTGTTTCTCGAGGTAGGCAGTTCCCACACGGTCATTTGGTGAGTAGCCCTTGGAGAGATAGTATTCCGCATCTTCCGCAGGCAAACCAGCCTGTTCACTCGTTACTGTACCAATAATAGAGCTGAGGGAAGTTGGTAAAATCGTCCGTTGCCAGTTGTTAGTCGTTGAAATGCCTGGAAGTTGACTTTCATTGGCTACAATATGAGCAACCTGTTCAGCAGTTAGAGTATCTGTTACCAAATTAACAGTAGAGAAGTAAGTAGCTCCATTCATCTGCTTAAACAGTTCAATCGCCTTGCTATCTTGCTCAGAATATTGTAACGCTTCAGCAGGGATACTATCAACCGCATTAGAATAAATTGTCGATTCACTCAGGTAGTTGCCATCAGAATCGTATTTTTTATCTTCTGGCAAGGCCTCGACTACCTGACGATAAACTTCTTCATCCGCCAAATAATAGTCTGCCTTATCACGTTGAGTAATTGTTACGTCCGACACATTGACCCACTGCAAGAGTTTATTAGCTACTTCTTTCATTTCCTGAGCAGACATCTTGTTGGAACGTGTGAAGGAGACAACCTGCTGAATCTCGTTTTCAACCAAAGGTTTTCCCTGTGCATCGTAAATCTGCCCACGGATAGAGCCATTGCTGATGATTTTCTGACTGGCAGTAGACAGCTTATTACTATAAAAATCATGATTGATAATCTGCATATCTGCCAGACGCAATATCAAAACTAGGAAAAGAAAAATCACGATAGAAAATAAAATATTTAAACGAAGGGAAATAAAATTTCCATCGTGTTCCAAAGGCTTGTTCTTTCTTTTTTTCACTTCAAAGACCTCATTCTAGAAATATCCTTCTTATTATACCACAGGCAAAAAATATTTTTTAGACAGAGCCTCCTTTTCAGAAAATATTTTCTTATGATTTCTTCACGAGACAAGCTTGCACTATCTCCCATTGACTGTGAACAGATGTTTCCACAAACTGTTGATCATGGGAAATCAAGAGGACACTTCCTTCATATTCTTTCAAGAATGTTTCCAAAGCCTCAATAGCTGCCATATCTAGAAAATTTGTCGGTTCATCTAATATCAAAAGATTTGCATCCGCCACCAATACCTTAGCTAAGGAGAGACGCACACGCTCACCACCAGACAGATTTGCTACCTTCTGCTGAGCCTTATCGTAAGAAAGTCCTAACATACCTAATAAATTGAGAATCGTCATCCTATCTTGAAGAGAGGTACAACTAACATTTTCAAAAGCAGTCTTTTCTTCATCAAGGTTTATCAAATCCTGTGCAAAATAAGCAATTTTTAACTTAGGATTATAATAGCCTGCTAATTCTTTCCTTAATAATTTTTGGACAAAACTAGTCTTTCCAGAACCATTCGCCCCCACTAAGGCTAACTTCTCCCCAAACGTCATCCCTATCTGAGGGAAACCAAATAAATACTTTTCCCTAATCCAGAGCTGACCAGCCTGTAAGCGAAAGAGGCTGTGAAGACCAGTATCCAAAGCACCTTTCGCTTCCATCTTTACCCACGCCTCCTTTCTGGGCTGACTAACCTTTTCCAACCTCTCAATCCTTTTCTCTAACTGTTTAGCAGACTTAGCCATTGACTTGGCTTGACTATCATAGGAACCCATCATAGCACTGACTTTCCACTCAGACGATGAAACACTTTTCTTTCTCTTCCCCATCTTCTGAGCCTTGACCTGACGCTCTTGTTGGGCTTTTTTTAGTTGAGCGACTTTTTTCTGATAGGCTTCATAAGCCTCCTGCTGTCCTTCTCGCCTAGCCCGGCGACTTTCTACAAACGCCTCGTAATTCCCTGTATAGACCTGAATACTTCCTTCTTCTAAATGCCAAATGTGACTGGCTATTTGATTGAGAAAATGCCGATCATGACTGACAACCAGTAGACTTCCACGATAGCGTTTGATTTGTTTGATCAGCTTTTTCTGATGTTCTTGATCCAAATTGGCAGTTGGTTCATCCATGATTAACAACTGTGGTCTTTGGGCAAAAGCCTCTTGAATAGACTTCCAAACCTGTTCCCCACCTGAAAGCGAGCTCCTTTCCTGTAACTGGGGCACATAGGCCCAGTCTGCTTTTACCTCAATCTGACCAGCAAAATCCCTATCTAGTCCCAGCAAGATTTTCAAAAAAGTAGACTTGCCAACACCGTTATTTCCAACCAAACCAACCTTTTGACCAGCTTGAAGGCTCAACTGCTTGATTGTAAACAAACTTCGTCCCGCAAATTCCTTCTCTAATTGAATACATTTCATTACTTCCATATAGACCTCTTTTCTTCACAAAAAGGGCCCCTATTCTGCTCAATGAACAAGAAAAAAGCCATGCAAAACATGACCTTTCCCTATGGAAAAAGTCACATGAATAGTAAGCCCTTATGAGCAGTCTTATCCCTTGTGTAGTCATTTAGTTTATCTTCTATTACTTCGTTAACTCGCTTTGCCGTACTTCAGTACAGCCTGCAGCTCGTTGCCTAGTACTAAAAGCAAACTAAAAGACTAAATTATCAAATAATTGATTTTCAACAAGTTTTAAGAACGACTAATAAGTAGCTTAATTATTCATGTAACTTCACCTCACGTATTTTATATATTTATTCTAAACAAGTTAAATGAATTTGTCAAATCTTGGTCAAGGCAGTCGCTGTATCTGGCGATGTGTCATAGACTTGGAAATCTACTCCAACTCCTAAATCAGCCTGCGCCAACTGATTAACCATGGTCATGTGAGCCAATTCCTTGATATTGTTTTCCTTTGACAAATGCCCTAGGTAAATCTTTTTGGTCCGATTTCCAAGTGAGCGAATCATGGCATCAGCTCCATCTTCGTTACAAAGATGGCCCTTATCGGATAGAATCCGTTGCTTCAAATTCCATGAATAAGAACCCGAGCGCAAAATTTCAATATCATGGTTCGATTCAATCAAATAAGCATCGGCATTTTCTACAATTCCAACCATGCGGTCACTGACATAGCCTGTATCCGTCAATATAACAAAGGATTTGTCATCCTTCATAAAACGGTAAAATTGCGGACATGCAGCATCGTGACTAACTCCAAAGGACTCAATGTCTAGGTCGCCAAAAGTCTTCATAGCACCCAATTCGAAGATATGTTTTTGAGCCACATCAATCTTGCCCAATTTGCTCTCCATAGCCTGCCAGGTCAATTCATTGGCATAAATGTCCATCCCATACTTACGTGCTAAAACACCGATACCATGGATGTGATCACTATGTTCATGCGTTACCAGGATAGCATCAATATCCTCAGGCTTTCGGTCAATTTCCGCCAAAAGACTGGTAATCTTTTTCCCTGATAAGCCAGCATCCACTAAGATTTTCTTTTTATCTGTTTCCAAGTAAAAACAATTCCCGCTGGACCCCGAAGCTAAAATACTATAATTAAAACCTTTTCCGATCATATTCTCCTATTCTTCCTCATCTGAATCATCCCACTCATCTAGTGCGATGTCCTTGCTGTACGGCAAGACAATTGTAAACGTTGAGCCATGACCATATTCGCTTTTAGCCCAGATAAAGCCCTTATGTTGTTTTACGATTTCTTTTGCAATAGCTAAACCAAGACCTGTACCACCTTGGGCACGAGATCGTGCCTTGTCCACGCGATAGAATCGGTCAAAAATTCTAGGTAAATCTGCTTTCGGAATCCCCAGACCTTCGTCTGAGACGGACACAATCAACTGGCTATCTGTGGTCTTCATGCTGAAGGTAATTGTCCCGCCGTCTGGCGAATATTTAATGGCATTATTTAAGATATTATCCAAAACCTGAGTCATCTTATCTGTATCAATCTCAACCCAAATAGGACTGATTTGATAGTCACGAACAATCGTATAGACCTTATCAGAATCAGCATTTTTCATTTGGTCAAAACGGTTAAGAATAAAGGTCACAAAAGCAGTAAAGTTTATCAGTTCGACATCTATCTGACCAACCTGATTATCAATGCGCGATAAACTTAGGAGGTCTGTAATCATCCGCATCATGCGGTTGGTCTCATCTAAGGATACCTTAACAAAACTCGGTGCAACAGACTCCGTTAGCGCTCCCTCATCCAGAGCCTCTAGATAGGATTTGACGGAAGTCAATGGCGTACGCAATTCATGACTCACATTTGACACAAACAGCCTACGTTCCCGTTCTTCCTTGGCCTGCTCGGTCATATCATGTAAGACGACAACCAAGCCAGAAATCAGACCACTCTCACTACGAATCGTGGCAAAATTAGCGCGTAAAGTCAGAAATTCTTCGTTTTCATTGGTGTGATCAATCACAATCTCAGGTGTCTGAGCCAACAAATCTCTCAATGTGTAACGATCTGATAAATCTAAAACCTCGAGCAGGTGATACTGCTCCTGCTTTTGGCTAGAAAGCCCCAACTGTTTCTGGGCCATATCGTTAATCATGATGATCCGTCCGATACGGTCTGTAGCAATAACACCGTCACTCATATAGGACAAGATGGAAGTCAGACGCGTCTTTTCTTGTTCTAAATTATCATGAGTTAAGCGGATGACCTCGGACAGATCATTAAGAGAATTCGCCATGTCTGTGATTTCAGGACTTCCCCTCATGTCTAACACATCTGCATAATTCCCCTCAATTAAGGCGTTGACTTTTTGATTGAGTTGTTTAATTTGCTTATTATCCCGATAGTTTTCAATCAAAAGGACCGTCAGAGCAATTAGAAAGCCAATCAAAATGACAACAAACCAAAATTCTGCCGTGGTCATTAAATAACGTAATTGATTAATCATTTCCTTTTATAAAATATCCCACTCCGCGACGAGTAAGAATGTATTCTGGTCTGCTTGGTGTATCTTCAATTTTCTCACGCAGACGACGAATCGTTACATCCACCGTGCGGACATCACCAAAGTAATCATAACCCCAAACTGTTTCCAATAGATGTTCTCGAGTCATAACCTGACCTAAGTGTTTGGCCAGATGGTGGAGCAATTCAAACTCACGATGGGTCAGCTCCAGCTCTTTGCCATGCTTCTTAGCGACAAACGCATCAGGCAGAATGACCAAATCGCCAATCACCAACTCTGGAGTCCCTGTTGACTCAATATTTGTCTGCGTCTCTGCCAATTCACTACGACGAAGAAGAGCCTTAACACGCGCCTGCAATTCACGATTAGAGAAGGGCTTGGTCACATAATCATCCGCCCCGATTTCAAGCCCGATAACCTTATCAAATTCGCTATCTTTAGCAGATAACATCAAGATTGGAACATTGCTGGTCTTACGAATCGTTCGAGCGACTTCTAGTCCGTCCAATTCTGGCAGCATCAAGTCCAAAATGACAATGTCAGGAAACTCAGCCTCAAAGACTTCCAAGGCTTCACGTCCATCGAAAGCTGTCACAACTTCATATCCCTCGCGCGTCATATTAAACTTAATAATATCTGAGATTGGTTTTTCATCATCTACAATTAATATTTTTTTCATTAGTATCTTACCTTTGCTTTATTTCTTCTATTATATCAAACTTACCTAAAAAATTCATATTTCAAAACCACCTGACACAGCTATGTCACATTTTATAACATACAATACATTAAATTGTCAGAATTTACTTGACATTGTATATAGGCAGTGCTAAGATGGGAATACCTAAAAAACACTATGCAAGGAGAATTTTATGGCTTTAGTAGAATTTAAAGATGTCAACAAATACTATGGCGACTACCACGCCCTACACAATATCAACTTGGAATTCGAACCTGGACAGGTTGTCGTTCTCCTTGGACCTTCCGGATCCGGAAAATCTACTCTCATTCGCACGATTAACGGTTTAGAGGCAATTGATGAAGGAACGCTCATTGTCAACGGACATGATATTTCCTCTACTTCTATCAAAGAGCTCGTATCACTTCGCAAAGAAGTTGGCATGGTTTTCCAGCATTTTAACCTTTACCCACACAAAACCGTGTTAGAAAATGTTACTTTGGCACCTATTAAGGTTTTGGGAATCGATAAAGCTACGGCTGAAAAAACCGCTCAAAAGTATCTTGAGTTTGTTAACCTCTGGGATCGGAAGGATTCCTACCCTGCTATGCTATCCGGAGGCCAAAAACAACGTGTCGCCATCGCTCGCGGCTTAGCTATGAAACCTGAGCTTCTACTCTTCGATGAACCAACATCTGCCTTGGACCCAGAAACTATCGGCGATGTACTTGCAGTTATGCAAAAATTGGCACGTGACGGGATGAACATGATTGTCGTAACACACGAAATGGGCTTTGCCCGTGAAGTAGCTGATCGCATCATCTTCATGGCCGAGGGAGAAGTTTTAGTTGATACAACAGATGTGAATGGCTTCTTTGATAACCCGACAGAGCCTCGTGCCCAACAATTCCTCAGCAAGATTATCAACCACGAATCTGACAAAGTAAAACTCTAGGAGGAAGTCTATGGATAAGAAAAAAATCAACATTTTCTTTGCAATTAGATTATTGGTCTTCGGACTTATTCTTCTCGTTTTCGCAAAACAACCAGTAGCTCAAACAGAAACACCCGCATCCATTACCAATAGTGATCAAGTTCAAGCTATCATCGATAGGGGCGTGCTCCGCGTCGGAGTGAAACAGGACGTTCCTAACTTTGGCTACAAGAACCCTGATACTGGTGAATTCGAGGGAATGGAGATTGACATTGCTCGCAAAATTGCGGACGAGTTAGGGGTGGCGATTGAATTTACCCCTGTTACGGCACAAACTCGCGGACCACTGCTTGATAACGGTCAAGTCGATATGGTCATCGCAACTTTTACCATCACCGAGGAGCGCAAGTTGCTCTACAATTTCACAACTCCTTACTACACAGATGCCGTTGGCTTCTTGGTCAATAAGGATAGCGGAATTAAGACCTTTACCGACCTGGATGGAAAGACAATCGGTGTGGCTCAGGGTTCTATTACACGTACCCTCATCTCTGAACTAGCAGATAAGTATGGCATTTCAGTAAACTTTGCTGAACTTGGTTCTTATCCAGAACTCTCTGTCTCGCTACGTGCTCACCGTACAGACGCATTTTCTGTAGACCAATCTATCCTTTCTGGGTATATCAGCTCGAAATCTGAACTCATGGACTTTAGCTTCTCAGCTTCTGACTATGGAATTGTTACTAAATTATCTAACAAAGACCTTAACGACTACTTAAATAGTCTCGTAGAAAAATGGACTGCCGATACTAGCCTACAAAGCATCTATGATGCCAATGGCCTCAAACCAGTCACAGAAACTGACGAATAGAAAGGTGAAACAATATGACAGTTTTAACAACTAGTCCTTACTCTTGGGAGAATTGGGTCAGTTATTTCAAGGATTTCCCAACCTTTTTCCAAGGCTTTCTCTTTACCTTAGCCATTTCTGTCGGGGCCTTTATCATGGCCATGTTTTTAGGAATTGTCTTTGGTAGTCTCTCTTCAAGTAAAAATAAAGTTTTAAAAATCATCGCACGTGTCTATGTTGAATACTATCAAAATACACCGCTTTTGGTTCAGTTCATGATTGTTTATTATGGACTTCCACTGATTTCAAATTATGTCCTCATGCCGTCCATCTACTGGACAGCTGTTATCTGCGTGGGCCTCTATCACGGTGCCTATATCGCAGAGGTCATTCGTGCAGGGATTGAGGCTGTGCCTACCGGGCAAACTGAAGCCGCACTTTCACAGGGATTTACCCAGGCTGAAACCATGCGAATCATCATATTGCCACAGGCCATTCCTACGATTCTGCCACCTTTGACCAACCAAGTAGTAAACTTAATCAAGAATACGGCTACTGTTGCCATTATCTCTGGAGCTGATATTATGTTTATGACAAAATCTTGGTCTGCCATGAATGCCAACTACATACCAGCCTTTGCTGGTGCTGCTTTCCTTTACTTCATCATGTGCTTCCCTGTTGCAAGCTGGGGCCGTCGTATTGAAGAAAAGAATAAGTCTGCATTTTCACACTAAGAGGAGGTTGAACGATGAATTATGTTTTAGAATTACTCAAACCTTCAACCTTCCAACTCTTGTGGAACGGCTTGAAACTCACTCTCTATATTTCCAGTATTTCCGTGGTCTTGTCTGTCCTGTTTGGTATGATTTTGGCCATTATGCGAAATGGAAAAAATCCACTCTTCAAGTGGATTGCGACAATCTATATCGAGTTTGTGCGTAATGTCCCAAACTTGTTGTGGATTTTCACTGTCTTCTTGGTCTTCCAAATGAAGTCAACGCCTGCTGGTATCACTGCTTTTACTATTTTTACCACGGCAGCCATGGCCGAGATTATCCGTGGTGGTCTCAACGCCATCGGACCGGGCCAGACCGAAGCTGGTTTATCACAGGGTTTTACTCCAGTGCAAATCATGGTCTATATCATCATGCCGCAGGCCATTCGCAAGATGCTGCCAGCCATCATCTCGCAGATTGTAACGGTCATCAAGGACACTAGTTTCCTCTACTCCGTTATCGCCTTGCAAGAACTCTTTGGTTCTAGTCAAATCCTCATGGGACGCTACTTTGAGGCAGAACAAGTTTTCGCCCTCTATCTCATGGTCGCCTTGATTTACTTTAGCATCAACTTTGCCATCTCAAGCCTGTCACGTTATGTGGCTAAGTCTTGGGCGAGCAGCATAGAGTAAGATTTCTCCCAGCCAGTCGGTTGGGAGTTTTTGTGTTTGTAACAACTATTTTAAGAATGAATAATGATGATCTTTTACCTTGATTGTTACGAAAAAACTTGTCGACTGCACTCCAGGTCTACGAAAACCAATTCTATAGGTTCCGTCTTCCACATTAGAATAGTCAAATGTTTCGACTTTCTGTTTTAAATCAGCTAGTAATTTATCTTCCTCTACTAAGTCGTTTTCTAAACCAAGGTCCTTCTTATTAAAAAATTCAACTTCAATTACCGCCATTTCTTCCTCCATGAGCCAGTCTAAATTAATATCATAAAAACCTGCAAAAGCCCGACCATTATAGCGATTTTCCTCTACCTTTTCATAAAACTTTATCAGTTTTTCATCCTGAGTTTCAAGCCTACCATCCACTTCAAACAAAGTGAAATCTTTTTCTTCCATCAATTTAAATATCTGCTGTGCCTGATTCAGTAAATATTTACCTCTCGGCTGATGCCACATAGCTTGGTCAACGATACCATCAAATTGATACAACATTCCGCTTGGACTATCATCAAAATAGACCGTCATATTTAGTAGTCCGTTTAATGCCTCCTGTCCTTCAATTCGGTTATTGACCAAAGTATCAGAGGATTGAAGTGTAATTGACTGACCGTCTATAACTTCGGTATAATCATACTCTAAAACATCCCATGGGTTACCAATGGCTATAGGACGAAATTTTGTCAACTCCACCTTACCAGTGAAACCATATGACTCCATCCCCTGTTCAAGCATCATCTGATACGATATCAATTCCTCTCGACTAGCCACCCTAGGACTAAATAAGAGACACAAACCAACTATCATGACAATAAAGAAACCAACAATTCCTAACATCAGACCTACAATAACTTTTATTACTCTCTTCATTACTACCATCACTTTCCTTGACTATTATACCAAAAAAGAAGCCCTTTTGGACTTCTTACTTTATTTATTCAGCATCAGCTGGACGTGACTTGCGAGCAATATCTGCTAAGATATGGTCCACAAATTCTGATACAGACTGAGTTTGTGTTGCCTTGCTTCCGTAACGACGAACGTTGACAGCATTGTCTTCCATTTCCTTATCACCGACGATGAGTTGGTATGGAATCTTGCTAGTCTGACTCTGACGAATCTTGTACTGCATCTTCTCGTTCCGCTCATCCACGTGTACACGAACGCCACGGTCTTGCAATTCTTTGGCAACCTTCCAAGCGTAATCCAAGTGAGCTTCCACAGAGATTGGAATCATAGTCACTTGGGTTGGAGCCAACCAAGTTGGGAAGGCGCCCTTGTAGGTTTCAATCAAAATGGCAGTGAAGCGTTCCATGGTCGAGATAACACCGCGGTGAATCATGACTGGGCGGTGCTCCTCACCGTCAGCACCAATGTAGGTCAAGCCAAAGCGTTCTGGTAAGAGGAAGTCCAACTGAATGGTTGACAGAGTTTCCTCATTACCAAGGGCAGTCTTAACCTGAATATCCAACTTCGGACCGTAGAAGGCTGCCTCACCCTCTGCTTCAAAGTAGTCCACACCCATTTCATCCATGGCACCCTTCAGCATACGCTGGGCATTTTCCCACATCTCATCGTTGTCATAGTACTTCTCTTTGTCCTCTGGGTCACGATAAGACAGGCGGAAACGGTAGTCGTTTAGGTTAAAATCTGCGTACACATCGATAATCAACTGGAGAGCTTTTTTGAACTCTTCTTGGATTTGCTCAGGTGTCACGAAGATATGACCGTCGTTAAGAGTCATCTCACGTACACGCTGCAAACCAGTAAGAGCACCAGATTTTTCATAGCGGTGCATCATACCAAGCTCAGCGATACGCACTGGCAATTCACGGTAAGAACGCACATGGTTTTTATAAACTTGAATGTGGTGCGGACAGTTCATCGGACGAAGCACAAACTCCTCACCGTCGCCCATGTCCATAGTTGGGAACATGTCTTCATGGTAATGTTCCCAGTGACCCGAAGTCTTGTAGAGTTCAACCGAAGCCAACGGTGGTGTGTAGACGTGCTGATAACCTGAAGCCAATTCCTTGTCTGTGATGTAACGCTCCAAGGTACGACGGATAGTTGCACCGTTTGGCAACCAGAATGGTAAGCCTTGACCAACTTCTTGGCTGATCATGAAGAGGTCCAATTCCTTACCAAGTTTACGGTGGTCACGTTCTTTGGCTTCCTCACGCATTTGAAGGTAAGCCTTGAGGTCTTTCTTGTCAAACCAAGCTGTACCATAAACACGTTGCATCATCGGATTTTCGCTCTTACCACGCCAGTAGGCACCAGCCACGTTGAGCAATTCAAAAATCTGGATACGGCCTGTTGACGGAACGTGTGGGCCACGGCAGAGGTCAACGTATTCACCCTGGGTATAAATGGTCAAACCGCCCTCATCATCAGAATGCTCCTGAATCAATTCCAACTTGTATGGATCGTTTTTGAAAATCTCAAGAGCTTCTTCCTTGGTCACCTCACGGCGTTCTGAAGGGAAGTTTTCCTTGACAATCTTCATCATTTCTTCCTGAATGCGTGGCAGGTCTTCATTTGAAATCTGACCAGCCGCATTGTCCGTATCATAGTAGAAACCGTCCTGAATAGCTGGACCAACCCCCAACTTAATGTCTGGGAAAAGACGACGAGCCGCTTGGGCAAACAAGTGAGCTGCTGAGTGACGCAAGATGTCCAAGGCATCCTCGTGGTCAGGCGTTACGATTTCAAGCGTGCCGTCCTCTTCAATGGCACGAGCGGTGTCAATCAATTTACCATTAAACTTACCAGCAAGAGCCTTTTTAGCCAAAGACTTGCTGATGCTCTCCGCAATTTCAAAAGTAGTCACACCAGCTTGGTACTCACGAACAGCACCATCTGGGAAAGTAATATGAATCATAATATAAGATATAAAGGGCGTTAAGCGGACACAGACAAAATAGGAAACAGAACGACGACGCAAGCGTCTAGTTCTCGTTTATCTTTTTGGCCCAGTCCGTAGCCCGTATTCAGTTCAACCAAATACGGATGCCCTAGTCCTTTCTATTTTTTTATTTTTAATCCCCAGTAACTCTTCTTTTTGAGTTATCAGGTTTCCATTTCTTTTTGACTGTCAATATCCAGTCGATCGGCTAATTCGATCAACCACCAGATATTTTCAGCCAGTTTATGCTCCAAAGTATAAGGCGTTTCATCATAGTAACGACCCTGCTTGGTCATAATCAGGCGGTTCATACTGCCAATATCATTGGTCAACAAGTCTTTATTTTAAGTTGTTGAGCTGAAACAGTCTATCCCCAGACTGTTTCACTCCTCAATGGACCACTCTTTGTCGTGGTGCTTGACTTCCAACTCTCTGTAAGCCTTGCGAATGGCTAGGCAACGGTCAATCGTTTCTTGTGGAATGCTGGTCAACTTCATCTCCTTGTTTTGTCAAAAAAGAAAATACGACGCCCTCGCAAAAGGACGTCGTAACGTGGTTCCACCTTCATTCGCAGTCACGCTGAAAAGCCTGACTACCTCAGATTGGCGATAAGGGAACCACCCTTTTATGTTTGCATAAAATCATACCGAGTAGTGTCAATCCTATCCTCTATGTGCTTGCACCAACCGCCCACTCTCTCAAAGATTTCCTAGAATTGATAAGTCTCTAGAGGCTATTATAACAAGGATTTTCTGATTTTTCAAGGATTTTTCCTCATTTTCTTTCTTAGAGAAAATAGCAGAGCTCCTATCCCATTTCCAATCAGAGCACATAAGGTGTAGACAATCTGATAGAGAACAATCCATTCCTTAAAGAAAAAGATGGTTACAGGATAAAGCAGTAAAACCAAGGCAAGAAGGCTTGGAGAAAAACCGTGAAAAAATCCATAAAGAAGACCTGTTAGGAATAGTACAATGGGAGTATAGAGCAATATATTCCCGACCACCAGTTCCTTAGAAAGCATGGTGTCACTAATCAGATGAAAGGCAATCAGATAAATACCTGCATACATGGATAGAACAATGAGAGTTGCCAAAACCGGATTCTTCCAACTCTCTTTCCGAAGCTTTTCCATTTGAAACCTCCAAATTATTCAAAGAAATTCCGGATTGATTTTACTTGTTCGACTGATTTTTTCAATATTTTTGCTGTTGTGTCTGTTGATTTAACTACTACTTTTTGCGGTAGGTAAATAGCCTCTTTTATCAAAGCTTCTGCTACACTATCTTGATTAGTATGTTCTTTTCTAAAATCATACGAAATCTTCAAATCTAGATAATATTCAAAAACCTTGCGCCCAAAATTCGTAGAAGAAATCTCATAGAGCTTCTTATCAAGCACATACGGATTCATTGGTGGTGTAGCAATAATTGCCTCAACAACGGCATCTGCCAACTCCTGTTCTCGAATGAAGAGTGTCCCAAACATCTTATCTGTTATAACGTTTTTTAAGTAGGGATTGCTATGTGCCAAAATAGGAGTTCCAGAAGCTAAGCTTTCTAAGAAAGTTAGTCCCTGTGTTTCACTGGTCGAAGCAGAAATAAAGAAATCCGCAGCTTTATAATAAAGCGCTGTATCACTTGGAGCAATCATTCCCGTCAACTGGACGTGTTCATCTAGATTAAGCTCCGCTATCATTTCCTGAAGATCATCTGTATAAGGTCCACCTCCGACAATGACCAACTTCGCCTTTGGATCTTCCAGCAAAATTTTTGGCATTGCCTGAACGATTGCTTGGATATTCTTCTCGTGAGAAATCCTAGATAGACTTAGCAACATCGTTTCATCACTAGCAATTCCTAGTTGTTCCCGCAACTCATCTGTTTCATCCTTGCCAATTTCTGGTCTATCAAACTTTGCCAAGTCAATTCCTGTCGGAATTACTCGTTTAGAAATCGGAACGTTGTAACTCATTAAAAGATCTTCAACAATCTCACTAGGGCAAATTACCCCATCCAAATCTTTTAAAAATGCCCGTACTAAATATTTAACCATCCCGGGACGAATAATCCTCCCCTTGGCAATATAGTGTACGTAGTCTTCATACTGGGTGTGATAAGTATGTACCACCGGAATATCAAGTTCCTTGGCAATCATTTTCCCCAAAATCCCCAAAGAAAATTCTGTATGAGTATGAATAATATCTAGTTTATAGCGACTTGCAATTTTTAAGGCATCTGTAAAACCTGCGTAGGCCACTCGACGATCTTTAAAGGCAAAAAAAGGTACGCTAGGAATTCGGATAATGTCCCAATCTTCGTAGCGATTCACATCCTCATCTGTCGTCGTAAAAATAAATACCGTATGTCCCAATTTCTCCAACTCTGTCTTAAGAGTCCGAATCGAAGTCGCGACTCCTGAAACCTGTGGAAAATAGGTATCCGTAAACAATCCAATCCGCATTTACATCTCCAATACTTGTCGATAGGCATCCACCAATTGGTGGGAAACATTGTCAATCGAGCGACTAACCGCAACCTGGTAGCCCGCCTCACGTTTATCAACCTGCTTGTCTAAGATTTTCTGAATAGAATCAACAAAATCATCCACTGTATGTCCCAATTCGGCAACGTTTTCGTCAATCCAACCATCGTAAACTGGAATATCTCTTAGAACAACATGCTGATGACTAGCAAGAGCTTCCAGAACAACAATCCCTTCTGTTTCCTCATACGATGGGAAGAAAAAGGCATCCGCTCCGCTCATTGCACCTTGAAAAACAGCACCTTTAAAATAACCTGGAAACTCGACATTCGCTGGATGATCTCCCTCAACAATTTTTCTAATATATGACGGAATCAGCCATTTATTGATTGAACCGAGCCAAATGAAGCGGACATGCGGCATCTTTTCGGCTACCTTGACAAAGTCTTCAATTCCTTTACGTCGGAAGTAAAGTCCTGCACAGACAACAACTGGCTGACCTTCTTCAATTTTAAAATGCTCTCGAAAGATTGCTTCCTTACGTTCATCCTTCTTATATTTATCTAAATCAATACCATTCGAAACGGCTATAATTGGCGTTGTCACACCGTAAGACTGGATGAGTTTTTTTGAATACTCTGAAGGAGTGATAACAAAGTCTGCCTTTTGGTACATGCTTGCTAGATATTTCCCTACAAAAGGAGCTAGGGTATTCGAACCGATAAAGGAATTTTGAAAATCTTCCTTCGTGGAATGTCCATGCATGATTACCTTTTTTCCACTCCGTTTGGCTGCATGTAGCAATAACCAGGAGCGTGGACCGTAGGTATTGATATGAATGACATCATAATCTCCCAGCAGGTCTGTTGTATAAGGAATACCTGCCATATCTAGCGCTTCCATCTGGTGTTGAAGTGCCCGGCCAATTCCTGATTTCTCTAAAACAGTTTTACCTTCTAAATACAATAGTACTTTCATAATACCATTATAGCCCTTTTTTACATTTTTTCATATTTTAAACTGTATTCTATCAAAAAAAATTAGCCAGTCGAAACTAGCTAATTTTTCTTCTTTTCAGAGAATTACTCCTCTTCCTCCTCCTTATTCTGTCTGCGTCGCTTATACAAACCGCCAAGAAGGAGGCTTGTTCCAAGGATTCCTGCCCAAGCTGATGATTGTTCACCAGTATTCGGTAATGCACCTTGTCTACGCGGATCTTGAGAGTGGCGAGGAGGGGTTGATTCCGACTCGGAGATGGACTCAGATACAGATTCTGAAATCGATTCGCTAACTGACTCAGAGATAGACTCGCTAACCGACTCTGAAATTGACTCAGAGACTGATTCGGAAATTGATTCGCTAACTGACTCGGAGAGGGATTCTGAAATTGACTCAGATGTAGATTCTGAAATCGACTCACTTACTGACTCTGAAAGAGATTCAGATACGGATTCGGAAATCGATTCGCTGACTGACTCTGAGATGGACTCAGAAACTGATTCGGAAATTGACTCGCTGACTGATTCGGAGATAGACTCAGAGACTGATTCCGAAATAGATTCGCTGACTGACTCGGAGATAGACTCAGATGTAGATTCTGAAATCGACTCGCTTACCGATTCAGAGATAGACTCAGATGTAGATTCTGAAATCGACTCGCTTACTGACTCGGAGATGGACTCACTAACTGATTCTGAAAGGGACTCAGAGGTAGATTCGGAAATCGACTCGCTGACCGACTCTGAGATAGATTCTGATACGGATTCGGAAATCGATTCGCTGACTGACTCTGAGATGGACTCAGAAACTGATTCGGAAATTGACTCGCTGACTGATTCGGAGATAGACTCAGAGACTGATTCCGAAATAGATTCGCTTACTGATTCTGAGATAGATTCTGAGACTGATTCGGAAATTGACTCGCTGACTGATTCGGAGATAGACTCAGAGACTGATTCCGAAATAGATTCGCTTACTGACTCGGAGATAGACTCAGATGTAGATTCTGAAATCGACTCGCTGACCGATTCAGAGATAGACTCAGAGGTAGATTCAGAAATAGATTCGCTGACCGACTCGGAGAGGGATTCAGATGTGGATTCAGAAATCGACTCGCTGACCGATTCGGAAATGGATTCTGAGACGGATTCTGAAATTGATTCGCTAACTGACTCGGAGAGGGATTCTGAGACGGACTCAGAAATCGACTCGCTGACTGACTCGGAAATTGACTCAGAGACGGATTCGGAAATGGATTCACTTACTGACTCGGAGATAGATTCTGAGACGGATTCGGAAATCGATTCGCTCACTGACTCTGAGATAGATTCTGAGACTGATTCGGAAATAGATTCACTTACTGACTCTGAGATAGATTCAGAGACTGATTCGGAAATTGACTCGCTGACCGATTCTGAGACGGATTCTGAAATCGACTCGCTGACTGATTCTGAAATTGATTCAGATGTAGATTCAGAAATAGATTCGCTCACTGACTCTGAGATAGACTCGCTGACTGATTCTGAAATTGACTCAGATGTAGATTCTGAAATCGACTCACTTACTGACTCGGAAATTGATTCTGATACGGATTCGGAAATTGATTCGCTAACTGACTCGGAGATAGACTCAGATACGGATTCTGAAATTGACTCGCTGACCGACTCTGAAATTGACTCAGATACAGATTCGGAAATGGATTCTGATACTGACTCTGAGATGGATTCTGAGACGGATTCTGAAATCGACTCGCTTACCGATTCAGAGATAGATTCTGAGACGGATTCGGAAATGGATTCAGATGTAGATTCTGAAATAGATTCGCTAACTGACTCGGAGATGGATTCTGATACAGATTCTGAAAGAGACTCGCTGACTGACTCGGAGATGGACTCAGATACAGACTCGGAGATGGACTCAGATACAGATTCGGAAATTGACTCGCTGACTGACTCGGAGATGGACTCAGAAACTGATTCTGAAATCGACTCGCTGACTGACTCGGAGATAGATTCAGAGACGGATTCTGAAATCGATTCAGATGTAGATTCCGAAATAGATTCGCTAACTGACTCGGAGATAGATTCTGATACAGATTCTGAAAGAGACTCACTTACTGACTCGGAGATGGACTCAGAAACTGATTCTGAAATCGACTCGCTTACCGATTCTGAAAGGGACTCAGATGTAGATTCAGAAATTGACTCGCTGACTGATTCTGAGATGGATTCAGATGTGGATTCTGAAATCGATTCGCTAACTGATTCTGAAATGGACTCAGATACGGATTCTGAAATTGATTCGCTGACTGACTCGGAGATAGACTCAGATGTAGATTCACTAGTTGATTTCGCGATAGATTCTGATTCTGAGTTGGAAATTGACTCTGACATTGACTCAAAGGTAGACTCACTAATCGAGGTAGATATTGATTCAGAAGTGGATAACGAAATGGAGGTCGAATTGTATTCGCCCCTGGCAATTGCCGCATTAGCAAACATGTAGTTTTCATTAGTCCACTGGCTTCCAGTATTCATCGTACTGTTCGCATAAGTTGTCTCTGTCAAAATATTCTTTGTTGAATTAACATCAACTCGGCTGCTAACAACAATTAACAACGGTGAACCTGTATAGCCACCAATATTCAACCGTAAGGATTGACCATTTGTGCCAAAACTGGAGGTTATCCTATTTGAAGCATCTGCATAGTTCGAAAAATCCCCCTCCATACTATCAATAAACTGTCCTTGTGGCACACTATAGGCACGAATAGTAGTTGTTGCCGCTGAAAAACTGGATGCTCCTTTGGAAACAATCTGCACAATTTCATTGTAATTACTATTGTTCCTTCCGTTCTCGTTTATATAGATAACATGGTCATAAGTTCCGTTTGTTAAATTAATATTGGTCAGAAACGCTCGGAGAGAATAGGCACCATCTGATCGAGAAACTGGATCTGAATAGCGAATATAAGAAGACTGCGTCGCTTGATGTTGATTATTCAAAGTAATCGTAAATTGCTGATTTCCTTCACTCTGTACAACTTTTTGGTCCACAAATACCGAAAGATTAATACTTCCCGTAACAGATTGCAAATCATCAACATTCGAATTCAAAGTGTAGGTAATTGTACGAGTATCATGATTCCAAACCCCTGTTGCAATAACTTTTCCATTTACCACAATATCGGGAATTTTTACATTTTCCGGTACCCCGCTACCTGACAGACTCAAATTTTGAGATAACGTCACTGTAAATTGATCTCCAGCTTTAGCTAAATCATTTATGGAAAAATCTAAGTTTGCTCTTAACTGCCCCCCTGATAAGCCCATTGGTTCAACCGTCGAGGGAATCGATAATGAAACAGTTCCTGAAGTGATAACTTCTTGATTGGTCAACCTTCTAAAACCACTACCGACACTTGCCGAATAAGTCCGAAACTCTTCAGCCAAACGTGTCAAATTGATTGCATCCTGACCATACTCCAAGGCTGCTTTATCTAATTCCTCTTGTGTCCGACTCTTATCTTGTAATAGTTGTTCAGCCAGTTTTAACTTTTCTTCTAAGCGAGTTCGTGCCTCCAGGTAATCTTTATAAGCCTGAGAATCTGCCTGTTCACCGGGGTCAACCAATTCCGTAAGCGCCGCTTTCATCGAAGCCATTATAGCCTCTAGTCGACTATTATCCCTTGCAAGAGGAACAGTTTCCTCCTCCGATATTGATTCTTCAACAGTCTCCTCCACTACCTCTTCTATAACAGGTTCTGTACTTTCTGAAACACTATGCTCACCATCAATAGATGCGGGCTCAGCATTATCCGATACAACCGTATTCATTGTGACTTCATCAGTCATTGCCAGCGCTGTTTCTTCTGTATACTCTGAAGCATATACGACATCCTCAGTCACAACTTGCTCTATCGCTACACCGCTCAATAACGCCCCTATAGATACGATCCCCTTGACCATTGATGGACTTGAAATTCTTACATCATCCAAATCTCTTGCCAATTTTCTTTTGCGAACAAGACGTGTTACTCTACGTAGCCACTTCTTTTTTACCTTATGAAGGCGCACCTTTGTCTCGCTGATTAGTTCAACAGTTCGTCCTCCATCTTCACCTGTTCCCATAGAAATACCTCCTTTTATTATATTGTTTTTTGGCCTATTATTAGTTTAACATTGTGATTTTATTTTAGAAAGGAAATATATGCAAAAATATCTGTTTTTACTCTGTTTTTTTTGTACTAAAAATCTATACATGTTTATTGGTAGTCATGAAATACTGGCAAAAGGTATCATCTAATAAGAGAAAATCTCTTACAAATCATATCTTTTCCCTGATAACATTTTTTAATTTTGACTCGCAATACGGCCATTGGAAATCAAATAAGCTCCCCCTATTCGTGTTGATACTAACACATAATAACAAGCAAAAAAAGGAATTTCTTCCTTCCCACATTCCCATCCCCCCTATTACTTGAGCATAAAAAAGAGAGAGAATACTTGTATTCTCTCTACTATTTACTTAATACAACATGGGCGATAAATTTTATAAGTCAAAGTCGATGCGAAAACGCATAGTACTATCGTCAACCACTGTGAAACTATAATTAAAACCATGCTTATCCAAAACTTGCTTCACTAAATACAAACCAATCCCAGTTCCCCCATCTTGCTTAGCACGACTATAATCCGGTCTATAGAAAGGAAGGAACAACTTTTCTATCTCATCTTCAGGTAAAATATGGGCCACTTCATTATCCACAATAAACGTCCCTTGTTTGCAAATCAGACTAATCTTTCCTCCTGAACGACTGTATCGGAAAGCATTATCAATAATATTTTTTAAAGCCTTCATCAACAAGACACGATCACCTTTTATAGATGTCGGAGACAATATAGTTGAGAATTGATACTGGTTAACAATCGCTAATGCATTGTAACTCGCCATTGATTCCTGAAGTACTTCATCTAGTTGGAAAATCTCTTCCGGATTTCGAGTAGAAATTTCCATATTAGTTGCATCCAAGATGGAATGTACCAACTCTGATTGATTTTGTAAAATTGTACGACATTTTTTCAAATAAAGGTCATGATTTTTAAATTCTCCTACATTATAAATCATTCCCTCTACAAGCCCCATCATACTGGCAATCGGAGTCTTTAGTTCATGAGAAGTCATCCGAAGAAATTCTGATTTTTCACGTTCTCTATTCTGTGCCTGTTTCGTCTCTATTCTCAACTCTTCAATACTCATTAACAGTTTAGAGTAGAGACGATTCACATCCTGAGCCAAAACAGAAATTTCATCCTGACCAACTACCTGACATTCAATCCCGCTTTCTAAACTTTGCATCTTACGTGCAGTCTCTGAAATCAAAGCAATTCGTCGAGTAGACAATTTACTATAAATTGCTCCCACAATCAGTGCCAGAATAATAATCAAGATCATCACGAAAGGATAGAGGGTCAAGAGTGATTGACTGACTTGTGAAAGACCTGTAAAGCCATATTCCGCCATTAATATATAGGTTGATTTTTCTTTAGAAACAAGCGTTGTCGACCATGACCCTACTTCATCGTAGGAGCTAAGATTTTTATAATTAGGATGTCTCCCCTGATCATCAGTTATCAATTCTTCTCTTGGCCAGAGTCGCTCACCATTACTATCAAAAAGACTATACAATAAATCTGGACGATTCAAATCATACTTTTCAATATTGGTCAGAATATCTTCGTTCGATTGACCGTCCAAATTAACCATAACAGTATTAAAATTATCTCGTAATTCTTGACGTCTCTGCTGATTATAATAAATCGGCATAGCAAAATAAAGTAGGGCAACGAGAATGAGGGATGTAACTGAAATTAGAGATGTAACGATAATAAATTGTCTACGGGCAAGTTTCATCTAACCCTCTTCAATTTGGTAACCACGACCAACTACCGTTTTTAAGTGTAAGCTAGGCAACTTTTTACGAATATTTTTAATATGATTATCTAACACACGACTATCCAATTCTGTATACCCCCAAATTCCCATCATTAGATTATCTCGACTCACAATATTACCTTTTCTTTTTGCCAAGTAGAGGAAGACCTCATACTCTTTCTTCGTTAACTGTACTTCCTGCTCCCCTACATGAACATAGCCAGCCTGTTGATCAATAAGGATGTCACCTATTCGTATAGTCTCATCCACATGTTTTACTTTTAAAATATTTTCAATTCTCTTCATTAAAACAAGAGGTGAAAACGGCTTTGTCACAAAATCACTTATATCCTGATTAAAGCTAATTAATTGAGTATACTCATCACTTAAAGCAGTCAAAACCAATACTGGAACAGATGAAATTTTCCGAACTGCTGTCAATAACTCCAATCCTGTCATCGTCGGCACCATAATATCCAAAATAAGCAGATCAAATTCCATTTTCTGGATTTCTTCTAGTGCCTGTCCACCGTCAAATAGAGGTAAAACATCGTGACCACTATCTCTTAAAAATTCGCAGACTACCTGATTAATAACTAAATCATCTTCTAATACTAAAATTTTTGCCATGCGCTCTCCTTCCATTTTTATAAAACAATCTAGCAATTCTAACAATTAGGTAGCCTGCAATGGCAAAACTCCTAATTCTTAGCGAAAATGATTACACGCCCGCAAACGTTCGTTCGCAAGCCTACTCGCTATCTATTTTTATCGGAAACAAAATAAAGCCTCTGCAAGAACTCAAAACTGTACAGAGGTAAATAATGTAAAAATTCCACCTCATATCACTAAGCTTACGAAACAAAAGTTCGTGTCGTCCAACTTTTTGTTCATACAGCTTGTTTTCGTTAAAAATAGATTAACGAGCATGTCAAGGTGACTAGTGGAATCAATAAAATATCTTGCTCAAAAATTAAAACATTGTAAGAAAACTAATGAAAAAACAAGTCTTCTACTTTCAAACATGCTCCAATCATTGAGCTGTCATTCAAACAATCTAACTGTCCCCCCGAACAGCCTCTATAAAATATCACAATTGCTTGGTAAAAACGAAGGTCTCATCAGATGAATTTGCTACAAAAGTAAGTAGTCTTGATCTCTGTGATTCCAAATGCAAAATATATTCATTTTAGCAAAGATATTATATATATAATCCCCAAAAAATTCAACTAATCTGTTCAAAAATATTTTTATCAATCAAACATAGTCTATTTCCCGTGCAATATCAACAGAGTTTATGTTGAAATATGTTGATATTTTTTCAAAAAACAGAAAAAAAATACATTAAACACGGTTTTTTTGTAGATTTTTTTGATATTATTATAAAGCAAGTGTGATCGGAATAATTTGAATATCAACCTAGCCATTCACTTTTTAGTATATGCTAGATTTGATTGGTCTTATATATTTATAGTTGCATTTAGCAAACTATTTTCCCCCAAAAATATACGACCAATTTTTCAAAAATATGTTGTAAATCCTCCCCCAGGTAATATACAACTCGTTTAATCACTTGCTTGGTAAAAAGAGAGAGCAATCACGTTAACTGTGACTGCTCTTTTATTTTTATATAGATTAGAGTATTCCTTAGTTTATAAAAATAGCACTCACAATAGATGAAGTGCTATTTTCATTTATCACTTAGTTGATTTCCGTACTTTGATTCCGTGGTTAAGAACTACCTCACGGTTTTCCAACTCTTCCTTATGCATGATTTTGGTGAGCATGCGCATAGCAATTGCACCAATATCGTATAGCGGCTGATTGATAGAGGTCAGGTTTGGACGGGTAAACTTGGTCACTAGGGAATCATCACTTGTAATGATTTCAAAGTCTTCTGGAACCTTGATGCCCATATCACTGACACCATTCAATAGACCAGCAGCAATCTCATCTTCTGCAACATAAGCTGCAGTTGCTCCTGCATTCAAAATACGTTCTGCTAGAGCGTAGCCTTCCTCGTATTTATACTTGGATTCAAAAACCAATCCTTCGTTGAACTCGATTCCGTTGTCCTTCAAACCTTGTTTGTAGCCTGCAAAACGAACTTTACCATTGATGTCATCTACAAGCGGCCCTGATACAAAGGCAATTTTCTTGTTGTTCTTAGCTAACAGATTGACTGCATCAACACTAGCGGCAGCATAGTCAATATTGACACTAGGTAATTGGTGCTCCAAATCCACGGTACCAGCTAAAACAATCGGTGTACGTGAGCGTGAAAACTCCGCACGAATCTTGTCTGTCAAATGATAACCCATGAAAATGATTCCGTCCACCTGTTTTGAGAATAGGGTATTTACTACATTGATTTCTTTCTCATCATTTTCATCACTGTTTGCTAGGACGATATTGTATTTGTACATATCGGCAATATCATCGATACCTTTGGCCAAGGTTGCAAAATAAGCATTAGCAATGTTTGGAATCACAACCCCCACAGTGGTAGTCTTCTTGCTGGCCAATCCACGTGCAACAGCATTTGGACGATAATCCAAACGGTCGATGACTTCTAATACTTTTTTACGAGTATTTTCCTTTACGTTTTTATTCCCATTTACCACGCGCGATACTGTCGCCATGGATACACCTGCTTCGCGGGCAACGTCATAAATCGTTACCGTATCGTCAGTGTTTAACATACGTTATGTACTCCCTTTCAATAGTTCTAGTTCTATGAAAATTACGCTTTCACTCAAGTATAGTGTATCACTTTTTGAAACCACTTTCAAGAGAAAAACACCATTTTTTTGATAATACTTGCAATTTTTTTCATTTTTTGGAACAATAGTCTATATAATAAACGAAACTTTCACTTTTTTTACCACTACATGCTAGAAAGGTCTCCACTATGTCAAAATTACATCATGTTAAATCCTACTTAGAAGCCAACAAAATGGACTTGGCCATCTTCTCTGATCCAGTTAGCATCTATTATCTGACTGGCTATCATAGCGATCCTCATGAGCGCCACATGATGCTCTTTGTTATGCCTGACCACGACTCACTACTCTTTCTCCCTGCCTTGGATGTAGAACGTGCGGTTGCGACGGTTGACTTTCCTGTAGCCGGCTATATGGACTCAGAAAATCCATGGCAGATTATCAAGAGCAAATTGCCACAAAAATCTTTCTCAGCAATCGGTGCAGAATTTGATAATTTGAATTTAACCCGCTACCATGGTCTTCAGTCTATCTTTAGCCAACCATTTTCAGACATTACACCTCTGATTAATACTATGAAATTGATCAAGTCTCGTGATGAAATTGAAAAAATGCTGGTTGCTGGAGAGTTTGCGGATAAGGCTATGCAGGTTGGGTTTAACAATATCTCACTCAACGTAACCGAAACGGATATTATTGCTCAGATTGAATTTGAAATGAAGAAACAAGGCATCTCAAAAATGAGCTTTGAGACCATGGTCTTAACAGGCGACAATGCCGCAAATCCACACGGTATTCCCTCAACAAACAAAATCGAGAATAACGCTCTGCTATTGTTCGACCTAGGCGTGGAAGCTTTGGGCTATACGTCTGATATGACACGGACTGTCGCTGTCGGTAAACCTGATCAGTTTAAAAAAGATATTTACAACTTGAATCTGGAGGCTCACATGGCGGCTGTCAATATGATTAAGCCTGGTGTGACTGCTGGTGAGATTGACTATGCCGCTCGCTCTGTGATTGAAAAAGCAGGTTATGGCGAGTACTTCAACCACCGACTCGGTCACGGTTTGGGAATGAGTGTCCATGAATTCCCATCGATTATGGAAGGCAATGATTTGGTCATCGAAGAAGGTATGTGTTTCTCTGTCGAGCCTGGTATTTACATCCCTGGAAAAGTTGGTGTTCGTATCGAGGATTGTGGTTACGTTACCAAAAATGGCTTTGAAGTCTTTACAAAAACACCAAAAGAATTACTGTATTTTGAAGGGTAGCCCCCTTCTTTTTTATGCTGTATACTCTTGAATAGCATCTCCACACCTCCAATTAATTATTTAAAATCACATCGTGCTATCCGTTAAAAAACTTTCCAATCTCTTATATACAAAAGTAGCTAGTACAAATTGTACTAGCTACTTTTATATTTTATCGTAAACTCAGACGAACTATTTCTTCTCCTCTTTTTTACGTTTCTTGTACAAACCACCAAGAAGAAGACCCGCTCCAAGCATGCCTGCCCAAGCTGATGACTGTTCACCTGTATTTGGCAACACGCCTTGTCTACGCGGAGTTTGAGACTGACGAGACGGAGTTGATTCTGACTCTGAAATTGATTCAGATACTGATTCGGAAATTGATTCACTCACTGACTCAGAGATAGACTCGCTAACTGATTCTGAAATTGACTCAGATACGGATTCTGAAATCGATTCGCTTACCGATTCAGAAATCGACTCGATGACTGACTCGGAGAGGGACTCAGAAACTGATTCTGAAATCGATTCACTTACTGATTCTGAAATTGATTCAGATGTAGATTCCGAAATAGATTCGCTCACTGACTCGGAAATTGACTCAGATGTAGATTCAGAAATAGATTCGCTGACCGACTCTGAGATAGACTCAGATACTGATTCTGAAATAGATTCAGAGACTGATTCGGAAATTGATTCGCTGACTGACTCGGAAAGGGATTCTGAAAGCGATTCGCTCACTGACTCTGAGAGGGATTCTGAGACTGATTCGGAAATTGATTCACTTACCGACTCTGAGATAGATTCAGATACAGATTCAGAAATCGACTCGCTGACTGACTCGGAGAGAGATTCTGAAGTTGATTCAGAAATTGACTCACTTACTGACTCTGAGATTGACTCAGATACGGATTCTGAAATCGACTCACTTACTGACTCGGAAATTGACTCAGATGTAGATTCTGAAATCGATTCACTTACTGACTCGGAGATAGATTCTGAGACTGATTCGGAAATTGATTCACTTACTGACTCGGAAATTGACTCAGAGACGGATTCTGAAATGGACTCGCTGACTGACTCGGAAAGGGACTCAGATACAGATTCTGAAATTGATTCGCTGACTGACTCTGAAAGAGATTCAGATGTGGATTCAGAAATCGACTCGCTGACTGACTCGGAAAGGGACTCAGATACAGATTCTGAAATTGATTCGCTGACTGACTCTGAAAGAGATTCAGATGTGGATTCAGAAATCGACTCGCTGACTGACTCGGAGATGGATTCTGATACCGATTCTGAAATAGACTCGCTTACCGATTCAGAGATAGATTCTGAGACGGATTCTGAAATCGATTCGCTGACCGACTCGGAAATGGATTCTGAGACGGATTCGGAAATCGATTCGCTCACTGACTCGGAAAGGGACTCAGATACGGATTCTGAAATAGACTCGCTTACCGACTCGGAGATGGACTCAGATACAGATTCTGAAATAGACTCGCTGACCGATTCAGAGATAGACTCGCTGACCGATTCAGAGATAGACTCGCTAACTGATTCTGAAAGGGATTCAGATACCGATTCTGAAAGGGACTCACTGACTGACTCAGAGATTGACTCAGATGTAGATTCCGAAATAGATTCAGATACGGATTCCGAAATGGATTCACTTACTGACTCGGAAATTGACTCTGAGACGGATTCGGAAATTGATTCAGATGTAGATTCCGAAATAGATTCGCTAACTGACTCGGAAAGGGACTCAGATGTAGATTCAGAAATAGATTCGCTCACTGACTCGGAGATGGATTCAGAAACTGATTCAGAAAGGGACTCACTGACTGACTCGGAAAGGGACTCAGAAACTGACTCTGAGATAGACTCGCTGACTGATTCTGAAATTGACTCGCTAACTGACTCGGAGATGGATTCTGATACGGATTCTGAAATTGACTCGCTGACTGACTCGGAGATAGATTCAGATACAGATTCTGAAAGGGACTCGCTGACCGATTCAGAGATAGATTCTGAGACAGATTCGGAAATGGATTCGCTCACTGACTCGGAAATGGATTCGCTCACTGACTCGGAAATGGATTCGCTCACTGACTCGGAAATGGACTCAGATGTAGATTCCGAAATGGATTCGCTTACCGATTCTGAGACAGACTCAGATGTAGACTCTGAAATTGATTCGCTAACTGACTCGGAAAGGGACTCAGAAACTGATTCTGAAATCGATTCGCTAACTGACTCGGAAATGGATTCACTTACTGATTCTGAAAGGGACTCAGATGTAGATTCTGAAATCGACTCGCTTACCGATTCAGAGATAGATTCAGATGTAGATTCCGAAATGGATTCTGATACCGATTCTGAAAGGGACTCACTTACTGACTCGGAGATAGACTCAGATACGGATTCGGAAATCGATTCGCTGACTGACTCTGAGATGGACTCAGAGACTGATTCGGAAATCGACTCGCTAACTGATTCTGAAAGGGACTCAGATGTAGATTCAGAGATAGATTCAGATACGGATTCGGAAATCGATTCACTTACTGATTCTGAGATAGATTCTGAGACGGATTCGGAAATAGACTCACTTACTGACTCGGAAATTGACTCAGATGTAGATTCAGAAATCGACTCGCTGACCGATTCTGAGATAGATTCTGAGACGGATTCAGAAATAGATTCACTAACTGATTCTGAAAGGGACTCAGATGTAGATTCAGAAATCGACTCGCTGACTGACTCGGAGATAGACTCGCTTACCGATTCGGAGATAGATTCTGAGACTGATTCTGAGACTGATTCTGAGACTGATTCTGAGACTGATTCTGAGATGGATTCTGATACTGATTCAGAAATTGACTCGCTTACCGATTCTGAGATAGATTCACTTACTGACTCGGAGATGGATTCAGATACGGATTCGGAAATCGATTCGCTCACTGACTCCGAGATGGACTCAGAGACTGATTCTGAAATCGACTCGCTAACTGATTCTGAGATGGACTCAGAGATTGACTCTGAAACCGATTCTGATACTGATTCAACAACCGATTCTCGGACTGATTCAGAAATTGACTCGCTTACCGATTCTCGAACTGACTCTGACAATGAGTTTGAAATCGAATTTGAAATAGACTCTGAACTTGAAACTGACTCTGAGTTAGACAGGGACTCAGACTTACTTGCTGACTCTGAATTAGACAGGGACTCGGACTTACTTGCCGATTCTGAGTTTGACAAGGACTCGGACTTACTTGCTGATTCTGAATTGGACAAAGACTCAGACTTGCTTGCTGACTCTGAATTAGACAAGGACTCAGATTTACTTGCTGACTCTGAATTAGACAAGGACTCAGATTTACTTGCTGACTCTGAGTTAGACAGGGACTCAGACTTACTTGCTGACTCTGAATTAGACAAGGACTCAGATTTACTTGTCGACTCTGATGTTGAAATTCTACTCTCACCCTCAGCAATAGCATAGTTCGCAAAGATTGAGTTCTCTGTTGTCCAGATAGCACCTGTCGTATTCGAACTATTAGCGTAAATTGAAGTAACATGAATTTTATCTGTTGCATCAATATCTACAGATGATTTTATAAGAACAAGGAGAGGTGATGCCGTATGGCCATTCATTTGGACTTTGATTGATGAACCGTTCGCTGCATAGGTTACAGTTGTCTTATTCGTCACATCTGTATACTTACTAAAATCGCCTTCCATACTGTCGATAAAGCCACCCACAGGAACGCTATAAACAATAACTTGTGAGTTCTCAGGAGTATAGGTAACTGATGAAGTATCCGTTCGTACAGTCAAGCTATCATTGTAGCGTAGATTCGTGTTCATCCCATTTTCGTTCAAATAAACGACTTGTTCATAGGTTCCAGCTTTTCGATCAATATTTGTGAAAAAGCTCCTAATAGAATACATGCCACCATTTGAAGCAGGATTAGAGTAGACTACATTCTGTGATTTTGATACTGTCTCACCATCTACCGTAACATTAAAAGTTTGTACTCCCTCATTCTGCACAGTTCGTTGATCAACAAATACCGAGAGTTCAATTTGTCCAGAAATATTATTATTATTAGTCACATATTCTGTCATTGTATAGGTAATTGTACGGCTTGCGTAATCCCAAGTTCCTGTTGCGACTATATTTCCATTGACAACAATATTTGGAATAACTGCATCATTAACAACACCATTTCCTGTTGTATTCAAGGTATCAGAAAGGACAATTTTAAATGTATCGCCCGCTTTAGCTGCATCATCAAGTGTAAATTTAATGACTGAGTACATATCTCCGCCATTGGCTCCCATTGGCTCGATTGCCGCGTCAGGAACATTCAATTCAATATCAACATTTGAGAGAACTGAAGTGGAAGCCAATACACGGAAACCAGACCCCTCAACTACTTTCATAGTTGTAAGCTGGGTAATACGACCTGTCAAACTAATAGCTGATTGAGCTGAGGAAGTCGCAAGGCTCGTTACTTGTTCCTGGGTCAATGTTTCATCTATAAGCGCTGCTTCTGCCTTTGTTAAAGCTGCTTCTGCAGTTTCCAAAGCTTTCAAGTACTTAGCATATTTATCTGTAGTTGTATCAACATTTTCTGGAACCGACTTAGCCAGTGCATCTTTCAACGACGCAATTGCTTGTTCTAGTAGGCTTTTATCGACTTTTTCCTCAGTAGCCACACTATTATCACTTTGAGCAACTTCTGAAGTGGCTGTCTCTACTGAGGTGGTTACTGAATCAGTAGACGCAGTAGTTGTTTCACTTGTCGCAGTTCCCACAGTCGGAGTCGTTTCCATAATAACCGTATCCGCCGTTCCAAGCGTTGTATCTGTTGCAACTTCTGATGCCATTGTGGTTTCCTCTGCTCGGACCGTTTCATCCAAAGCTAGACCACCACCTAGAACCGTTCCTGCAGCAATTACTCCTCGTAGGATTTTAGCAGAATCCGAGATTCCCGAATTTACAGCATACTCATCTATCTCTCTTGCAGATCGCTTAAATTTGATAAAGCCAATTTGAGTCATAACAGTACGTACCCAGTGCTTTCCAGCCTTATGCATTTTTACACGGGTTTTACGGCTCGTCTCACTCATATATTTTTGTGTTTTCTTCATTCTTTCCTCGTTCCATTGTTAGACTCTCATCCAGTTTAACTGCTTAACGATCCTGTCGCTTCCCCCAACAATTGTAACTCATAAGATATGAAAGTCTACAAAAATTATTTTCCCCCACATTCACTTCAATGAATGTTTATGTATAAAAATAAAATAGCTTCAACACTAGAGAAAACTCTAATGTTGAAGCATAATAACTAATTCAGAATTTATTCATTCCAATCAGATTAATGCTTAATCTGTTTATTTTTCTTTGCGACGACGTGACGCCACTGCAACTGTACCCAACAAAGCTAAACCTACCAATGCAAGTGCAGATGTGCTTTCACCTGTTTCTGGCAAGATTGCACTTGTCTTAGGTGTTACTTTTGTTGTCTCAGTCACCGGTGTAGTTGACGGAGTTGTTGGTTGGTTAGGTGTTGTTGGAGTAGTAGGTGTTGTAGGTGTTGTTGGCTCCTCATTTTCTTGCTTATAAACGTAAGTTACATGAGTTTCACCTTCAACTACTTTACCTTTTGCATTATTTGGAATACGAGATTCTACAAGAATGTAGCGTTTTCCATTGAATACAATCACTTTTGGACGATTGTCTGAAGTATCGTAGTCTCCGCCCACTGTACCGTTCTCAGTATCAACTACTGGTGTCTTGATAACATTACCATTTTCATCAACATAATGAACAATTACTTTACCTTGTTTTTCAACTACTGGTGGAACAACTGGTGTTTCGACTTTCTCTTTGTACTCGTATGTGATAGTTTGTTCACCTTCTACAACTGTACCGTTGCTTGGGGCATCACCTTCATTTGTACGTGTACGAACAAGCTCGTAAGTCTTACCATCTTTTGTGATAGTAGCTGGTGGAGTGTCACCATAGACTTCATCTACTGGTGTATCGGTTGGTTTAACTGTCTTATCGTCTGCGATTTCAGTTTCTGTTCCTTCGATAACGTAACGAGCTACTACTGAACCTGTCTTAACAACTGGTGTTTCAACTTTAGTATAGATGTAAACTACAGTCTTCTCACCTTCTTCAACTTCACCTGTTGGTGTTGCGCCTGTTTCATCAACTTTAACAAATGTGTAGCCTTCGAAATTACCAACTGTTGTTTCATAGGTTGAGCCTACCTCACCGTCACGAACGACATCAGTTGTATCCGCAAGAACCTCACCTTTATCTGTGATGTGACGAACAAGGACGCTACCTGTCTTAGCAACTGGGGTTTCAACTTTAGTGTAGATGTAAACTACAGTCTTCTCACCTTCTTCAACTTCACCTGTTGGTGTTGCACCTGTTTCATCAACTTTAACAAATGTGTAGCCTTCGAAATTACCAACTGTTGTTTCATAGGTTGAACCTACTTCACCATCACGAACGACATCAGTTGTATCTGCAAGAACCTCACCTTTATCAGTGATGTGACGAACAAGGACGCTACCTGTTTTCTTCTCAACTGGATCTGGTGTATCAACAACTTCTTTGTACTCGTATGTGATAGTTTGTTCACCTTCTACAACTGTACCGTTGCTTGGGGCATCGCCTTCATTTGTACGAGTGCGTACAAGTGTATAAGTCTTACCACCAAATGAAATTGTAGTTGGAGGTGTGTCGCCGTATGGCTCATCGACTGGGGTATCGGTTGGTTTAACTGTCTTATCGTCTGCGATTTCAGTCTCTGTTCCTTCGATAACGTAACGAGCTACGACTGAACCTGTCTTAACGACTGGTGTTTCTTCTTTTTCTTTGTACTCGTATGTAATAGTTTGTTCGCCTTCTACAACTGTACCGTTGCTTGGGGCGTCACCTTCATTTGTACGTGTACGAACAAGTTCGTAGGTCTTACCATCTTTTTCGATTGTAGTTGGAGGTGTGTCACCATAAACTTCATCGACTGGGGTATCGGTTGGTTTAACTGTCTTATCGTCTGCGATTTCAGTTTCTGTGCCTTCGATAACGTAACGAGCTACGACTGAACCTGTCTTAACAACTGGGGTTTCTTCTTTTTCTTTGTACTCGTATGTAATAGTTTGTTCGCCTTCTTTAACAACACCGTTTTCTGGGGCGTCACCTTCGTTTGTACGTGTACGAACAAGCTCGTAAGTCTTACCATCTTTTGTGATTGTTGCTGGTGGGGTGTCGCCGTAAGGCTCATCGACTGGTGTATCAGTTGGTTTGACTGACTTATCGTCTGCGATTTCAGTTTCTGTACCCTCGATAACGTAACGAGCTACGACTGAACCTGTCTTAACGACTGGTGTTTCAACTTTTTCTTTGTACTCGTATGTGATGGTTTGTTCGCCTTCTTTAACAACACCGTTTTCTGGGGCGTCACCTTCGTTTGTACGTGTACGAACAAGTTCGTAAGCCTTACCATCTTTTGTGATTGTTGCTGGTGGGGTGTCACCATAGACTTCATCGACCGGTGTATCGGTTGGTTTAACTGTCTTATCGTCTGCGATTTCAGTCTCTGTACCTTCGATAACGTAACGAGCTACTACTGAACCTGTCTTAACAACTGGTGTTTCAACTTTCTCTTTGTACTCGTATGTGATGGTTTGTTCACCTTCTTTAACAACACCGTTTTCTGGGGCATCACCTTCATTTGTACGTGTACGAACAAGTTCGTAGGTCTTACCATCTTTTTCGATTGTTGCTGGTGGGGTGTCACCATATGGCTCATCGACTGGTGTGTCAGTTGGTTTAACTGTCTTATCGTCTGCGATTTCAGTCTCTGTACCCTCGATAACGTAACGAGCTACGACTGAACCTGTCTTAACGACTGGTGTTTCTTCTTTTTCTTTGTACTCGTATGTAATAGTTTGTTCACCTTCTTTAACAACACCGTTTTCTGGGGCATCACCTTCATTTGTACGTGTACGAACAAGTTCGTAAGTCTTACCATCTTTTGTGATTGTTGCTGGTGGGGTGTCACCATAGACTTCATCGACCGGTGTATCGGTTGGTTTAACTGTCTTATCGTCTGCGATTTCAGTCTCTGTACCCTCGATAACATAACGAGCTACGACTGAACCTGTCTTAACAACTGGTGTTTCAACTTTTTCGTATACGTAAGTAACTGTCTTAGTACCTTCTTCAACAGTTCCTTCTACCGCATCTGAACTTACCAAGTGACCGTCTTCTGTTGTTTCACCAACTGTGTGTGAACCTGCAACGACACGTTTGTAAGTCACACCATCTTTTTCGATTGTTTCTGGATACTCATCCGCTGAATCTTTAGTGTTGTAAGTTGAACCAACTTCGCCGTCAGTTGTGTCTTTAACAGTTGCCTTCAACTCAAGACCCTCTGTATCAACGTAAGTGATAACAACGTTACCTGTCTTAGGTGCTTCAACTTTTTCTTTGTAGACGTAAGTGATTTTTGTTACACCTTCAACAACTTCACCTGTTACTGGAGCAACACCAAATGTTGTCGTTGTTGCAGTAAGGTTATTGTCTTCACCAACTGTACCAACTGTATAAGTACCTGCTGGAACAAGTTCATACGTTTTACCATCTTTTTCGATAACTGCTGGTTTTTCAGTTGTACCTGTGATTTGTTCTGCGTTATATGCCGTACCTACAGCAGTACCTTCTGGTGAATCAACGTATTGTTTCTGAAGAACATTACCTTCTGTGTCAACGTAGTCAACTACAACTGATCCAGTTTTCACTTCTTGGTATACGTAAGTAACTTTCTTCGTACCTTCAGCAACTTCACCTGAAACTGCATCTGTTCCCAAATCTTTAGTTGTTGCTGTCAAGTTTCCATCTGTTCCAACAGTACCTACATTGTAGTCACCAGCAGGGACTAATTTGTAAGTCTTACCATCTTTAGTAATCACAGATGGACGCTCTGAAGTGTCTGTTGAAGCTTTTGTACCTGTATCATTTGCTGTATTGTAAGCAGTACCGATTGATTCGTTAGCAGTATCAACAAACTGAGTACCGATCTTGTTCCCGTCTGTATCAACGTAATCAACGATAACTGAACCTTTCACTTCTTCGTATACGTAAGTGATTGATTTAGTACCTTCAGCAACTGTACCAGAAACTGCATCTGTACCGAAGTTAAAGTTTGTACCATTTGCTGCCAAGCTACCGTCAGCTTTTACCGTACCAACTGTTGCAGTTGTATCTTTAGCAACCAACTTGTATGTCTTACCATCTTTGGTAATCACTGCTGGACGATCTGTTGTTTTATCTGATGCGACTGTACCAGAATCTGTAGTTGTATCGTAAGCTGTACCTACCGCTTGGTTTGTAGTGTCTTTGAACTCTGTACCGATTACGTTACCTTCAGTATCGACATAGTTAACAACTACTGAACCGTACTTAGTATTGCTCAAACGAACTGAGAAACGAAGAAGGTCAGCGTTTGTCGTTGTGTTACTTACTTCGTTAACTGGATCTGACCAGAATTTGTTCAAACCATTGATTCCGTCACCAATACGACCGTTATCAAAGAAAAGACTTGAAGTGTTATGAGTTGCAGTAGGATATTGCGTAAATGGAGTTGCTTGGTGGAAAAGTTTGAAGGTTACTTCTTTAAATGTACCTACCAAACGGATTGACCCAGTACCAGCCGGTACCAAATCTGGCAGGCGGTATTCACCAAGAAACATATCATCATTACCAACAACTGCACGGTCATAAGTGTTTCTATCCGTTACTTGAATAGTAGTATCCGTAACAGTCAAGTTTGTTCCAGTTAATTGTTCTAATTTAACATCAGGTGTGATGAGTTTAAAGTTTGTACTATTAAATGATCCTTTAGCAACATATACGTTACCAGCAGTATCGTCTACGATTGCTTTACCGCTACCACCGATACCTGAAAGGTCGATGATTGGGTTAGTTACTTCTTCGCTAAAGGTCAATGTCAATTCAGCGTTTTCTACTTCACCATTGTAGTTCAACTTATCAGTCAAAGTCCCTGGAGTAGATGGTGATGGTTGGAGATAAATCCCCATCGCTGGAATAGATGCAGGGTCTGGATTTCCTGCTAACATTGCTGCTGTCGCATCATAGTAAGATTGGTCTGCACCTGGTACTAAGTAGCTGACACCAACTTCATTACCATTTGTTGGAGTGATAGTTGCCGTCACAGTAACAGTAGAACCATCTTGTTGTGTCACAGTTGTTTGACCAGCTGTATGTGGTGTGTAGTCCCACGCTGTCATTTGCGGGTTAACATTAGCATTACTTGATGGAATTGTATCTGTAAATGTCCATTCTCCATTTGCAGAATAAGTTTCCTCCGCTGCATAAACAACTACTTGCGGTGCAACGAAAGATTCCACCGCTGCGCCTGCCATAAATAACGTCGCACCTACAGTAACAGAAGCAAGTCCACGCTTAAATTTGCGCAACGAGAAATACTCCTGCTTCTTGATCATCTTTTTTGATTGATCTTTAAACATATGTCTAAATTCTCCCCTAAATTTTTTGACATTCACCTAATATAATGAAGCGAAAATCTATAAGCTAATTATATAGACTATCATACATTTCGTCAATCAAAATGGCTTAGGATTATTTTGTTTTTTTTGTGTACTTTTTAGTAAGAATTAACATTTAATATATTATTTCTTGAACATTTTCTTATAAAAATATCTTTTTGTTCGTTTTTTTGTCTTTTGTATCTATTTTTTCATAGCAGGAGATTTCTGCAAACAACTAATATATTTTTGAATATTTATTCTTTTTTTCTTAAACCTCTTCATTATAAACAGATGTAATCGGTTGCTATGTTATTTTTTTTAATATTTTAGTGAATAATACTTCCTATTATCTTGAAATATATTCATTTATTTTAACCATACAATTTTTCAATGTTTTTTATAATCCGAACATCATTATTTACACAAAAAACAGATAGAAATCATCCATTGAATAAAACAAACTCCCTACAAATAGTAGGGAGTTCTAATAGCATTAAAAATTACGTCCGTTTTTACCGTAACCGTATTTTTCCATAAAGTCTTGACGGAATTCCAAAAGGTTGTCATCCATGATTGCTTGGCGGACATTCTTCATCAAATTAATCAAGAAGTAGAGATTGTGATAACTTGTCAAACGAATACCAAATGTCTCGTCAGCCTTAAGTAAATGGCGGAGATACGCACGTGTATAGTTTTTACATGTGTAGCAATCGCACTCTGGATCTAACGGTGTAAAGTCCTCAGCGAACTGAGCATTTTTCACTACAAGACGTCCACGACTGGTCATACAGGTTCCATTACGCGCAATACGTGTTGGTAATACACAGTCAAACATATCAACCCCACGAATCACGCCATCAATCAAGCTATCTGGTGCTCCAACACCCATGAGGTAGCGTGGTTTATTCTCCGGTAAAAGAGGGGTCGTGAAGTCCAGTACAGCATTCATTTCATCGTGTGTTTCACCAACAGCCAATCCTCCAATAGAGTAACCTGGAAAATCCATGCTAACCAAATCATGGGCTGATTGGCGACGAAGATCTTCAAAACCAGCACCTTGTACAATACCAAATAAGCCTTGGTCATGCGGACGGCGGTGAGCCTTGAGACCACGTTCTGCCCAACGACTTGTTCTTTCGATGGATTTTTTTACATAGTCATAAGGCTGGTAGAACTGCGGACACTCATCAAAGCTCATCATAATGTCAGAGCCAAGATTGTTCTGAATGGAAATAGCTTTTTCAGGTGATAGGAACATCTTACTACCATTGAGATGGTTTTTGAAGGTCACACCTTCTTCTGAGATATTGCGACTATCCGCCAAAGAATAAACCTGAAAACCACCAGAGTCAGTCAGAATCGGTTGATCCCAATTCATAAACTTGTGCAAACCACCTGCACGCGCCACCAATTCGTCACCTGGACGAAGCCACAAATGATAGGTATTGGATAGAATAATCCCTGAACCCATCGCCTTCAATTCTTCAGGCGACATGGTTTTTACCGTTGCCTGAGTTCCAACTGGCATAAACATGGGGGTTGGAAAGGTCCCGTGTGGGGTAATGATTTCGCCCAAACGTGCACCTGTGTGCTTTTCTTTCTTAATCAAGCGATACTTGATTGGAACATCTGTCATGTTTTATTTACCTCCCGCTAGGAAAAACAGTCCTAGGATATTAGTTGTGGATTCACAGTTCAGCTCTTTCATATCATACATAAAAGCACTTTACTGTGAATACAGTTTCTTAATCTTGCATGGTCTAATCCATCAGAATGTCTTAAATGTTCTCGCTTATTTCAGCGATATTTACCTTGTCTTCTACTTATTTAATAGTAAATAGATAGGCGCATCACAACAAACTGACCAATTACCACAGCACCTTCCAGTCTATCAAAAAAAGCCTAGCTTGTCATCTAGAATTATGTTACAATGTTGGGTAAGGAGGTTATGTAGATGTTTACAATTTCTAATATACGTGAGCGGGCTCGCCAAACACTAAACGAGACACCTGGTATCTATCAAGTGGCCGTCATCCCCGTCACTATTTCTGTTATCGTTCAGTTAATTTCTTTCTCTCGCAATAGCCTTGCTGGAGTGTCGGCTGAGGAACTCGCTAGTCCTAGCTACTTTATTTCTACCTCCTTGTTTCCAATATTTTACGGATTGCTATTAGGACTACTGCACTTATCCATTATATGCACTATATTTCATCTTATCAAAGGGGTAAAAACTTCCACATCATTTAAAGATGCGCTGATGATTTTCAATCATAAAGATTTCTGGAAAATCTTTCGAACCTACATTTTAAAAAGTTTCTTGCTCTTCCTTTGGGGACTCCTGTTTTACCTTGGCATCGGTCTACTTATCGGTGCTGGAACGATGATTACAATTATAGCTGCATCCAGTCAAACCTTGGATCCTAATGCGCTTCCTATGGAAATCCTTGCCATACTGGGGCTAATGGCTATGGGAGGTATCCTACTTATCCTTTTAGGGTTGGCTCTTTATATTCCACAAATCTATGCCTACTCACAGGTAGAATATATCTTGTTTGAACAATTGGAACGCGAAGAATATACAAGTGCCTTTTCAATCATTCGGTCTAGTCGAAAGTTGGTGAAAGGTTACAAGTTTAAACGCTTTACACTTGATTTATCCTTCATTGGCTGGTTCCTTCTTGTCATTATTACATTTGGCCTGGCTGGTTTATATGTATGGCCGTATCACTATGCTGCCCAAATGCACTTCCATGAAGAAATTTTAGATGATCAGGCTAAGAAAATGAGTTACGTATAAAAATAAGAGCGATATATGCTCTTATTTTTATACACGCTTTTTATGTTGATATTTAAGAAAAAAATATAGTAATAATTGGTACAAACATTTGGATTGTGTTATACTATGACTGAGGAGCGACAAAGGACTATTTTAGCCTGCTTGGTATTGGAGCAGATTTCTTCCTTTCTATTTTTACGCCATGTGTAGTAATTTGTTCCAATTCTAAGCGTTCCTCACTTAGAGTCATCCGGCAGTTCAATGGTTCATTGAACTGCTTTTTCGATGAAAAAAGTCGGATAAATATACCCGACTTATTCGTATTGTTCTTTCATTTCAAGATATTCAATCTTGATACATTTATTCATGACAATATCGTTACGACCTGCCTGACGCAACAGTTTTTCTGCTTCTTGACTTTCTAAACCAAGTTGAGCCCAGAAAACTTTGGCGTTCGACTGGATAAATTCCTGTGCTACCTCTGGTAAAAATTCACTTCTACGGAAAACATCTACAATATCAATAGGTTGGTCAATCTCTGCTAGACTACTATAGACCAATTCTCCTAAAATAGTCTCACCAGCAGCCTTGGGATTAACTGGAATAATTTTATAGCCCGCTTCCTGCATGAGCTTGGAAACGCGGTAGGCTGCTGTCTCTTCTCGACTAGACAAACCGACCACCGCAATAGTCTTAGCATTTTTCAGATAGTCAAAGATAATGTCCTGACTAGGATTTTGGAAGGAATAAGACATAGAGACCTCCTTTAATGTATATTAAATGTTAGAATCAATAAAAGTTTAATGAATAAGGTGTGCTATAACACAATCTTGTCAATTTTAACTCGTTACTGATTATAGTTTGTCTACCTTGATTATTTTTTAGCAATTTGGTACACGACATCCTTAACTTGCCCGATAACCTTTTTAAGGTTGGTCCGATCTTTATCGGTTCCTGGATCTAAGGAATAATAGATTGAACCCACAACCACGGAGTCATCATAAGTAGCTGTCGATTCCATCCGATAAAAAGTCAGACGAGCTAATTTTTGATCTGTTAATAACTGTCGCCCAACCTGCCATTCCTGACCATTGATTGTGACAACTGTCTTTTCACTAAAGGAATGATTTGTTTCAACCATCCGTGCTTCTAATTCCTCCGGCGTCATATTGCGACCGTCTTCCAATGGAGACTGATTAAAAGCATTGATATTATAGAGTTGGACCATGTAATTGCTGGAACCTTCTTTAACATCATAGACTGCAGCGACTGTCTCATCCTGAGTATTTTCTGCATTAATTGTCCAAGTAGATGGCACATCATAATAACGGAAATATTCCTTGATATTCCCATTTTCATCTTTTTCAGCAACACCATTATTGGCCGCATAAATCTTGTGGCCTTTTTGTGTTTCGTCAGCAGGTTGTGTACTATTAACAGCTATAAGCTCTGCATTTGCTAAAACATTGAACTGTTCGTTCGTAGTATCTTGTTTTTCTTGCAAAATCGGTAAAGTGGTTGAAAACTCTTCCCCTGAGGAAGCTGGTGTTTTCTCAGTCTTCTGCGCTGTTTTTCCACAACCTGCGAGCAGAAGACTACATAGACCAATACAAAGAACTATCTTTTTCATGCTCTTCCTTTCTTACTTAGCTTCATACCATGTCGGTCCCTCATTTTCATCCGCAATCAATGGTACAGACAGGCTAATCGCCGATTCCATAGTCTCTTTTACCATGGCTTTTACCGTTTCTAGCTCTGCCACTGGGACTTCCAAAACAATCTCATCGTGTACTTGCAATAACATACGTGTCGCAAGACCTGCTTCAGTCAAAGCCTTGTCGAGATTAATCATGGCTACTTTGAGAATATCTGCGGCCGAACCTTGAATTGGTGAGTTGATGGCTGTTCGTTCCGCAAAATTACGGACATTGAAATTGCGAGAGTTTATATCTGGTAATTCACGACGGCGTTTGTAAATCGTCTCTACATACCCCTTATCACGTGCCTCACGAACAATGGTTTCCATGTAATTCTTAATTCCTGGGAAGCGCTCAAAATAGGTATCGATATAGGCTTTAGCTTCCTTACGTGTAATCCCCAAGTTATTGGATAGACCGAAATCCGAAATACCATAGACGACACCGAAGTTTACAGCCTTGGCATTCCGACGGTCATTTGGTGTCACATCCTCAGCTTTTTCGATACCGAAGACCCGCATAGCTGTCGAAGTGTGAATATCTGCACCTTGCTGGAAGGCCTCAATCAAATGCTTGTCCTGAGAAATATGAGCCAAGACGCGCAATTCAATCTGTGAATAGTCCGATGCTAAAAGGACACTATTTTCAAGCGATGGCACAAATGCCTTACGAATCAAGCGCCCTTGTTCTAGACGAACAGGAATATTTTGCAAGTTAGGATCCGTCGAAGATAGACGACCTGTTTGTGTCAAATCCTGTACATAGCGGGTATGGATCTTACCATCTTCTAAAATGGCATCCTGCAAGCCGACTACATAAGTTGATTGAAGCTTGGTAATCTGACGGTATTCCAAGATTTTTGACACAACTGGTGCAATTGGCGCTAATCGTTCTAAGACATCTACTGCTGTTGAATAGCCTGTCTTGGTTTTCTTGGTATATTCCAACGGTAGTCCCATCTCTTCAAAGAGAATGGTCCCAAGCTGCTTAGGCGAATTGATATTAAATTCCTGACCAGCTAGTTCATAGATTTCCTTGGTCAACTGGTCAATCAAAACTTCGTTTTCAGATTGCATAGTTTTGAGAGTCTCAGCTTCCACCTTAATACCAGCAATTTCCATCTTAGCTAAAACATTTGCCAGTGGCAACTCCATGTCAAACAAAAGATCTAATTGCTGATTTTCTTCTAATTTGGTCAACATCGGCTCTTCTGTCTCAATCAAAACCTGAACCTTACGTGCCAAGTGTGGGAAAAAGACCTCGCGTTCTGGCAAGTCTAACTTAGCACCCTTGCCATAAACTGCCTCATCTGGAACAAGACTGGTCTGACCATAGAGGTTGGCAATGGTTGTTAGGGAATTGTCCTCAACGGTGGAAAGCAAGTATTTGGCTAGACGGCTATCGAAAGTAGCTGGAGGTAGCGTAATCTCTTTTCGGTCAAGAAGAACTTTTCCACGCTTAAAGTCATAGGTTTTTATGGTTTGGTGTTCTAAAAAGTCACGCAAGACTGGACTATCAAGTAGCTCAGGCCCTCCGACATAGATTTTCTCCTTATCTCCCCAAGCTAAACCAACCAAATCCTCTCGGTGATAATTTTCACCCAAGATTTCAAAATAGAAAAACTGGTCTTGTTTGAGCATAGCGGGGTTGATTTCCGTTACGATTTGGAAATCGAGTACCGCTTCCTCTTGCGAGCTGGTCGTACCTAACTGAGCCCTTAATTGCTTGAAGCCCATATCATCGTAGAATTGTCCTAGTTCTTCTAGCTTTGGACCTTGATAAACAATGTCATCCAGACCAATTTCGATTGGTGCATTGGTGTCAATGGTAGCAAGTGTACGAGATAGGAAGGCCTTCTCCTTATCAGCAATCAGGTTTTCTTTCATCTTAGAAGCCTTCATGCTGTCAATGTTTTCGTAGATACCATCCAAAGAACCAAATTCTGTCAGGAGTTTTAGACCTGTTTTTTCACCAATTTTGGTCACGCCAGGAATGTTATCGGACTTATCTCCCATCAAAGCCTTGAGGTCAATAAACTGAGTAGGGCTAATCCCCATTTTTTCCATGAGGTAGGCTGGGGTAAATTCTTCGAATTCGGCAACGCCTTTCTTGGAAATTTCGACTACGGTGTTCTCATCAGTCAGCTGGATCAAATCCTTATCACCGCTAACAATGGTCACATCGAAAGGGATGTCTGTCCGCTCTGCCATTTTGTCCAAGGTACCGATAATATCGTCTGCCTCATACTGATCCAGTTCGTAATGCTTGACTCCCATGGCATCCAACATCTGACGGATAAAAGGAAACTGCTCACGGAATTCGTCTGGAGTCTTGGCACGACCTGCCTTATAGTCTGCATACATCTCCGTGCGGAAAGTGGTCTTTCCAGCATCAAAAGCCACAAGAATGTGGGTCGGCTCAATCCGCTTCATCATGTGGTCCAGCATGAGATTGAAGCCGTAGATAGCATTGGTGTGAAGACCTGTCGGACTCTTAAAACGATCAATTTGATTATAAAGTGCAAAGAAAGCACGGAAGGCTACCGAAGAGCCATCGATTAATAATAATTTATTTTTTTTCATGTCTCTATTATAGCATGAAACGTATGTTTTAGTGGACTAGGGAGGGCTGGAATAATAGAAAATCCCAGTCAGTGACTAGGATTTCTCTTTTCGATAATAAATGTTCTTTGCTACTACTAAACTATGTGGTTTTTCATATTCTTGATCTAGGTAAGATTGGTAGGTTCCTGGAGCAATGAAACCGCGCAAGCCTAGGACATCTGTTCCTGCTTGACCGATTACTGAATCAGCCAAAAGGACGCAGTTGGTTGAGAGGACAAAGTAGGTTTTGAATTTTGATTTTTTAAATTTGAAAAGAGCTGCCCCAATTGCCTCTTTCATGCGGTAGGCATACATTTCGATAGGCTGGCCGTCTGGCCTTCTAGAGACCTTTTCCGCACTTGGTTGCCATGGAAGCAGTAAACCTTCTATTTCAGCTAGTCGCGTTTCTACTGCTTTTTCCTGCTCAGAACTCAATGCTAATTGATAGCCCAACATAGTCATTCCTTCTTGGTTACAAAAATCAATGTAGGCCTGACGTTCAGCTTTAAACAAAACTCCGTCACCAATTGCACCACCCAAACGCTCTGACAGGACATCGTATGAACCAAAACCGTAGACCTGCCCTTTGTAACTCAAATCAACATGCCCAACTGCTCCGAACCCTTCTTCTCCAACGTGTACAAAGACTTCTAATGCTGGAAGCTCCGCAATTTCTTTGTGGCGGTTATAGATAGATTGAGCTGTTTGTCCCTTATTATCCGCCAAGTAATCATTGACTTTTTGCAAGGTCATACGAGGAATCAAAGCTGCTAAAAATAAAGGTAGAGGCAAACGGACATGGCGCTTAAGATTTTGTTGCTCAATCGCCTCCTCAAACAAGAAACCATCACGCAGATTAGTTAGTCCGTACAAGACTAGATACCCTCCGATGACAATTGTTTGAACAACCAGCTGTGTGCCTGATACAAAGAGAGAGGCGATGCCTAACAGGGATAGCCAAACTCCGTCAATCAAAAAACGAATCCGTGGCTGCACCCCATCTTTTCTATATAGATAGAAAGTAATGAAATTAATGACTGCCGTAAAAAGCTGGTAAATCCCTATAAAAATAGCTGCAAAATAGAGAGGAATTTGAATAGCCAAATCAATACTTGCCAAAATTCCAAATAATACTGCTTTTCCCACTAGGGCAAGTACACTTTCACTCGACTTCTTCTTTCTGAAAAATATCATGCTTAATTCATATAAAGCTAAAAAGAATAAACCTGCGTGAACAAATCGAAGAATCAGTCCTGGAAATTGCCAACCAGCAATTAAAAATCCAAGACCGATGAAGACTAAGATCAGACCTTCTCCAACTAATTTTCGACCTGTTAATCCTAAATCACTTATTGTTTTCATGAGATGATTATAGCATACTTCTAGACTTGTGTTTACAGAAAAATCCTAGATACACTAGGATTTTTGAATCGCAAGACTGTCATTCTCTTTTTAAAATTCCTTCCAAACCAAGACTGTGCCTAGCTCTCCCATTTCATGGCTCGGGTTAAAACAGTCTATTCCCAGACTGTGCCTAGCTCTCCCATTTCATGGCTCGGGTTAAAACAGTCTATTCCCAGACTGTTTTAATCAACCGACTTCAAGGCCTCCAGCATATCCACCTTTCTCAGATGGTGATTGACGTACCAACCAAGAGCAGCCAAAATTCCACTAATGGCTAAGATAGGAATGAGATAGACTTCTAGTCCGACAGATGGATTGAATCGGATACTGTCCGAACCAATCATGGCAAGAAGGAGCTTGTGGAGATAGATACCGCCAACCAGTCCAACCAACATACCAATCAGCGAAAGGGCAATGGTTTCACGATAGATGTACATGGTCACCTCTTTATTGTGGAAGCCTAGTACCTTGATGGTAGATAATTCACGAATCCGTTCAGACATATTGATAATTGTAAGGTTGTAAAGAATAACCAAGCCAAGCAAGATGGATAGAATGACTAGAATGGTCATGATGGTCTGAAGCGAGCCTGCAATCGTGGTAAGCATGTCTATAAGAGAAGTATTTTGAACCAAACTTCTGACTGCTGGCATCGCTAGGAGTTGACTTGCAAGAGTCTGAATATGCCCCAACTGACTGTCTTTCAACTGAGCCAGATAGGCATTAGCAGTCTTCTGCTTGCCGGTCACTTGTTCGTAGTAGCTATCTGTCATATAGATAAAATGCCCTGCGTACATATCAGCCACAGCCTCTACCCTGACTGAAACTTCCTTATCTTCCAAGGTCAGTGATAATTTATCACCAACTGAGACTCCGTAGATTTGCGCCAATTTTTCTGTGAGGACAATCCCCCTATCACTCAGTTTAATAGGCTGACCTGTCGAAGTTTCCATACTGACTTGATTTCCAAAATCCCGACGGTCTGAAATGTAGAGACTAATCGATAGATTCTTTCTCTGACCGTTTTCATCCACCGTTTGATTGAGCTGTTCAAAAGCCACTGGCAAGGATTGGCGAACCTGATCTGACTGAAGAAAATGTGTTAACTTATCCAACTCTTCCTCAGTAGCTCTGCTATTTTCCACCACCAACATATCATAATGGATCAGCTCCCCAAACTGTCGTTGGACAACTCCTGAAATAGAGGAACGGATACCCAGTCCTCCAAAAAGAAGGGCGACGGTCCCTGCTACTCCAAAGATGGTCATAAGCATACGAAGCTTGTAGCGGAAGATATTGCGGGCTGTCACCTTATGGGTAAAGCTTAGACGAGACCAGATAGCCGGCCATTTTTCGAGCCAAATGCTGGAGCCTGTAACCGGTGGCTTAGGTAAAAGTAGCTGAGCAGGTTTTTCTGTCAGTTCCCCACGAGCCACCAAGTAAGCTGGCAGGACCGAGGAAGCCAGAGACAGGAGCAAGGCTAAACCTGTCCAAAGGGGATAAAAATGGAGTTTAGCTGGTCCTATCACGGTTGTCTGCGTAATAATGTTGGAAATAAGTGGAGACAAGAGGAGATTACCTGCTATTATGCCGACTATTGTTCCTGCCAGACCTGCCGCCAAACCATAGAGAATGAACTTAGCCATAATCTGTCTATTCGTATAGCCAAGGGCCTTGAAGAGACCTGACTGGGTTCGCTCTTCATCGACAAAACGGGCCATGGTAGTAAAGGTCACTAGAGCTGCGACAAGGTAGAGAACAACTGGGAAGACATTGCCCACTGCTGCAATAGACCTAGTCGCATTGCTATAGGTAGTATAGCCATCCCCCCCTGGTAGGCTTGTTCGAGTATAGACCTGATAAGGCGCTTTTTCCAGCTTACTTAAGTCGGATTTGGCCTGAGCAATCTCGGTTTGAGCTTGGCTAATTTCTTGATCGGCCGAAGCTTTCTTTTCAGAAAATTGGGATTGAGCTTGACTTAACTCTTTATCAGCCTCCTCCAAACGGAGTTCTTCCTGACGAAGCAGTTGATTTGAAGACTCTAACTGACTAAGTCCCCATTCATAGTCTTCTACTCCTTTATTGTAGGCTGCAATGCCTTGTTCATACTGACTCAAACCTGCTTGATAACGGGCCAAACCTGCCTGATATTCTTGATTCCAAGTTTGGTACTGGGCTAGATTGCTATTGTATTCATTTTGTTTGGTTTGATAGTAATCATAACCTTGTAAATAGGCTTGGTTGGCCTGCTCATGGACAGATTCCATTTGGTCTAATCGGCTTTTCTCAACATCCAAACCTTCCTGTCTAGCTAACAAGTCAGGATAGTCTGAGAGGGTTTGGTCTTCTTGCAAGTGATTGGCAATTTCAAGGTCTAACTCTTGCTGAGCTTGAAACCAACTAGCTCGCCCTGTGGAAATCTGAGATGCGGTCTGACTCAGTTGGGCATTTTGGGAATCCAATTCTTGCTTGGCCTTTTCTAACTGCTGGGCTGACGTTTCTAATTCCATCTGATAGCCGTCTAGAAACGAAGCAGTCTGTTCTAATTGAGCCTTACGCCCATCCAATTCCTTTTTACTTTCTTCCAATTCAAACTTATTTTTTAATAGTTGGGCTTGGGCGGCTCGTAATTCAGCTTCCGTTTGGACAACCTTAGCCCTACCACGCGCAAACTCTCTACGACCTGTCGCTAATTGCTCCTCCCCTGTTTCCAGTTCTGACTCTGCCTGTTCAAGCTGGGATTGAGCCTGAGCAATTTCCTCTTCCCCTTTTGAAATATCTGTCTGTCCATCTGACTGAATAGCTGCCAATCGTTGTTCATCATTGTTAGCCAATAACTTTTCTAAGTCTTCTTGGTGCTGGTCCAACCTGTCTTGATAGGCCTGACTGTAATATGGTAAATCAACCAAATCATCATAGCGAATACGGGCAATAGTGTAAACTTCTGATTTGAAGGTATCCTGACTAACAAGGCCGTAGCCACCTAACTGCCCATCACCACTTGCAGCCATGCCCATGGTTTCATTGTCCCAAATTTCTGCTGATGCGACAAAGCCCACAAGAGTAAAACTTGTCTGTGTCAAGATTTTTCCATCCTTATCAGACTCCGTCACTTGAACAGTATCGTCCAATTTGTAACGATTTTTTAAAGAAGCTGATAGGGCTATTTGCCCCTTTTGACTGGGCATTTCCCCTTCTACTAGCTTATAGGTCGATAGGGTCTTGGGAACTGAAAACAGCCGAATTGCAGTCTGACCTTCATTAGTAACCACATCTTTAAAGTAGCCTGCTTCAAGAGTAGCACCTTCTATCGTTTCTAATTCGTCAAGGTCAGCTTGACTAAGTCCCAAACCTGAAATTACTGCCAAATCCATCGTTCGATGACTGGCTATATAGGCTTGGGCCGTCTTTTCCATATTGGGAGCTGTTACTTTCAGACCTGTCAAAGCTAGAGCTCCTAGCATCATCAGGCTAAATATGGACAAAAAACGCCCCTTGGAAGAAAGCAGAGATTGTCTCATATCCTTCCAGTAGATTTTCTTTTTCATAGTTTCATCCACTAATATTCTAGGCTTGCAATATCCTGTGGTTCTGCGTGTAACTCAACGGAGTGTACACGGGCATCCCGCATTCGAATCACTCTGTCTGCAATAGGGGCTAGGGAACTATTGTGGGTAACGATAATCACCGTCGCCCCCTGCTTGCGGGACATATCTTGTAAGATTTGCAAGACCTGCTTACCTGTTTGATAATCCAGGGCACCTGTCGGTTCATCACAGAGGAGAATTTTAGGCTTTTTTGCAATAGCACGGGCAATAGCCACGCGTTGTTGTTCGCCGCCTGAAAGCTGAGCGGGGAAATTATTGATACGGTGACCAAGTCCGACCTGTTCCAAGACCTCCTCGGCATCCAAGGCATCCTTGACAATTTCTGCTGCTAGCTCCACATTTTCCTTGGCAGTCAGGTTGGCGACTAGATTATAAAATTGAAAGACAAAGCCAACGTCATCACGGCGGTAGTTGGTCAATTCATGACTGGACAGCTGTGCGATATCCACACCGTCAATCCAAACCTCCCCCTCGTCATTGCTATCCATGCCACCTAAAATATTGAGCAGAGTGGATTTGCCCGCACCAGATGAGCCGAGAATGATGACCAGCTCCCCCTTTTCAATCTCAAAGGACACACCGTCATTTGCCACAATGGTCGCATCCCCCATTTGGTAGTATTTTGACGAATTCTTTACTTGGATGTAGGACATGGCACACCTCGCTTCTTCTCTTTCTATCGGCTAAATTCGTATACTTTATTATAGCACAAAAGAGGGATTCTCACCCTCTCCTATTATCTTTTAGATTTGGGCAATAGCAGAGCCACCATAGAGTTTCAGCTCTTCTCTGATGGTCTGGTAGTAGTAGCGGTCAAAGGCCTTCCAAGCCTGCCTGCTAGTCTCACTCAACCGCAGATCGCCCAGTCCAACCAAAAAACTAGTCGAACGGTAGAACTTCTCAATCGCAATCAATTCTGAATTGGTGACCGTCTTGGCCTCCGACAATATGCGTGTCGTCTCAGTCAAATTATGCTGGAACCGTTGCTCATCAGCTGTTCCTACTTTATCTGCTTGAAAGGCCTGATTCAAGTCTTGAATGAGGGCCAAAACGTCTTGAATAATCTGTGTCTTTTCCATAAAAGACCCTCCTTGTTTATGATAAATTTAGTATATCAAATTAGACAAAAATATTCCAGTTCTTTGTATAATCTCTTGATTTATATTTATGTTGATATTATAATTATAGAAAATAACACATTTATATATCTACCTATTCGCCATTTCTCCCTTGGAGGTATCTATGTTTCAAATTGAAGGAAAGCTATTTTTCCGTATCAAGAAAAACTTGGTCGCTATCTTGGTCATGCTGATGACGATTCTAGCTAGTTCCCTTCTAGCAGGCTACCAAAATCGCCAAGCCAAATTAAATGTCATCCAAAACTATGAACAATACATTCAAAAATTTGAAAATATCATACAAGATTTAGAAACACAGTATCAGAATCAAACTCTCAGCGAAGAAGATTATCAGGCTGAAAAAACATTTTTTACAGACTATATTGCCAACTACCAGAAGGAGATTGAGGCGGTCAAAAAGGAGGACTGGACCTATTTTTATGAGAAAAATATCCAGCACTATCAGCAGGATGGCCAATACGTTAGCCTTTCCTACCGAAGCTATGAATTTACCCCACAAACCATCGAAAATACCTTCTTGATTTCCAAGTATCTGCTAGAAAAGGAGATACCCTCAGCCTTTCCAACCGCGCTTTACCTAACAGCCTTTGAGAATCCCAAAACACCAACAGATAGAGAAATCGTCAAGAGCCTGGGACAGCAGGCCTTAAAAGGAACCAGTCATGAAATCTGGCAGGGTCAAAAACAGCTAGGGCTAATCATCTCTCTCCCCCTATTTCTCCTAGCTTTCACCAATTTTTTCATTAAGGACCAGCAGGGAACCAGCCGGCAGATTCGACTTTTGCAAACTCTAGGTCTGAGTAGGATTCAGATTACGCGAAACAAGTATCTAGCCTTTCTGGTACTATATACTGCTCTTTTTCTCACCTTCTATCTTAGCCAGTTTCTCATCGCTTTTTTACTGAATGGAAATAGTAGCTGGATCTATCCCGTCACCACCTATAGCAGTAAGGGACTGGCTTACAGTTTTATCACCACAACCATAAAACCTATTTACCAAGTCATCTTGCTAGCCTGTGGCATGCACTATCTCTACCTTCTATTTTTGCTGGGAGTGGCACAGACCTTGACTAGAGTATTAAAAAATGGACTGGCAGGACTGGTTATCACACTGGGACTTGTCATCTCTGCCAACTTCTTTCCCCATATCTTCAATCCATTTAGCCTATGGAATGCAGGCAATCTGGCGGACGGAAGTGCTATCATCTACCATCAATTAACAGGATACAGTATTCCAAAAGTTTTTACAGTCCTTCTCATCAGTAACCTGCTCATCTATTGCCTGCAATTCTATCTCCTGACAAGAAAAAGTGAGGTCTAACCATGCGATTATCCATTCACAATTTGTGCAAATCCTACGGGAAAAAGAAAATACTGGACCAGCTAAACCTAGAACTGGTGGAGCCTGGAATCTGGGCCTTGATTGGACCAAACGGTTCTGGAAAGACAACCCTCCTAGACTGCATTGCCAACCTGCAAACCGTTGATTCGGGAGAGATTTCAATAAATGGCAAAAAGCACGATAATCCAAATGTCTACCAAACCTTTGCCTACCTGCAGGACAACCGTGTCCTCTACCCTGAATTGACTGGACTGGAGCATTTGCGATTGGTCCAAACTATCCAAGGTTTACCCAAAGAGCGGATTGAGGAAGTCATCCAAGAAATCGGTATCCGTGATTATGTGAATATCCCTGTCAAAAATTATTCCCTAGGAATGAAGCAACATCTCCTGCTGGCTATCGGTATTATGAACAAGCCCCAGGTCATGCTCTTGGATGAACCCTTGAACGGCTTGGACCCAACCAGCTACATCCAGACCAGAAAATTGCTCCAGAAACTAGCCAAAAATGGTTCAACCATTATCGTGTCTTCCCACCAATTAAACGAGGTGGACCAGCTAACCGATCAACTGCTCTTTCTCAAACAGGGAAAAATCATTGAGTGGAAACTGGAACAGGTTGGGCGACAATATGCCATTCAGACTAGTGACAATCAGACAGTTTTTCAGAAACTTGGGCAAGTGAAGGGACTGACTTTGGCCAATGATAGCATTCAGGTAGACACCAGTGTTCATAGTCTGCATTTCTATCTAGACCAGCTCATGGCTTGTCAGGTGGAAATATTGGATATTAGCATTCAGGAGCACCAGTCCGAAGAAATCTATAAAGAACTATTTGAATAGGGAGGCTTGACCATGAATCTACTGCTCCTTTTCATTCTACGACTGAAACGTAATGCTATTTTTCTAGCCCTCATGACTGCTGTGGCTCTGATTCCACTTGCTCTGTCCTATCGGAATGTTCTAGAGGCCGAAAACCTACGATTTGAGGATCGAACCCGTATCATACAAGTCAAAAAAGAAGCTGAAATTGTCTTGTATGCTGACGATAAGGAGGCCCAAGCCTTAGACCAGGAAAGCATGGATTATTATAAAAAACTCTTGGAACTGGCAACCACCTACTTAGAAAAGGAACATATCCAAGGCAAAAGTCAGGAGGTCTTGGAAACTGAGTTAGAACTCTATCAGACCTTGCAAAACTGGGAGGCAAAGGGAAATAGAATCAATCATTTTACGAGAAGCGAACTGGCAGAACGTATCACAGTCTATAAAAAAGTTCTAGAGCAAACTCTTACCTTTCACTATCCTACTGCTCCCAAGGATTTTTATCTGACCTTGTTACAATTTCTTCCAGCTAGTAACTATATGATTCCTCTCGTCATCTGCTGTCTCTTAGTCTGGCTTCTGATGACTGACCTTTCCAAACATCGTGGTCTCCTCTTTATCAACGGACTATCCCCTGGTCAATATGCCACTAGCCTGACCTTACTTGCTCTTCTCCTCCAAGTTGCTATCTATGCCCTCATCCTATTAATGCTACTTCTATTGGCACATCAGTTCCGATTTACCTTCCAAGAAAAATATCCCATTCTGATTGGCGCAAATCCTCAGTCTACCATAACAGTAGGGAAGCAGTTGCAGAAACTCTTGCTGGAAATGGCTGGTGTGACCTGTTGCTATCTTGTGTTTATCCGATTAGCAACAGCTAAAATCCTAGAAAAGTATAAACGAAAATAAGCCGAATGCAAGCCAGTCACTAGACTTCAAACTGAACATATGTTACAATGCCTTGGTGTGCAAACGTTAGCATAAGAAAGGCATGAAAAGTGAAAAAATTATCCCTATCTTCATTTACTTGGAGTGCAATCTACCTAATACTTTCTTGTTTGATTTTCTTCTTTCACGTACCATTTTAAACAAGTAAATCCAAGGCCTTTTCCAGCTTGACCTAGAAAACATCAGCGATCTGATTCAAGACCAGCTGGTTCAGGGCTGGTTGCGTCGGGCAATCCTGCTTCTACTTGTCATGGTCCTCATCTGCCTAGTAGAAATCATTCTCTTCTATGTCCTAACTAGCAAGCTCATCAAGGCCTTCAAGCTCTTGGACGGCAAGGTTAACACCTTCATTCTTTGGGGCTACCGCCTCTTGTTCTGGGACTCAATCGGTTTGATTGTCTTTGGTTTGGTGACTAGTCTCTCGACTGGACTGGACTTATGGAAAAATATCCAAGCCATACAAGACCTGGATGTTCAGGCGATTGGGACGGAAATTCAAGCCATCGTAGCTGAAGCTCCCCTGACGAAAATTGGTGATGTGCAGGTCTTATTTGACAGCATTCAAGACTACATTCGTGATAAGAGCATCCTTTTGGCAACCAAGGAATCACTGGTACTTCAAGTCTCAAAACTCCATACACTTATCAGTGTATGGTCAACTGCCTATCCAATCCTGCTTGCCCTGCTCAGCTATTTCCACATAAAAGACTGGTGGACCAAGCGGACGCCAGGCAAACCAATCGTCAAAATCAGCCTGACTATTGAGCGTCAGTAAGCAGAAATCCCACTTCGATTGAAGCGGGATTTTTTATTCTGCCGAATGACCAAGGTTCATACCAACAAAACCAATCATCATCAGACTAGTCACGATCAAGCTGGTCACGATCAACCAACTCCATGACTGAGTAAAGACTAGCAGACTAATTCCAAAGCCGATACTGATGAGCAGGAGCTGGGTAGATTGAAATTGCTTGGATAGGATTCTGCCTTGCTTATTATAAACATTGTGCTGAAGGAGTCCGAGTATAAAGAGGACTAGGCCACCATAAAAATAAAAGACGGTGTACTGGGTATTCATGTCACCATTTCCAAAAAATGAGAGGGCTATGGTTATCAAGCTGAGCCCAAAGAGTATGGGGTAGTGACTATAAATGGCACGAATCCCAGTTTCTTCCCGTTCTACATCAAGCAGGTGGTCCACTTCTACAATATAGACCATGAAAAGATTTGTTAGAGTAATGAAAATCGCAATGGATTCCCAAGAAAAATTCTCTGGACTAAAATGCTCTGAGATTCCAATCAAGGACTCACCAAAGGTAATAATCACTAAGAGCGACAAGCGCTCCATCAAGTGTGGAAAATTTACTGGATTCAAGTCAGCCGAAACAAAGCCACGGTTGGGATCGCTGAGCAATCCAGGTAGCAACCAGGTCGAGAGAATACCAACCAAGGCAATCCACATACCTATCTCATAAGGGAAAAATAAGGAAAGGGAGAGCATGACAGACCGCAAACCGAGGATATAGAAAAACTGCTTCATCAGACTCCGATCCGCATCGTTTGAAGTCTGGAAATATTCTAAAATGTACTGAACCAGAAGCAGCAAGGAAATAATGGCCATGGGTAGAAAAATCCATACAAAACTAGTCTGCCACTCTCCTGCAACTGCACTTGATGCCACCAAAAGACAGATCATCTGCAAAAACATGAAAATGATATTGCGCAGGCTGTTGCTCCCAAAACGGTTTGTAAAGACAGTCTGCACCATCCAAGAATTGACAAAAATAATCAGTCCAACTGAGAAGTTAAAAAATGATTGAAGACTGACGACTCCCTGATGGGAATGGTGGATAATCGACGTCAGCTGACTGATAGTATAGACATAAACTAAATCATAAAATAATTCGGTCAACTCGACCTTTTTATGCTTGATAAAGGGCATAGAATCTCCTGTTAAAATTTTTTCATTTCAACAGTATAGCACAGAAAGTTAGGGGATACAAATTAGCTAGAAAAAGCCAACTGCCCTTTCGAGATTGCGATACTGTTTTCCAAGTCCTGTAAGTTTTTTTCTTCCACCAAATCCTGCGTTTCTGAAATATAGCGTTGAAAATGCGGAGTCAAACGGTGGTCTTCGTAGGCTTTCGCACTCGCATACACTTCGTAGAAATAATAACGATTTGATTGCTGGCTGTCCTTTGCGGCATACATTGCTAAAACACCTGATTCTTCTTTTATAGAAGTTTGCATGTTTATTAGGACACTATTTTCAAAGGCTTCCTGGCTTCCCTCTCTCACTTGAACCTGAGCAAATTTTAGGAAATGGTGTTCTGGTCCTAGCCACACTCCAGACGGCAACTTTTCTTCCAAAAACAAGGCTTCTACTTCATAGACCTCCCGCTTGGTGAGTTTGGATCCCACCTGCTCTACATAGGATTGGTAGTGCAGAGAAGTCCGATGACTTTGGTAGGCCACCTCATCTGCATAGACCTCAAAAATTTTGTACTCCAACGGATTTCCCTTTAAAGAACTGGCGTACATGGCAAGAGTGCCAGCTTCCTCTTCATAGGAGGTCTGGAAATTTTCCATACCCACTTGGTAAAAGCTATCACGATTTTTCTCATCAACTCCTAGATGAAATAAATGAACAACTGGCTTACTCATCTATTTTGTCTCCTTCAGTAATAGTTTGATATTTTCAGAGTAAATGGCTTGCTTGTCCTCTTGAGATAAGTGCAAGGAGTCAATAGCTTCTGAGATGACCAGCGTAGCCCCTGCAGGCGCAATCCCAAGAGGCGCATCGGTTCCAAAGAGTACCCGATCTAAGCCAAAATAGTCGATGGTTAATTCTAGAGCCTTTGGATTGCCTAAGATAGCGGTATCTACATAGAACTTGCGGAAGTCCTCCACCTGTTTTTCCGGCAAAATGTACTGAATCCGTCCGCTAAAGAAGGGGGCCAAGGCTCCTGCATGGTGAACAATGATTTTCAGATTAGGATAATCTTGAAAGATTCCTGCCTCCACCAATTGTAGCATAGCCTGACTCTGCTCGTATTCCCATGAAAAAACAATGTTATTATCTGGTTTGCGATTGTCAAATACAGGGTGCAACCAGATAGGAATATCTAATTCTTCACATTTAGCGAAGATTGGTCTGAAGCTCTGGTCTGCAATGGATAGTCCAAGGTGTCTTGAAAACAGCTGTATGCCAACCATTTCAGGATTTTTATCGACAAAGTCTTCCAAAATTTCCAGACTTCCCTCAATGTTGTTCAGGGCCAGCATGGCCACACCAGCAAAAAATTGATTTGGATAGGCCTGAACAGTTTCCAAGAGTTCTTGATTGGCTTCTTGAACCAAAGCCAAAGCTGGCTCTGCTTCCAGATAATCTTCTGGATTGACATTGACAAATGAAATAATCTGTTTGACAGCTGGATCTTGTAGAGCCTGCCTTTTTTCCATGTCTTGCAGGACAGGATTTTGCAAAAAAGGCATTTTCTGAGGCAAGGCTGGATCAAGGGCCAACATTTTTTGGTAAAACTGGGGCAACAATACATGGGCAAATACATCTATTTTCATACATCTATCTCCTTCCAACTGTCCTTTTCATCGGATAAAATCGCATAGTCTTCAAAGTAGGAAAGGTCTTGTTCAATCTCACCTGATTCATATAAGGCTATTTTTTTCTCCAAGCGGTCAATGGAGCGTTGGAGGTTGGCCTGCTTTTGATAGAGAGTTGTCAACTGCTCCCGCAACAAGTTTTCCCGTTCCTTAACGGTGCTATTTCCTTCCTTCAACAAGGAAGCATACTCTGTCAGCGTTTCAATACTGACACCTGAGTGACGCAGACAGATAATCATCTCCAGCCAAGCCAGGATTTCCTTTGTAAAATAGCGATGTCCATTGCTTGCTCTTGGAACATCTGGCAGTAAGCCAATTCGTTCATAATAACGTAGAGTATTACTATTGATCTGGTATCTTTGACTGACTTCCGCAATCGTGTAGCCGAGTTTGTCCATGGTCTATACCTCCTGTATGCCATTATAACACTTGTAGTTCACTATAAGTCAATATAAAAAACAAAAAAACGATGCCTGCTCAGACACCGTTATATTATTATTTAACAGCCTCTAAAGCCACATCATAATCTGGATGTTCGTTGACATTGTCCAAGTATTCTACGTAGGTGATTTCATTGTCGGCATTAAGGACAAAGACCGCACGCGCCAGCAAATTCCACTCCCGCATGAGCACACCGTAGGATTTACCAAAGGCATGGTCATAGTAATCAGACAGGGTGATGGCATCTTCCAAACCTGCAGCCCCGCACCAGCGTTTTTGGGCAAAAGGCAGGTCTGCTGAAATCGTCACGACAACCGTATTGTCACGGTCAGCCAGTTCCTGATTGAAGCGACGAGTCTGGGTATCGCAAATCCCTGTGTCAATAGAAGGCACCACACTGATGACCTTAGTCTGCTTGCCAAAGTCTTTCAGACTTTTCAGGCTCAAGTCATTGGCCATGAGGACAAAATCAGGGGCGGTATCTCCCACCTGCAATCGTGGACCTACCAAGGTCACCGGTTTTCCAATAAAGGTTGTCATAAACATCTCCCTTGCACTTAATATATCTATTGTAAGCGTTTATAATCAAAAATACCAGTTTTTTGACTGGTATTTTTGCTATAGTTTGTAGGTTTTCAATCGCAGAGCGTTCAAGACGACGGACACTGAGCTAAGGGCCATGGCTGCACCTGCAAACATAGGATTGAGCAGAGGTCCACCAAATACATGTAATAGACCCATGGCGATTGGAATGCCAATCACATTATAAGCAAAGGCCCAGAAGAGATTTTGTTTGATGGTCCGCATGGTTGCCTGGCTGAGTTTAACAGCCTTGACCACATCCAAAATGTCACTATGCATGAGGACAATATCGGCAGACTCAATGGCAATATCAGTCCCAGAACCAATGGCCAGACCCACATGGGCTTGAGCTAGAGCTGGGGCATCGTTGATGCCATCCCCTACCATAGCGACTGTTTTGCCCTGTTCTTGTAATAGCTTGACTTGGTTGGCCTTGTCATCTGGTAGGACCTGACTGACCACCTGCTCAATGCCGACTTCCTTGGCAATGGCTTTGGCAGTTTTTTCATTGTCCCCTGTCAGCATGACCACTTCTAAGCCCATGGCTTGCAGAGCCTGGACAGCCTGACGGCTGGTCTCTTTTACTTTATCGGCAACGGCAATGACTGCTAGTAATTCTTGCTGGCTGGCTAGGAAAACAGGCGTCTTGGCTTGATGGGCAAATGCCTCCGCAACTGCACGTCCTTGGGAAACATTAATTCCCTGTTCCCGCATCAACCGTTCATTTCCCAGATAGATGGTCTGCTCTGCTATTGTCACCGAAAGACCACGACCTGAAAGAGCCTGAAAATCGGTGGCGGGCAAGAGAGTAATCTTTTCTGTCTGTGCAGCTTGCAGGAGAGCCTGAGCCAGAGGATGCTCGGAAAATTGCTCGCTACTTGCTGCCAGCTGGAGGACCTGCTCACGATTTTTAGTAGACAAGAGATGAATGTCCGTCACCTGGGGTTTGCCCTCTGTAATAGTCCCTGTCTTGTCGAAGACAATGGTATTCACACCTTGTAGGGTTTCAATAGCTTGACCAGACTTAAACAGAAGACCGTTTTCTGCCCCTTTTCCAGTCCCAACCATGATAGCCGTCGGAGTTGCTAGACCCAGAGCACAAGGGCAGGCGATGACCAAGACGGCGATGATAATACTTAGTGAAAAAATCCAGGATTCTTGCCCCAAGAAGTACCAGGCCAGCCCAGACAAGAATGCCAAGCCCATGACAACTGGCACAAAGACGGCAGATACTTGGTCAGCCAATTTGGCGATGGGGGCCTTAGATCCTTGAGCCTCTTCTACCAAGCGAATGATCTGAGCCAGAGTCGTATCACGACCAACCTTGGTAGCCTGCATGGTAATGGCACCTTGCTGATTAAGGGTACCGCCAAAAACATTGTCGCCTAGAGCCTTCTTCACTGGCAGGCTCTCACCCGTCAGCATGGACTCATCCACACGTGTCTGGCCTTCTAGAACTTGACCATCAACAGGAATCTGCTGACCTGGGCGAACAATGACCTGGTCACCGACCACCACTTCTTCAATCGGCACTTGTATTTCCTGCCCATTTCGTAAGACCTGGGCCGTCTTGGGAGCCAGATCCATCAATTTCTTAATGGCCTCAGAAGTCTGACCTTTGGCTCTAGCTTCAAAATATTTTCCCAAGGTAATCAAGGTCAAGATAACGGCGGCTGATTCAAAATACAGTTCTGGATGGTGACCGTGCATGGCTACTTCTTTCCCCATCAGAAGAAAAGCAATCATCAACAGGCCTTGAACCAAGGCTGCTCCAGTCCCAACGGCAATCAAGGAATCCATATTGGGATGGCCTTGCAAGAGAGTTTTAAAGCCTTTTTGGAAAAAACTGCGTCCCATATAAAGGACAGGGATGAGCAGGAGGACTTGACTGACCGCATAGACTAGCGGTTGATGGAGCAAGGCTGGTAATGGAAGCCCACCCCAGGGTAACATAGGACCCATAGCAATATAGAGCAGTGGAAGAGTAAAGACTGCTGACCAGACAAATCGTTTCCAAAGACTGTCTTCCTTGCTTGGTCCCTTATCCACCGTCTCTTCCACTTGATCTGGTCTAATCAGTTGATAGCCTGCTTGCTCAACTGCTTTTTCAAGACTGGCTGGATTTTGCCTATCACGGCTATAACGGATAGTCGCCTTTTCTGTTGCCAAATTGACACTGACTTCTTCTACACCTTCTAGTTTGCCCAGAGCTTTTTCAACCGTCAGAGCACAGGAAGCGCAGGTCATGCCTGAAATGTCATAAGACTCGGTCACCAAGTTATCGACTAGCTGATAGCCCGCCTTTTCAACTGCCTGACGAATATCCTCTAGTCCCAAAAGCTTTTTATCATAGCTAACACTCAATTTTTCAGTCGCTAGGTTGACACTAGCCTCTTCTACCCCTGCTAATTTACCAACAGCTTTTTCAACCGTCAGAGCACAGGAAGCGCAGGTCATACCTTGAATGGGATAGCTTGCTTGTTTCATAGGTTACTCCTTTTCCGACTACATCTGTAAACAAATTATACAACATACGACTACATTTGTAAACATTTTTGATTGATACTCTTCAAAAATCAAAATCAGACGTTGTTGACTTGATTTGATGAGTGAAAGGCTCCAGTGGAGCCTTTCAGCCTGTTAATAGTAACAGGGTTCTATCTGCGTAAGTAGAAACGAACTACGTTCGCTCTATCTCCAACCTCCAAAGGTTCCCCAAACCTTTGGAGCTAGTCTGTTTTTGATTTTCATTAAGTATAAAAAATAGATTGGAGAGACCCCAACCTATTTCTTACTAGTCTGATTTGATTCTACAAGACCATAGTGGCAGTTTACCATGGAAATCATAGAAACAAATTTAACAAATAAAACAAGCAATGTACTTTTAATACATCTTTATCGAATCGACTACATTCGCTATACCTATCTAAGACATATCAATCAGTCGTGTCTCCCAGGTGAAATAGTTTTTTCAAACGTGTCCATAAACTTTGCTTTTTAATTTTTGTAGCAATTGCTGGTACTTCTTTTCCATCTGACTGAGTCGCATGTCTATCGGTCGAAGACTTATTTTCACCAATGTGAGTATCTTTTTCGTCCATACGGCTAACATCAACGACAGTAGATGGACCGCTTGAAAAATAATATAGTTCTTCGAGTATATCAGCAGTTTCTGAACTCTCCAATGTAATACTTGGAATAAATTCCTGACTCGATTGATACCCAATTACTAATGGAGGCACAATGGCATCAAAGATTGGATAGCGGCTATACCAATCGCCAAAAGATACCTCTCCTGTAGTTAAGTTGACTGCTGCTTCCCTTTCGAAAAGCACTTCCCCAATATATGAATCCGCTACTTCTTCTCTCTCTTCATTTAGGTAACAGATTGTTCTCCTGATTTTTCTTTCAAGATGATGGAGAGTCAAATGTGGAATACGACGTAAATACTGAGCCAAGTCCAAGGGGAGTTCTTGATAGTCGTTTTCAATCATTTCGCGATGAACCTCAACTATCCGTGCTTGAAGATACAACTCCACATCACGATAATAGTCTTCTTCACCGACCACCTTCGTCTCCAACAGCTCATAACCCTCGTCTTTATAGATGTCAACTAATTGCTCCAAATTATACGGAGCCTCTTCACCTGTTCGAATCACCAACTGAAGTTCTTCAAGAACCTGCAAGGTATTGACATCTATGATACGAATATAGAATCGATATGGACAAGAATAATATCGTACGATTTCATTAAAAACAAGCTTCTCACCTGTTGGAGTAACAGAATATTCTGGTATTAACTGCCTTTGAGTTTCATAACCAACTAAATCTGGAACCCTAACTTCTGGGAACGGTGCCTCTACTTCCCACTCACCATATCGGACTGACTGCGTCGCAAGGTTTAATTCCGCTGTCCGGCTGACTCTGCTTTCTTGAACAATGTCTGGAAATAAGGTCTGACCCGTGTCAGATAAAAATCGAATAACTCGTTGATTGATATAAGTTAAATCGTGTGCTTCCAATCCTACTGGAACCATCGTCGAACAACCATCCAAATCCATCATTCTATAAGCCGGTAACGGATGCTCATAATCGACAGTCATCACTTTCGAACGTAGGGTAACAGTATAGTGAAGTTCTTGCTCACTAAACGATAGGATAGATGGACAATCACTAGTCAGAATTTCATACCCCGGAAATGTTAGCAGTTGGTGAGAAACTTCTTCTCCCAGCATACCTGTTAACACTTCTTTTCCTAAACTGCCGTGCTCAGATTGATAATCAATATGAATATTTCCAACCTTTGGTCGATAATAAACATGGACAACTTCATTCTCTGTGATAAGGGAGGATGGTTTTGCCGGTACATGCCCCACCTCCATGTCAAAATCGTCCAAGTCTGGCGAAAGAATCTTATCAAATCCTGATGAGGTGGAACAAGTCCATTGACCGTAGGTAATTTCACCCGTCGCTATCTCAACAAGGGCATGACGTGAGAAATGAATGACTTGCCGTTCCTCTTTAAAAGGAGCATGACCAACACATTGGAAATAGATGGTACGTGTTACAGTCTTAGTTAAATCTTCCATCTCGAGACCACTTGGCCAAGATAGGCGTGGATAACCTTCTATAGTCGAAAAAGCTTCTTTTGGTGATTCTATCGTTACCTTTTCTTTGACTGAGTGAACATAGAGCGTTAATTCCGTATCGATTTGTTGGTACTGAATTTCTAATTTTTTATGTTTCTTAGGAAGGCAGTATCCTGCATCAGTCAGAGGTAGTAACATCTGATTGAAGACACGAGTAATCTCTTCTGTGTCTGGATTATGACATTTCCTTTCCCTCAGTAATACACCATCAGATTCTCGAAAAATACGAAGAGTATATACGGTTTCTCGTTCACTATAATATACTGTTATTTCTTGATGTGCGCTGTAAGGAGTGACCTCCGTAGAAGAAACACGGAGATGGTCCGCATAAAATTGAGGATGTTCAGGAGGCGTAATCTCTTCGAAAATAAGGTGATTATGATCCCATGGTTGATAAGTAATTAAACCTGAGACAAGGTTTACCTGCGCACTCCGAGAGAAGCTTACCATATCTAGTCTATCAGGAAAAGCCTCTTCCCCATTTTCATACAAAAAACGAATCCGACGGTGAACCGTACGCTTCAACTCCTCTTCGGTTACACCCTTTGGCCAAAACGGCCCTGTAGGACTATTTTCATCAACAACCGTTCCAGCTTTTTTCGGCTGATTTGGCATTACCGTGAGGAGGCGAGAACGGAGAATAATCTGATAGGTGTTCTCTTCTCCATCATCAACACCAAAAATCCCTTCTGTTGGATAGTCATTTGAGACCAACTCATAACCAGCTGCCAAGTATGTCTGGATTTTCTCATCTGGGCGATAGTGAATTGGATCTCCAGCTTTTCCAAATAGCTGAATAGTGTCTAGTTCTACGCCATCTTCCTCAAGGACTAATTTAATGAGAATCTTTTGGATAATTTTAGAGTACGTGATGGACTCAATCCGATTTTGTTTCATCGGCGAAAGATGATTCCATGCAGGAATATGGAGTGGCTTAGCCAAATAACCAGAAATTTTGGGTGCTTCAACGGCTGGAAAAACCGTTGTCTCACCTTCCCACGGACCATAGTAGATATGACCTGTTACCAAGTTCCATTGAGCCCGTCTATAAAAATGTGCAACCTGATGAATCGGTTCTAGAATTACTTCCCCCTCTTCATCGTAGAAATGAACGGTCCGCTGGACTTCCCGATGAAGCTCTTCTTCTCCTAATTCTGAAGGCCATACGATACTATCTTCCATTTCCGGATAGACACGTTCTCCTACCGCTGGATAGGTAGTTGGCACATCAATATCCATCACTACTGGCCTCATCTTGATAACGATAGGAACATTGCCTTCTGCATGAATATATTGAGAAGATTCCAAGTCATTACGAACCACTTCATAACCCTTTGCAATAAGGCCCTGAACAAGCGATGCGGCTGGATAACGAATCACATCACCCGTTTTTCCATTGAAAGTATCCTCTGCAAGAATTGCCCCAGTTTCTTCATCTACTACTTGAATAGGAATTTCTCTGGTACTACGTCTATAGACAATAGTCGTCGAAACTTGGTTTGTAGGCAAGGAAAGAACCTCAATAGCAGGAATTTCTCGTTCTGATGGAGTAAAGCCAGGAAGCTCTTGCACAGAATACAGAGGAAAAGATTTATTACCTGTAGAAGACCTCCAAGGTAGATAGGTCAATTCTTCCGTCACAAAATTAAACATGGCTGTTCGTGATAAGACTATCTGTTGAACAACAGGAGGGAGAGCCTGACGACCATCTTCGTAGGTAAAAGAGAGTATCCGTTCAAAAACATTGACCAAGTCTGCCTCAGCGACACCCTCTGGCCATGTTAATTTTCCTTTTCCGTCAACTGCTGTTCCTGGAACTTTAGGCTCAGACGGTAGTACTAATACCACTCTTTCTTTCAAATACAGAGTAATAAAAACTTCTGAATCGACTTCCTCTGTTGTGATGTTTTCAACTGTATATCCCTTATTTAGCCAAATAGCTAACTCTTTAGCATTATCATAATCTTGCGGGCTTTCAATAGTTTTCTTAGCTACTTCTACATGGCGATCTATATCCATGACGCTTACAGTCACCATTTGTTGAGAATACGTCACATAAGTCTCCTTTCTCACTTTTAGTTTTCTATTCAATCGGTTTTATTTTACGTAACAAAAATGGAGCAGAGGAAGAGAATCCCTCCCACTATAGGACCCCTTCCCCACTCCACTATCTATTAAACACTTGGGCTACTCAATAAAAAGCTTCACCTTCGTCATTAGAAATATTAGTATGTTTCTGCAAGCAGAATTGGTATTTTGGAAAGAATTTATTCATATAAGTAATGATTAGATCTTGATAACATTGTCTGGGGGGATGAGGTATCAAGAGAATTCAGTAAAACTTAGTGGGGTTGAATAGCCCAATAAAATACGAATGAGTCAACAGGAGTTAAGTAAACTAACCAGCCACTATTCCTCTTCTTTACGTTTTCTCATAGCGAGAGCTGTGCCGCCTAAGAGAGCTGCTACAACAAAAGCAATTTCTTGATTAGAGGCATCGCCTGTATTTGGCAACTGTTTATTTGTTCCTACTGAAGATGGTTGACCAAGCTTAGTCGCACCAGAAGTTGGAGTTTTAACGGAAGAATTTGAATTTGTTCCACTATCTTTCGCACCGCCATCAGTATCCTTCTTAGGATCTTCTGGGGTTTTCTTGTCGTCTGATGGGTCAAGTGGGTTAGTACCATTTTTCTTCTCGTCACCATCGTTCACGCCACCACCATCGGTGTCTGGGTTCTTAGGATCGGTGCCATCTTTCTTCTCGTCACCGTCGTTGACACCATCGCCGTCGGTGTCTGGGTTCTTAGGATCAGTACCATCTTTCTTCTCGTCACCGTCTTTGACGCCATCACCGTCGGTGTCTGGGTTCTTAGGATCGGTGCCGTCTTTCTTCTCGTCACCATCTTTGACGCCATCGCCGTCGGTATCTGGGTTCTTAGGATCGGTGCCGTCTTTCTTCTCGTCACCGTCTTTAACGCCGTCGCCGTCGGTGTCTGGGTTCTTAGGATCGGTGCCGTCTTTCTTCTCGTCACCATCTTTGACGCCATCGCTGTCGGTATCGGGGTTCTTAGGATCGGTGCCGTCTTTCTTCTCGTCACCGTCTTTAACGCCGTCGCCGTCGGTGTCTGGGTTCTTAGGATCGGTACCATCTTTCTTCTCGTCACCGTCTTTGACGCCATCACCATCGGTGTCTGGGTTCTTAGGATCAGTGCCGTCTTTCTTCTCGTCACCGTCGTTGACACCATCACCATCGGTGTCTGGGTTCTTAGGATCAGTGCCGTCTTTCTTCTCGTCCTCATCAGTAACACCGTCGCCATCAGTATCCTTCTTAGGATCTTCTGGGGTTTTCTTGTCGTCTGATGGGTCAAGTGGGTTAGTACCATTTTTCTTCTCGTCACCATCGTTCACACCACCACCGTCGGTGTCCGGGTTCTTAGGATCGGTGCCATCTTTCTTCTCGTCACCGTCGTTGACACCGTCTCCATCGGTATCTGGGTTCTTAGGATCGGTACCGTCGGTCTTCTCATCTCCATCCTTAACGCCATCGCCGTCGGTATCGGGGTTCTTAGGATCGGTGCCGTCGGTCTTCTCATCTCCATCCTTAACGCCATCGCCGTCAGTGTCTGGATTTAATGGATCAGTGCCGTCTTTCTTCTCGTCACCGTCGTTGACGCCATCTCCATCGGTGTCTGGGTTCTTAGGATCGGTGCCATCTTTCTTCTCATCACCGTCTTTGACGCCATCGCCGTCGGTGTCTGGGTTCTTAGGATCGGTGCCATCTTTCTTCTCGTCACCGTCGTTGACACCATCACCATCGGTGTCTGGGTTCTTAGGATCAGTGCCGTCTTTCTTCTCGTCACCGTCTTTGACGCCATCGCCGTCAGTGTCTGGGTTCTTAGGATCAGTACCATCTTTCTTCTCATCCTCATCAGTAACACCGTCGCCATCAGTATCCTTGTTAGGATCCGTCACTTTAACTGTTACTGGGACTTCATCCTTAGAACCGTCTGGGTAAGTCACGACTACTGTGGCTGGTTTGTCACCTGGCGTTGTCGTGTCTGGCTCATCTTTCCACTTGTAGGTTGTACCTGATGGAAGGTCGCCTTTATTGGAGATGCCGTCTTCAGCTTTTGGTGTGTCGCCGACTTTAGCTGGTACGTCTTGACCTTTCGGCGTGAAGTCGTCTGCTTGTGGTGTCGGTGCAGTCACTTTAACTGTTACTGGAACCTCGTCCTTAGAGCCGTCTGGGTAAGTCACGACTACAGTTGCTGGTTTGTCACCTGGTGTTGTTGTGTCTGGCTTATCTTTCCACTCATAGGTTGTACCTGATGGGAGGTCACCTTTATTGGAGATGCCATCTTCAGCTTTCGGTGTGTCGCCGACTTTAGCTGGCACGTCTTGACCTTTCGGTGTGAAATCGTCTGCTTGTGGTGTCGGTTCAGTCACTTTAACTGTTACTGGAACCTCGTCCTTAGAGCCGTCTGGGTAAGTCACGACTACAGTTGCTGGTTTGTCACCTGGAGTTGTAGTGTCTGGCTTATCTTTCCACTCATAGGTTGTACCTGATGGAAGGTCGCCTTTGTTGGAAATACCGTCTTCAGCTTTCGGTGTGTCGCCGACTTTAGCTGGCACGTCTTGACCTTTCGGCGTGAAGTCGTCTGCCTGAGTCTTCGGTACAGTTACTGAAGTTGGGTCACTTGGGTTCTTACCTGGTTCGGTTTGCGTACCAGTATAAGTATCACCTGGTTTGGCTGGCGTGATTGGTGCTGTCCATGTACCATCTGGATTGACTGGGACGGTTACTGTATTGCCGTCTGGCAAGGTTACGGTTACTGTACCACCTGGGGTGCCTTCGCCTCCGATTGTCGTATCGCCTGGATTAACTGGGTTAATTGTTGGTGGAACGCTATCTTCCTTGGCTGGCTCAGTCACTTTAACCGTTACTGGAACCTCGTCCTTAGAGCCGTCTGGGTAAGTCACGACTACGGTTGCTGGTTTGTCACCTGGCGTTGTCGTGTCTGGCTTATCTTTCCACTCATAGGTTGTACCTGATGGAAGGTCACCTTTGTTAGAGATACCGTCTTCTGCTTTTGGTGTGTCGCCGACTTTGGCTGGCACGTCTTGACCTTTCGGCGTAAAGTCATCTGCTTGAGTCTTCGGTACAGTTACTGAAGTTGGGTCACTTGGGTTCTTACCTGGTTCGGTTTGCGTACCAGTGTATGTGTCACCTGGCTTCGCTGGTGTGATTGGCGCTGTCCATGTACCATCTGGATTGACTGGGACGGTTACTGTATTGCCGTCTGGCAAGGTTACGGTTACTGTACCACCTGGGGTGCCTTCGCCTCCGATTGTCGTATCGCCTGGATTAACTGGGTTAATTGTTGGTGGAACGCTATCTTCCTTGGCTGGCTCAGTCACTTTAACTGTTACTGGGACTTCATCCTTAGAGCCGTCTGGGTAAGTCACGACTACTGTGGCTGGTTTGTCGCCTGGCGTTGTTGTGTCTGGCTTATCTTTCCACTCATAGGTTGTACCTGATGGAAGGTCACCTTTGTTAGAGATACCGTCTTCAGCTTTTGGTGTGTCGCCGACTTTAGCTGGCACGTCTTGACCTTTCGGCGTAAAGTCGTCTGCTTGAGTCTTCGGTACAGTTACTGAAGTTGGGTCACTTGGGTTCTTACCTGGTTCGGTTTGCGTACCAGTATAAGTATCACCTGGTTTGGCTGGGGTGATTGGGGCTGTCCATGTACCATCTGGATTGACTGGAACAGTTACGGTATTACCATCTGGCAAGGTTACGGTTACTGTGCCACCTGGGGTGCCTTCGCCTCCGATTGTCGTATCACCTGGGTTGACTGGATTGATTGTCGGTGGAACGCTATCTTCCTTAGCTGGCTCAGTCACTTTAACTGTTACTGGGACTTCATCCTTAGAACCGTCTGGGTAAGTCACGACTATGGTTGCTGGTTTGTCGCCTGGCGTTGTCGTATCTGGCTTATCTTTCCACTCGTAGGTTGTACCTGATGGAAGGTCGCCTTTGTTGGAGATACCGTCTTCAGCTTTCGGTGTGTCGCCGACTTTAGCTGGCACGTCTTGACCTTTCGGTGTGAAGTCGTCTGCCTGAGTCTTCGGTACAGTTACTGATGTTGGATCACTTGGATTCTTACCTGGTTCGGTTTGAATGCCTGTATAAGTGTCACCTGGTTTGGCTGGGGTGATTGGGGCTGTCCATGTACCATCTGGTTTGACTGGAACAGTTACTGTATTGCCATCTGGCAAGGTTACGGTAACGGTACCACCTGGGGTGCCTTCGCCTCCGATTGTCGTATCACCTGGATTAACTGGGTTGATTGTTGGTGGAACGCTATCTTCCTTGGCTGGCTCAGTCACTTTAACCGTTACTGGGACTTCATCCTTAGAGCCGTCTGGGTAAGTCACGACTACGGTTGCTGGCTTGTCACCTGGCGTTGTCGTATCTGGCTTATCTTTCCACTCATAGGTTGTACCTGATGGAAGGTCGCCTTTGTTAGAGATACCGTCTTCGGCTTTTGGTGTGTCGCCTACTTTAGCTGGCACGTCTTGACCTTTCGGTGTGAAGTCGTCTGCTTGTGGTGTCGGTGCAGCAGTGACGTTAGTGTTTGTTGGTGCACTTGGGTTCTTACCTGACTCCGTTTGTGTGGCTGTGACCTGGTCACCCTCTTTCAAGCTACCTGGTGCTACTGGAACAGACCAAGTGCCATCTGGTTTGACTGGAGTTGTGGTCTGACTTCCATCTGGGAAGGTTACGGTTACAGCGGCTCCTGGGGTACCGGTACCTGTCACTGTAGTATCATCCGTGTCCACTGGATTGATTGTCGGTGTACTACTTGTATCTTTGACAGGCGCTTCCGTTACAATCACAGTTGCTGGTTCACTTGGCTTTTTACCTGTTTCTGTTTGGATAGCTGTAATCTTGTCATCTTTAGCAAGATCATCTGGTGCTGAAACTTTCCATGTTCCATCCGTCTTGACTGGTACAGTAGTGGTTGAGCCACCTGGGAAAGTTACGGTTACAGTTGCCCCTGGAGTTCCTGTACCTGTCACAGTAGTATCATCTGTGTCTACAGGATTAATAACTGGGTTAGATGCTTGTTGCTGCTTGTAGCGATAGGTAATGGTAATGCCGCCCTCACTGACTGTACCTGTGGCATTAGCTGGTGTTTCTACCAAATCGTAGTGAGTAATCGTTTCAGCTTGTGTGCTGTAAGGCTGACCAACTTGGACGGTGGTTGTCTTAACTGGTAGGAGTTCCGCACCTGTCTCTGCATCAACATAGTTTACTGTCACGGTGCTGTTGTGCACTGCGTAGACAAAGTTTACAGTGATTGGAGACTCTGTGACGCGTCCAGTCGCATTTGCAGGGGTTGCAACGAGCTTGTAGCCTACAAACTCCTCTGCAGTCGCAGTGTAACGATCTCCGACAACTTGATTGTCCATCACTGTGACTTGTGGTTTGAGCTCCACTCCATCCTCGGTCTTATAGGTTGCGTAAACGGAGCCACGCTTAGCTAAAACTGTATCTGACTTCAAGGTTCCACCTGTATAGTCAATGTTGCGAACATTTGTATACGTTTTGTCGTAAATTGTCTCTCCGTCAGTATTAGCACCTGTCACATTATAGCTAATTGGCATCGCATTATTCACAACTGTACTGGTATCGTTGACTATCCCTTGCACACTTTTATTTAGACGATAGACTGTTGCAAGTTTAGGATCAATCCCTGTGACAGTGTAGGATAGTTCCTTATCGGTAACTTTAGTAATTGTTGCTTTAGCGCCTTCTACTTTTGGGTAAAATATATAACCGCGACTATTGTATTGAGCTGAAGCAACATCAGTCAGCGGAATATTGATAAGATCGACTACATCACCTACTTTAATAAATCTGGTATCTATAGATAGGTTGCCACTATCTATGCGGAAAGATACTTCGCCATCTTCTCCTTTTCCTGAAGGTACATAATGGTCGAACCACAAAGAGGTGATTAGATTCCCGTCAGGCCGTGAATAAATCCGTCCCGTCAACGCTCCTCTTGATTCCATTGAAGTAGGGAGGGACATAGCTGGAATTGTTTCATCATTGCGAGCAATTTCTACTCCATCTACCGCTATTGTCTGACTCATGATATGAGAATCTTTATTATAAAAAGCACCCGAAGAGAGTGTGAAGTCCCAGTTTAACTCTGTATTATCAAGAGCTTCAGTAAAGGTTAGGACGTACTTCTCTTTTACATAGGTATCACCAAGACTTTCATCCACTGCTCCCTGTTGTCTAGTATAGCCAACAGGGACAATATTAGTGTGCTTAACCGTTCCAATTGTCCTGCCACTACTGTCTTTTACGGTTGCTCCAAATGTAGTAGGCGGAACTTGTACATTCGTAAATATATATTCCAGAGTATCTCCGATATTTACGCGACCGTTTATTTTGGTCGTCAGGGTAATTTTTTGCTGGACAATACCTGGTGTCTTTCTAATAGTGTTAAACGTCGCGACATGAACAGCTGTCGCCGTCGGAGATGACAAGGCAGCTAGAGGTTGCACTGTTTCAGAAACCACCGCCGCTCTAGTCGTTGTCATCGGTTGAGTTTCCGGCTGAGTTGTTGTATTTTCTACCTCTGCTTCGACCACTTGTTCAGCCAATTGCGCTTCAGCTGCCACAAGGTCAGCTTGCGCCTGATCCAATTCAGCTTGGCTTGTCGCAGTCGCCAAGACTGTTTCCGCATGCTCAATCGCTGCCAAAAGAACCGCTACTGATTCGCTGGTCTTGGTGCTCAGGTCTTGTGATTTTGCCGATGCAATGGCGCTCTCTAGACCATCCTTTGAAAGCAAATAGATCACTTCGCCTGTCGCAGAAGAGTTTTCTGCTGCTGGCTGTTCCGCCACAGCAGTAGTTCCTGACTCTGCTGGAGCTACTGAAGTATTTTCCTCCGTACTTGTTGTACTTGACGCACTTGGTTCACTCGCTGGTGCACCTTCTTCTCCATTTTCGGTCTCATTGGCAATAAGCATTGTGTTTTCAGCCGTCCCTGTAGTAGTTACCTCTTCTGCTGAAACTTGCGCTCCACCAAATACCAAAGCAGTCCCCAAAAGCACACTAGCTGCGCCAAAGTGGTACTTACGTAATGAGAAACGTTGCTTTTGGTGATACCAATTCATTGATGACTTTTTCTTCATCTTTGTTACTCCTTTTTTTCATGGGGAGAAATTGTAAATTAAAGTATACTTTTTTTAACAATAGTTGTATACTACATAATATAGGGGTATTTTGAATGGATTAAAGTGTAAATTTATGTATACTATTATTTACTGTTTTTTTCATTTTTCTTACTTTTTATTGCAATTTTTTATTAATTTCTTACATTTCATCTTGGGTTAGCTGTTTTACCCATTTTGCAACAGTTACATGACTCACTCCGATCATCTGTGAACATTTTCTCAAGGAGCTAATCTCACCTGCAATATACCGCTCTATTATTGCTTTTGCCTCTGCTGAGATTTCAAAACTTTGGCGACCAAACTGGACACCTTTTTCCTTGGCAATCTGAATCCCCTCTTTTTGACGTTGCTTGATGTTTTCTCGCTCTATTTGAGCTACATAACTGAGGATTTGGAGAATTAGTTCAGATAAAAAACGCCCCGTTAAGCCGTTAACTTGTTCCTTCGTGTTGAGCAGGGGAAAGTCTAAGACAATGACATCAACTTCTCTTATGACCGTAATCATCCGCCATTGTTCAATGATTTCCTCATAGTTTCGACCTAATCGGTCAATAGACTTAATGTAGAGTTCATCTCCCTTGTTCAACCTCCTCATTAATCTCTTATAACCTTTTCGATCAAAGTTCTTCCCCGACTCTTTATCTGTTATCACCATATCACAACCAACATCTGTTAAAGCCTTGATTTGTCTATCGAGTTTTTGACTGTAGGATGATATGCGTGCATAACCGTATTTCATTACTTTCTCCTTAGTATGTTATTATAATCGTAAAATTAATATTTTATCATACTAAGTTATGAACGAACTAC